>CAMPJJ010000026.1 GCA_946886855.1 uncultured Roseateles sp. | reverse complement strand
GGTGAGGGTTGGGGCAGGGCGAGATGGCGCGGCGCGGCGAGGGTGCGGGGCCCTCGCCGGAGCGCGGTGCCGTGCTTACTTCTTCGGCGTCGGCGAGGTCGCCGGCTTGTTGGTGTTCAGCTTCGGGGCGGAGGCCGAGCCCGCGGGCGGCGGACCGGCTTCCAGGCCGAGCTGCTTCGCGACGTTCTGCTGCAGCGCGATGAACTTGTCGTCGAGCTGCTTGCCGTTGTCGTCGATCAGCTTCTTGGTGAAGAGGCTCTGCAGTTCCTGCGAGGACTCGGCGAACTTCTTGCTCACCGGCGATTCGAGCCAGGCCAGCAGCTGCTTGAGCTCGTCCTCGCTGAACTTCTCGTCCAGCGCCACGCCCATCGTCGACGGCGCCAGCTTCAGGCCCTTGTCGACCAGCGGCTTGGCGTTGTCTTCCATGAACTTGCGCAGGTCGGCGTCGATCTGCTTGGCGGTGGCTTCGCGCTTGACTTCCGGCACGTTGCGCAGCGCCGGCGCGGCCTTGGCGGCGAGTTCGTTGACCGGACGGCTCAGCACGCCCATAGTCAGCGCCTCGATCGCGGGCTGCTGGATCTTGAGGATCTTCGCAATGACGTCCTTCTTGGACTGCGGGCTGTCGGCCTTCTGCGCGAAGACGACGGGGCTCGCCAGCAGCGAGGCGGCGATGGCGCCGGCTTGGATGGACTTCAGCAACAAGGTCATTCCTTCACGTCGGGGGTGGAGTCACCTGCGTCGCCCGTGGCGTCGCCGGCATCGGAACCGGCGGCGCCGGTGGCGTCCGCTCCGGTCGATTCTGTCGATTCTGGAGATTCGGTCGGTTCAACCGCATCGTTCTCCACGATGCGTTGCAGGCCCGAGAGCTTGGCGCCCTCGTCCAGCGCGATCAGCGTGACGCCCTGCGTGGCGCGTCCCAGCTCGCGGATCTCGGCAACCCGCGTGCGCACCAGCACGCCGGTGTCGGTGATCAGCATGATCTCGTCCTCGGGACGGACCAGCGTCGCGGCCACGACCTTGCCGTTGCGCTCGCTCTGCTGGATGGCGATCATGCCCTTGGTGCCGCGGCCGTGCCGCGTGTATTCGGCGATGTTGGTGCGCTTGCCGTACCCGTTCTCGGTCGCGGTCAGCACGCTCTGGGTCTCGTCCTCGGCCACCAGCATGGCGATCAGGCGCTGGTCGGGTTCGAGCATCATGCCGCGCACGCCGCGGGCCTGACGGCCCATCGGGCGGACGTCGTCCTCGTCGAAGCGCACCGCCTTGCCGCCGTCGGAGAACAGCATCACGTCATGCTGGCCGTCGGTCAGCGCGGCGCCGATCAGGTAGTCGCCCTCGTCCAGGTCGACCGAGATGATGCCGGCCTTGCGCGGGTTGCTGAAGTCCTTCAGCGAGGTCTTCTTGACCGTGCCCAGCGCGGTGGCGAAGAAGATGAAGTGGTCTTCCGGGAAGGTACGGAACTCGCCGGTCAGCGGCAGGATGACGTTGATCTTCTCTTCCGGCTGCAGCGGGAACATGTTGACGATCGGCTTGCCGCGCGCGTTGCGCGAGCCTTGCGGCACTTCCCAGACCTTGAGCCAGTACACGCGGCCGCGGTTGCTGAAGCACAGCATCCAGTCGTGCGTGTTGGCGATGAAGAGCTGGTCGATCCAGTCGTCGTCCTTCGTGGCGGTGGCCTGCTTGCCGCGGCCGCCGCGGCGCTGCGCGCGGTACTCGCTGAGCGCCTGGCTCTTGATGTAGCCGGTGTGCGAGAGCGTCACCACCATGTCGGTCGGCGTGATCAGGTCCTCGGTGCCGAGTTCCTGGGCGTTGTGCTCGATCACGCTGCGGCGCGCGCCCAGCTTGGTCTGGCCGAACTCCTGGCGCACCGAGGTCAGCTCGTCGCCGATGATGGTCGTGACGCGGGCGGGCGTGGCGAGGATGTCGAGCAGGTCGGCGATCTGGGCCATCACGTCGCGGTACTCGCCGACGATCTTGTCCTGTTCCAGACCGGTCAGGCGTTGCAGGCGCATCTGCAGGATCTCGCCGGCCTGGTCGTCGGACAGCTTGTACAGGCCGTCCTCCTGCATGCCGTACTGCGCGGGCAGTCCTTCGGGCCGGTAGGCGTTGCGGCCGCCGGCGGTCTCGCCCTCGGCGCGCGACAGCATCTCGCGCACCAGCGACGAGTCCCAGGCGCGGTTCATCAGCTCGACCTTGGCGACCGGCGGGCTGGGGCTGCGCTTGATGATCTCGATGAAGTCGTCGATGTTGGCCAGGGCGACCGCCAGGCCTTCCAGCACGTGGCCGCGTTCGCGGGCCTTGCGCAGCTCGAAGACGGTGCGGCGGGTGACGACCTCGCGGCGGTGCTCCAGGAAGACCGTGATCAGGTCCTTCAGGTTGCACAGCTTGGGCTGACCGTCGATCAGCGCCACCATGTTCATGCCGAAGCTGTCCTGCAGCTGCGTCTGCTTGTACAGGTTGTTCAGGACGACTTCCGGGACCTCGCCGCGCTTGAGCTCGATCACCACGCGCATCCCGTCCTTGTCGGACTCGTCCTGGATGTGGCTGATGCCCTCGATCTTCTTTTCCTGGACCAGCTCGGCGATGCGCTCGAGCAGGGTCTTCTTGTTCACCTGGTAGGGGATCTCGTCGACGATGATCGCCTGGCGCTGGCCGCGGTCGATGTCCTCGAAATGGACCTTCGCGCGCATCACGACCTTGCCGCGGCCGGTGCGGTAGCCTTCGCGCACGCCGCTCAGGCCGTAGATGATCCCGGAGGTCGGGAAGTCCGGCGCCGGGATGATCTCCATCAGCTCGTCGATCGAGCAGTCCGGATTCTTCAGCGCGTGCAGGCAGGCGTCGACCGACTCGTTGAGGTTGTGCGGCGGGATATTCGTCGCCATGCCGACCGCAATACCGGACGAGCCGTTGATCAGCAGATTCGGCAGGCGGGCCGGCAATACCAGCGGTTCTTTCTCGCTGCCATCGTAGTTCGGGCCGTAATCGACGGTTTCCTTGTCGATATCGGCCAGCATTTCATGGGCGATTTTCGACAGCCGGATTTCGGTGTATCGCATCGCGGCGGCGTTGTCGCCGTCGATCGAGCCGAAATTGCCCTGGCCGTCCACCAGCATGTGGCGCAGCGAGAAGTCCTGCGCCAGCCGGACGATGGTGTCGTACACGGCGCTGTCGCCGTGCGGGTGGTATTTACCGATGACGTCGCCGACGATACGGGCCGACTTCTTGTAAGGCCGGTTCCAGTCGTTGTTCAGCTCGTGCATCGCGAACAGCACGCGCCGGTGCACCGGCTTGAGGCCGTCGCGGGCGTCGGGGAGCGCGCGGCCGACGATCACGCTCATCGCGTAATCCAGGTAGGAGCGGCGCATCTCCTCCTCGAGGCTGATCGGCAGGGTTTCCTTGGCGAACTGGGTCATGCGCGTGGGGCGCGCAGGGGACTGCGCGGCCTCTGGTGAGATCGGAAGACGCTGATTCTAATTGCGCGCGCTTGTCGTGCTTCTGCAACAGGTTCATGAACAGAAGACGCGCCTGCCGTGAGAATGCAGACGTCCTGTTGCCCTATGGCACAATCGGTTCGTCCCTAGGAGAAACCCTTGGTCAGGGAGACTCCTGAGGTTTTAGTTCCGACATTGGACGTTTCGCAGGGCAACTGCGGCTTTCCTTGAGAGGAGAATCATGAAGAAATTGAACCGCGTGGCAGCGCTCTTCGCTGTCGCCGCCGTCGCCACCTCGGGCGCTATGGCCCAAACCGTGGATAACTGGCGCGCTACGGATGGCACCGTTTGGAAGAACGGTACGAACGAGCTGTGCTGGCGCGATGCTTTCTGGACGCCGGCCACGGCTGCCAAGGATTGCGATGGCGCACTGAAGCCGGTGGTCGCGCAAGCGCCGGTGGCTCAGCCTGAGAAGGCGCCCGAAGCCAAGCCGGCGACGCCTGCCGTCGTGCCGGTGCCGGTGGCACCGACCAGCGAGAAGGTCACCTACGCCGCTGACGCCTTCTTCGACTTCGACAAGTCGACCCTGAAGCCGGAAGCCAAGGCCAAGCTGGACGATCTGGTCTCCAAGACCGGTGGCATCAACCTGGAAGTGATCATTGCCGTGGGTCACACCGACGCCATCGGTTCCGACGCCTACAACCAGAAGCTGTCGGTTCAGCGCGCTGAATCGGTCAAGTCCTACCTGGTGTCCAAGGGTCTGGAAAAGAACCGCGTCTACACCGAAGGCAAGGGCAAGAAGCAGCCCATCGCCGACAACAAGACCGCGGAAGGCCGCGCCAAGAACCGCCGCGTCGAAATCGAAGTGGTCGGTACTCGCGCCGTCAAGTAAGCGACGACGGTTTGGCGACTTCGGTCGCCGATCGACGAACCCCGCCAGCCGCAAGGCTCGCGGGGTTTTTCATTGGGATGTCATGCGGGGCGGCCCGGGAGGGTGCATGGCATCGGCAATCTGCGCGTTGGGGTCGTGGCACTGCTGTGCTCGGCTACCATTGCGACCATGGCGAATGTCGATGCAAAAGAGCTCGAGAAGTTCAGCGAGCTGGCCCACCGCTGGTGGGATACCGAAAGTGAATTCAAGCCCTTGCACCAGATCAATCCATTGAGATTGAGCTGGATCGACGGGTGGTGCGGCCTGCAAGGCAAGACGGCGCTGGACGTCGGCTGCGGCGGCGGCATCCTGACCGATGCGATGGCGCGCAAGGGCGCGAATGTCCTGGGCATCGACCTGGCGACGAAGTCGCTGCGAGTGGCTGAGCTGCACGCGATGGAGGCAGGGACCGAGCACGTCGCCTACCAGGAGATCGCGGTCGAGGACCTCGCGGCGCAACGCCCGTCGTCCTTCGATGTCGTGACCTGCATGGAGATGCTGGAACACGTCCCCGACCCCGCCTCGGTGGTGACGGCGTTGGGGCAACTGGTGAAGCCGGGCGGCTGGGTCTTCCTGTCGACCTTGAACCGCAATGCCAAGTCCTTCCTCTTCGCGATCGTCGGTGCCGAATACGTGCTGCGCATGCTGCCCGCCGGCACGCATGAATACGCGCGTTTCATCCGGCCGTCGGAGCTGGCGCAGATGTGCCGCGACGCCGGGCTGGAAGTGCAGGGCGCCAAGGGCCTGACCTTCAATCCGATCACGCAGCGTTATGCGTTGAATGCGGACACCGACGTGAATTACCTGCTGGCCTGCCGCCGTCCCGCATGAGCACGGTGATGCTCAACTCGCCGGTCGACGCGGCGGTGCGCGCCAGCATCCGGACCGTGCTGTTCGATCTGGACGGCACGCTCGTGGACAGCGCGCCCGATCTCGCCGGTGCGACCAACGAAATGCTGGCGGCGCGGGGCCTGCCCGAAGTGCCGTTCGAGCGCCTGCGGCCGATGGTCGGCACGGGCGCGCGCGGGATGATGGGCGTGGCCTTCGGCGTGTCCCCGATGGAGAGTGCATTCCCCGCGCTGCGAGACGAGTTCTTCGATCGTTATGAGCAGCGCCTGCTGCGCGCCACGTTCCCGTTCGATGGGATCGCCGCGATGCTGCAGTGCTTGTCGGACGAAGGCCTCCGCTGGGGCATCGTGACCAACAAGTCCGAGCGCTTCGCGCTGCCGCTGGCGCGCGGACTGGGTTGGGAAACGCGGGCCGCCGCGGTCGTCGGCGGCGACACGACGCCGCACAGCAAGCCGCATCCGGCGCCGTTGCTGGAAGCGGCGCGGCGTGCGGGCGTCCTGCCGCAGGAATGCATCTATGTCGGCGACGATGCACGCGACATCCTCGCGGGTCGCGCGGCGGGCATGCCGACGGTGGCGGTGCGTTGGGGCTACCTGGGCGATGGCGAGCCCATCGAGGCGTGGGGTGCGGACGTGGTGGTGGACACGCCGGCGCAACTGATCGACTGGCTGCAGGCGTTGCGGTGAGCGCGCCCGTCGACACGCCTGTCGAACTTCGAAAGCAGTCTTGGAAGACGCGTGAATGGACTTGTCGAGATCGGGCTCTTGAAGTCCGCGCGACAGGCATAATGTGAGACTTCTCTCTCTGGGGCCGACCTGGTTTCGACGTGGGTACGGATTTGGAGTAGGGCATGCCGAGGGCCAGGCACCTCGTAAATCCATCTGGAACAAACCAACTGCGAACGATCAAACGTACGCTCTCGCGGCTTAAACCCCGCGGACCTCTCACCGGCAGGCCAATGGGCCGGGTGATGGGACGCAAGTCCTGACACAGAGAGGTTATTCACATTGGCTGGCTGTCACCCGGGCACCTTGGGTGATGGCGAGATCTAGGGTGCTGGCCCGTCCGGTAGCGTGCTCCTGCGCGACCGGATAGGTGAGAACCAAATCAGAGAGCTAAGCATGTAGAACTGCCCGATGAAGGCTTGCGGACGCGGGTTCAATTCCCGCCGGCTCCACCATCTTCCTGAAAGGGCCCGGACGTTTCGTCCGGGCCCTTTTCTTTTGCAAAGGCGCGCAATGACGCGCCAGACGATCACTGCGGCGTAAACGTCATGTTCGCCGACACGTAACTGATCGGCATGAACACACCGCCGCCGACGTACTGCAGATGCAGCGCATCAGCCTGGCCGCCCGAGAGCGACCCCGTCACGCCCGGCGTGGTGGACGACCGGCGCACGCCGCCATACAGCGCAGCACCGGACTTGCCGGCCAGCAGCGTCACGCCGTTCGCGCTGCTGGCCACCGTCGTCCAGGCACCCGCGTCGGCCGTGGACCGCCATGACTGCCCACCGTCCGGCGACTCATACAGCGTGCCGCCGCTCGTGGCCGCCACCACATAGCGGCCGTCCGACGACGTGGCGATGCCGCGCCAGTCCCGGCTGGTCGCGACGGCTTCCCAGGTGGTGCCGAAGTCGTCTGACCGCCAGATGGCGCCGGTATCGACCGTCGCATACAGCCGCTTGCCGTCCGAGGACGCGGCCGTGCTCCACCAGAACTGCGCGGAGGCCCGGGCGGTCCAGGTGACGCCGTAGTCGGTCGACACATACAGCTGTGCGCCATTGGTGCCTGCCACCAGCACGCGGCCGTCGGCGGAGGCGCTGATCGTGCGCCAGGCGCGGTTGCTGTCGCGTGCCGTCCAGCTTGCACCGCTGTCCGACGAGGTCCAGATCTGACCCAGGTAGGCCGTGGCCGCCAGGCGCACGCCATCGGCCGAACTGGCCACGGCGGACCAGGCGCGGGCACTGCCGTCGGTGGACCAGTTGGCGCCGCCGTCCGTGGAGAGATAGAGGGCGCCGCCGTTGACCGACGCCAGGATCTTCATGCCATCGGACGAGGTCGACACGCCCGACCAGGGCTGCCCGGTGAGGCGCAGCGTCCAATGCGCGCCCGAGTCGGTCGAGGTGTACAGCTCGCCGGATGCCGAGGTCGCGACCTGCCGGGTCCCGTCGGCCGACACCGCCGTGCCGGTCCACGAGCCGGTCGGGGTCTGGGCTGCCCAAGCGATCAGGTTGCCGCCCGGCAAGCCCATGGTGCTGATCCGCTGACCGGCGTTCTGCGCAATCGTCCAGCCTCCGGTGCCCACGCCCGTGACCTTGATCCAGTCGCCGATGACAGGCGTCGCCGGCAGCGTGATCACCACGGTCGAACTCGAATTCGCCAGGTAGCCGGTGTTGGGGACGGCCTGCGCAGCGGTCCCCGTCACCTCCACCCACCGGGTGTCCGCCGGGGCGGCACTGCAGACATAGGACGTGGCTGCGACCTCGCCGGCATCCAGCACGCCGTTGCGGTTGGCATCCTGCCCCGATTGCACGCGCTGGCCGCCATAGCCGCAATTCGCGCCAGCCGGTTCCGCGACGACCGCAACGAGCGCGTCAAAGCCGGAAGCTCCGGTGGGGCCACTGGGACCTGTGGGGCCCGCGGGGCCCGAGGGGCCCGTGGGACCCGTGGGACCCGTGGGACCCGTTGGACCGGAGGGACCCGCAGGACCTGTGGGACCCGTGGGACCGGCCGGACCATTCGATCCGTTCGATCCGTTCGAACCATTGGTTCCGTCAGTGCCGTTCGCGCCGTTGCAGACGTAGGCAATGCTGCTGGCTTCACTGGCATCCAGTGCGCCATTGCCATTGGCATCCAACCCGGCGAGCACCGCAGATCCCCCTCGTGCGCAATTCGCGCCCGCGGCCTCGGCTTGGACTCTCACCAGCATGGACGGCCCTTGAGCACCGGCGCTGCCGTCCACGCCATTGCAGACGTACTGGGTGCTGGTGACCTCGGCGTCAGCCAATTGGCCGTTGGCATCCGCATCCGGGCCTGATTGAACCCGTGTACCGCCGGCCGCGCAGTGCGTGCCTGCGGGCTCCGGAGCCACACGCACGAGGGTGACGGCCGCGGGGCCGGGATTGGCCTCCGGCCCCGCATCGTCACTGGACGATCCGCCACCGCAGGCGGTCAACGCGGTGGTGAGGGCGGTGGCCCCGATGAGGAGCCAATGACGCGAGTGGCAGGTCAATCGAGCGCCGCGCAGGCGCCGATCGGTGATGGTAGGAAGCATGGCGGAGGTGGGCGCCTCAGCGGTCGCCCCATGCGACCGCTCCCCCGAGGCGCGAGTCGCGGAAGTATCCGCAACCAACGGCGGCACCGGTAGAGGTCCGATCCCGGCATCCTGAAAAGTTACAGAAGTGTCGTGCCTCCGCCGCGATGCGGCGGTCCGGAAACTGGTTCGGTGCCCCCTGGCACCGTGTCTCCTCGGAGGGGGTGTCCGGCGGCGGCCACGCACGATCGTCGCCGCACAGGGAGCCGACACAAACCGTTTCACGAAGCTGGCAGGCCTCTTGCCATGTTCCCTCGCAAGTCCTTGCCGACCGCGAGCCGGTCGCCGGGGATACCGACATCTTGGAAGGAACCGCCACGCCATGGACGCTCTGATGCATCGACGCCCGTTCCGTACCGTGAACGAGGGCATGCCCGTCGCTCTCGCCCCCGAGGCGCAGCCGCGATCGCCTTCCGACCGCCGCATCGACGGCGAGGGCACGCCCGAATGGGCCTGGCGCCAATGGCAGCCGCTGTGGGGGGTGCCGCTGACCTCGCTCGATGAACTGGTGCCCGAGGGCCGTCGCGCCGTCGTCGTCGCGCCGCATCCGGATGACGAGGTGCTCGGCTGCGGCGGACTGCTGTCGCTGCTGGTGACGCGGCATCGTGCCGGACTGCCGCCCGATCGCGCGCCCGCGCCGCCCGTCGAGCTGGTGGCCGTCACCGACGGCGAGGCCAGCCATCCCGGTTCGCCGCGATGGACGCCGCAGCGGCTCGCCGTGCAGCGTCGCCACGAACGGGCGTCGGGGTTGCGGCGCCTGGGGCTGCATGTGCCCGTCCATGCGCTCTGCATCCCCGACGGTCACGTCACCGACCATGAGGACGAGCTCGTGCTCGAGCTGTGCCGGCGCCTGCGGCCCGACGATGTCCTCCTCACGTCGTGGCGCCTCGACGGCCATCCGGACCATGAGGCCACCGGTCGCGCCTGCGCGCGCGCGGCCCTGCTGACGGGCGCCTCGCTCATCGAACTGCCGATCTGGGCCTGGCATTGGGCGCGCCCCGGCGACGCCGCGGTGCCGTGGCACCGGATGCGTCGCCTGCCGTTGAGCGCCCGCGCGCTGAGCGACAAGCGCGCCGCCCTGGCCGCGCATCGCAGCCAGTTGCTCGCGGATGGCGATCGCCCGCCGGCGCTGTCCGCCGAGTCGGTGAACCGCCTGCTGCGGCCCTTCGAATTCGTGCTGCTGCCGGACCTCGCCCCCCGGTGAGCCTGCCGCCGCGCATTGAGGCGGCGCGTTGACGTGGCGCATTGACGTGGCGCATTGACGTGGCGGATTGATCCGCCGCATTGACGCGCCGCATTGACGCGGCGCAGCATGACAAGCCCGAGGACGGGGGCGTAGCATCGAGATTCCTCGGACTCATGCCTCCCCCGTCATGTCCGTCTGGCAATTCGATCTGGCCTTCGCGCAGGGCGGCGCTGCGGCGTCGTGGTTGCCCTCGTCGCGCGCCGACGTCATGCACTACCTCGCGAGTCGCGTCGGCCCGAGCACGCCGATGCTCGAGGGCTGGCGCTACTTCGGCAACGAGGCCGGCAACTGCATCGACATGGTCTCGGACCCCGATGGCCGCTACGAATTGCATGCGCGCCTGGATGCCTGCGCCGAAGAGACCGACCACTTCATCGAGGTCGTCTGCGACGTCGCCCACGCGCTCGGTTGCGAGTTCTTCAGCGAGGAACTGTCCGCGCTGGTGCGACCCAGCTCACGGGCGTTGAAGGAGGCGCTGCAGCGCTCCAGCGCCTGGCAATTCGCGCTCGACCCCGAGGGCTTCCAACCGAGCCGCTGATCCGCATCAGCGCGGCCCGTCGATCGCCGCCTTCAGATGCGGCGCCGTGCGCGAGTCCGCGTTCGCGGCCACCTCGTCCGGCGTCCCCGCGGCGATCAGGCGGCCGCCGTCGCCGCCCGCGCCTGGCCCGAGGTCGATCATCCAGTCCGCGCCGGCGACGACGCGCATCTCATGCTCGACGACGACCACCGTGTGACCGGCATCGACGAGGTCGCGCAACTGCACCATCAGCTTGTCGACGTCGGACGGATGCAGGCCGGTGGTGGGCTCGTCCAGCACGTAGAGCGTGTGGCCGCGCTGCGTGCGCTGGAGCTCGGTGACGAGCTTGATGCGCTGCGCCTCGCCGCCGGACAGCTCGGTCGCCGGCTGGCCGAGCCGCAGATAACCCAGGCCGATGCCCTTCAGCAGGCCGAGCGGTCGTGCGAGCGCCGCTTCCTCCGCGAAGAATTCGAACGCGGTGTCGACCGTCATGCCGAGCACGTCGGCGATGTTGCGCTCGCGGTAGCGGACCTTCAGCGTCGCTTCGTTGTAGCGCGCGCCGTGGCAGGCGGGGCAGGGCGCGAAGACGCTGGGCATGAACAGCAGCTCCACGCTGACGAAGCCCTCGCCCTCGCAGGTCTCGCAGCGGCCCTTGGCGACGTTGAAGGAGAAGCGGCCCGCGTCGAACTTGCGCGCGCGCGCGGCCGGGGTCGCGGCGAAGAGCTTGCGCACGTGGTCGAACAGCCCCGTGTAGGTCGCGAGATTGGATCGGGGCGTGCGTCCGATCGGTTTCTGGTCGACCTGCACCAGGCGGCGGATCGTCTCGGCGCCGCTGGCGATGCGACCGCTGGTCGCGGACGGCATCTCCGCGCCGGCCTCGGCGTCCTCGTCGTCTTCCGCAGCGACCGGCTCATGACCGAGATGCGCACCGACCAGGTCCACGAGCGCGCGACTCACGAGCGAGGACTTGCCGGAGCCCGATACGCCCGTGACCGCGGTGAACACGCCGAGCGGGAACGCGGCATCCACGTCGACGAGGTTGTTTTGCGTGATGCCTGCGAGGCGCAGCCATTCCTTGGGCACGCGCGGCGTCGGTCTCCGGCCGGGGCGGCGGACGGCGCCGGCTGGACCGGCAGAGGCATCGGTGGCGGCATCGGTGGCGGCATCGGCGCGAGCGTCGGCAAAGGCCTCAGGGAACAGGTAGGCCGCGGTGCGTGACTCCGCGACGCCGCGCAGGCCGTCCGGCGGCCCGCTGTACAGCACGCGACCGCCGAGCTCCCCGGCCGCGGGGCCGACGTCGACGATCCAGTCGGCGGCGCGCATCAGGGCGAGGTCGTGTTCGACGACGTAGATCGAATTGCCCGCCGCCTTCAACGCATGCAACGAGGCGAGGAGGGATTCGCTGTCGGCCGGGTGCAGTCCCGCCGAGGGTTCATCCAGCACATAGATGACGCCGAACAGGTTGGAGCAGATCTGCGTGGCCAGCCGCAGCCGCTGGAGCTCGCCGGGTGACACGGACGGTGTCGCGCGCTCCAGCGACAGGTGGCCGAGTCCGAGCGACAGCAGCGGCCGCAGCCGCATCAGCACGTCGTCGACCAGGCGCCGGGCTGCGAGGCGCTTCTCCTCGCTGAGTCCGTCGATCGCGGCGTCGCCGAGGTGATCGGCGAGCTGCGCCAGCGGGAACTGCGACAACGCACCGATGTCCAGTCCGCCGAAGCTGACCGACAGCGCCTCGCGCTTGAGCCGCTTGCCGTCGCAGACCGGGCACGCGCCGCCGATCAGGTAGCGCGACACGCGGCGCTTCATCAGCGCGCTCTGCGTTGTCGCGAAGGTGTGCATCACATAGCGTTTCGCGCTGCTGAAGGTGCCCTGGTAGCTCGGCTCCATCTTGCGGCGCAGCGCGTCCTTGGTCTCTGCGGGCGTGAAGCCGGCGTACACAGGCACGGTGGGCTGTTCGTCGGTGAACAGGATCCAGTCGCGCGTCTTGCGCGGCAGCTCGCGCCAGGGCTTGTCGACGTCAATGCCCAGCGTGACCAGGATGTCGCGCAGGTTCTGCCCGTGCCAGGCCGGCGGCCAGGCCGCGACGGCGCGGTCGCGGATCGTGAGCGAATCGTCAGGCACCATCGAGGCCTCGGTGACCTCGTACACGCGCCCCAGCCCGTGGCAGTGCGGGCAGGCGCCCTGCGGCGTGTTCGGCGAGAAGTCCTCGGCGTACAGCATCGGCTGTTTCGCCGGATAGCGGCCGGCGCGGGAATACAGCATCCGCAGCAGCGACGAAAGCCCGGTCACGCTGCCCACGGACGAACGCGCGCTCGGCGTGCCGCGCTGCTGCTGCAACGCGACGGCGGGCGGCAGTCCGTCGATCGAATCGACTGCGGGCACGCCGACCTGGTCGATGAGCCGGCGCGCGTACGGCGCGACCGACTCGAAGTAGCGCCGCTGCGCCTCGGCGTAGATCGTGCCGAAGGCGAGCGAGGACTTGCCCGATCCCGACACGCCGCTGAACACCACCAGCGCGTCGCGCGGCACGTCCACATCGACGTTCTTGAGGTTGTGCTCGCGCGCGCCGCGGACCTGGACGAAGGCGGCGCGGCCGGGCTGTTCGCGGATGGCATCGGAGGATGCCGCGATCGCGGGGGACGGCGTGGATTGCGAGCGCGCGGTGGAGCGTTTGGCCAAGACGGAACCTCTTTGATCGGCGCAAGATGCGCGGGTACGGCGGGCCGGAGTATCGGTCGATGCGACCGATCAGCAAGCCGGATGCCCAGCGCGCCGGGCGCCGGGGGGTGTCCAGGGGGACGGGCATGGCCGTTGCCTTCGGAGGGTTCCACTTCAGAGCCCCCGCCATGAACCTTTCTGCCGATGTGATGCCTGTGACCTTCGACCCGTCGCTCGAACGCGAGGAGCCCAGCGAGGCGACGACCGTCGAGGACATGGTGAAGACTTTCGTCGGCATGGCCAGGACCGTGGCCGAGACCGAAGGCCACGCGTTCCGGGCCGTGCATGCGAAGGGGCAGGGGCTGCTGCGCGGCCAGCTTATCGTGCATGGCGAGCTGCCGGCGACCTTCGCCCAGGGCCTGTTCGCCCGGCCCGCGGTCTACGACGCCCTGGTGCGACTGTCGTCGCCGCCGGCGGAACAGCTGCCGGACAGCGTGTCGACGCCGCGCGCGCTCGCGCTCAAGGTGCTGGGCGTGCCCGGCGAGCGCCTGCCGGAGGCGCTGGGCCCCGACGCCCAGGATTTCCTGATGGTCAACGGGCCGGCTTTCTCCCGGCCCGATCCTCGAGGCTTCCTCAAGGACGTTCAGCTGCTGGCGTCCACGACGGAGAAATCGCCGCGCGGCAAGGAGGTGCTGTCCGCCGTGCTGCGCGGCGCGGAACACGTGCTCGAGGCCATCGGCGCGGAGAGCGCCAAGCTCAAGTCGCTGGGCGGACATCCGAAGGTCCATCCGCTGGGCGACACCTACTTCTCGCAGACACCCTACCTCTTCGGACCGTACATCGCGAAGTTCTCGTTGCAGCCCGTGTCGCCCGCGCTCACTGCGCTCACCGGTGAAGCGATGGAGGCCGACGGCGACGATGCGCAGCGGCTGTCGGTGGCGCGCTTCCTGTCCGCGCAGATGGCACCGGTCGAATGGGCGCTGCGTGTGCAGCTCTGCGTGAACACCGATGAGATGCCCATCGAGGACGCGTCGGTCGAATGGCCCGAGGACATGAGCCCGTGGGTCACGGTGGCGACCTTGTCGGTCGCGCCGCAGGACAGCTGGCAGGGCGACGCGACGCAGGCCGAGGAAGACGCGCTGGCCTTCAGTCCCTGGAACGGGCTTGCCGCTCACCGGCCGCTGGGCGGCGTCAACCGCGCGCGCAAGATCGTCATGGCGGCGTCGCGCGAGTTCCGGTCGGCGTTCAATCGATGCCCGATCCACGAACCGGTCAGCCGTCGCGGCGTGTCGTGATCAAGCGCGGGGCGCCATGAGCGTCGAGCGCGGGCAGGGGTCGGGAGCGAGGTTTGCTGCGAGGGAGGCAAACCCTTCAAAGGAGCCTCACCATGACCGACAAGCCCCTCTCCGACACCGAACGCCGCGAGAAGCTCTGGGATCTGATCAAGGACGTCAAGGTCGGACTGTTCACGACCCACCATGCGAACGGGCATCTGCATTCGCGCCCGATGACGCTGCAGAACAAGGACCTCGACGAGGGCGAATCGCTGTGGTTCTTCATGTCGCGCAAGGGCGAGCCGTACAGCGACATCGTGTCGTCGTCGCAGGTGAACGTCGGCTTCGCCGACCGCAGCGAGGACACCTACGTCTCGGTCTCCGGCGTCGCGGAGCTCAACGAGGAACGCGCCAAGCGCCAGGAGCTCTGGAGCAAGGCCGCGGAAGCCTGGTTCACCAAGGGCGTCGACGACCCTGATCTGGCGGTGGTGCGCGTGCGCATCAGCCACGCCAGCTACTGGGACGTGAAGGCCTCGAAGCTGACGCAGCTCTATGCGATGGCGAAGGCCGCCGTGACCGGCAAGCCGCCCACCGGCCTGGCAGAGACCGGCGAAGTGCGCATGAAGTAAGTCGTCCACCGCCACCGGAGAACCCCATGCCCAGAGGCGACAAGTCGTCCTACACGGACAAGCAGAAGCGGCAGGCCGAGCACATCGAGGCCGGCTACGAGGACCGCGGCGTGCGGAAGGCCGAAGCGGAAAAGCGCGCCTGGGCCACGGTCAACAAGGAGACCGGCGGGGGCAAGAAGTCCGGCTCGGGACGCGGTCAGCCCGAGAACCACGAGCCTTCCCGCAAGGGCGGGCGCCTGGGCGGCCAGGCCGCCGCCAGCCGCACAGCGGCGGAGCGCTCAGCCTCCGCGAAGAAAGCCGCCGCGACGCGCAAGCGCAACGCGGCGGCCCGCGCGGGCCACCACTGAAACAGGACGCCCGGCATGAGCCGGGCGTCCTGCATGGGAGCGGACCACGGCTCGTCAGCCCGCGGTACCGCCATCAATCGCACGGGCATTCACGGCCCCTCGATGTT
Source organism: uncultured Roseateles sp. (assembly GCA_946886855.1). The sequence continues at coordinate 37,322 of CAMPJJ010000026.1, read as the reverse complement.
GCGGCCCTATGATGAGAAGAATTCTCATTTGCAACAAGGCCGTTGCCCATGTCCGTCCGCTTCGAGTCGACCGCCCTGTCGACGCCCTCGTCCGTTGCCATTGCGGCGAGCGGCGTCCTCGGCGTGCTGCCCCTGGCTTCGCGCATCCTCGCGGCGACAGGCGGCGGCTACGTGCTGGCCGCGCTGCTCAGCGTGGCGGTACTCGCGCTGCCGGTGAGCCTCCCGCAAGCGGTCATCGGCGGCATGCTCGGCAGCTTCGCCGTCTATGCAGGCGCCGTCGTCTGGGTCTTCGCTGCGCGTAGCGCCACGCGGGCCTGGATCGGCCTGATCGTCGCCGCGCTGTTCCTGTTGCCCTTCGCCTGGTCCGTCTGGACCGCCGCCGCCCCCGCTGCCTCGCCATGACCGTGGACGTCAGCGACACCCCGGCCGCGCCGAAGCCGCGCGGCATCCGTCAGACGATGTCGGACCTGCACATCTGGTCCGGCCTGCTGCTGGGCTGGTTCCTGTTCGCGATGTTCCTGACCGGCACCGTCAGCTACTTCAAGGAGGAGCTGTCGCAATGGATGCGGCCCGAGATCGTGCACCAGGCGGTGACGCCGGAGCCGGCCGTCGTGGCCGGCCGCATCGCGCAGGAGCTGGAGACGCTGGCCGAAGGCACGTCGCAGTGGAGCCTGCGCCTGACCGACGACCGCCACCGCGTGGCCGACGCCTTCTGGCGCCTGCCGGCCAAGGAGGGCGCGCGGCGCGCGTTCAAGTCGGCGGTCTTCGATCCGCAGACGGGGCAGAAGGTCAGCGCGCGCGAGACGGTGGGCGGCGAGTTCTTCTACCGCTTCCACTTCCAGTTCCACTACATGCCGGTGCTCTGGGGCCGCTGGCTCGCGGGACTGGCGGCGATGTTCATGCTGGTGGCCATCGTCAGCGGCGTGATCACGCACAAGAAGATCTTCACCGACTTCTTCACCTTCCGCTGGGGCAAGGGCCAGCGCTCGTGGCTGGATGCGCACAACGCGCTGTCGGTGTTCGGGCTGCCCTTCCACCTGATGATCACGTACACCGGCCTGGTGACGCTGATGGCGCTGTACATGCCGTGGGGCGAGCAGGCCGGCATCAACACGCCGGCGCTGAAGAAGCAGCTGACCTCCGAGCTCAGCGCCTTCATCCAGCCCGGCAAGCCCTCGGGCGAGAAGGCGCGGCTGGCGTCCGTCGAGGCGATGGTGCGCGAGGCCGAAAGCCGCTGGGGCGCGGGCAAGGTGGCGCGCGTCACCGCGACGAATCCGGGCGATGCCGCGGCGCGCGTGGCGATCACGCGCGGTGAGGGCGGCCGCGTGTCGATGAGCCCGCAATACCTGCTGTTCGACGGTGTCTCCGGCCAGCTGCTCGAGGACCGCAGCGGCGTCGGCGCCGCGGCCGAGACCCGCGGCGTGATGGTCGGGCTGCACCTGGGCCGCTTCAGCGACGACATGACGCGCTGGCTGTACTTCATCGTCAGCCTCGCGGGCACGGCGATGGTCGGCAGCGGGCTGGTGATGTGGACGGTCAAGCGCCGCCAGAAGCTGCCCGATCCCGACAAGCCGCACGTCGGCTTCATGGTGGTGGAGCGGCTGAACATCGCCGCCATCGCCGGCCTCCCGCTGGCGATGAGCGGTCTGCTGTGGGCCAACCGGCTGCTGCCGCTGGGGTTGGAGAAGCGCGCGGAATGGGAAGTCCACGCGATGTTCATCGTCTGGGCGGTGACGCTGCTGCACGCGCTGGTCCGGCCGGCGAAGCGCGCCTGGATCGAGCTGTTCTGGCTGGGCGCCGCGTCGCTGGCGTTGCTGCCGGTTGGCAATGCGCTGACGACGGACCGTCCGTTGTGGCACAGCCTCCTGCAGGGCGATTGGACCTTCGCGGCCGTCGAGCTGATGTTCTGGGCCTTCGCGGCGCTGCTGGCCTCCCTGGCGGTGCGCACGGCGCGCCATGTGCCGAAGGGCAGGCCGGTCCCGAAGGCGAAACGAGCCCCGCCGGCCGCCCCGGACCGGGCGCCAGTCAGGGCGGCCGTCAAGGCCTCGAGGCAGCCGCCCCCGCCGCCGTCCGGCGAGGCCGGCATGGCGCTGCGATCCGGCGGGGAGGGCGCGCGATGATGCATGTCCTCAGCCTGCTCCTCTGCGTGGCGGCCTTCGCGGCGCTCGCGATGGCGACGGACCGCGCGCAGTCGGAGCTGCTCGGTCGCGAGCTGCCCGCGTCGACGTCGCGCACCTGGCGCACCGTCGGCGGAATGCTCCTGCTGACCAGCCTGGCGCTCGTCGTGAGCGCGCAGGGCTGGGGCCTCGGGCTGGTCAGCTACAGCGGCCACACCAGCGTCGCCGCGGGCGTCGTGTTCGTCGCCTTGATCGTGCATCGGCGCCGCCGGGCATAGAGAGCGCCTGGCGGCGCCGGCGCTGGCGCTTGCCCCGGAGCCGACAGCGCGCCGGGGCCATGGCGCCCGCGCGGTGTGGGGCAATCCCATCCGCCTGTAGTCTTTCGCCTGACCCGCTGTCGGCCAGCGGCCCCACCCCGGCTGGAGGCCGCGCAGCATCGAAAGACGGTCCCCTGTGAATCATCATTGGGTCATTCCAGGGAGATAACAATGAAGGTGGCACTGATCGAGGACAACGCACTGCTCCGACGCTTGATGGTGTCGCGCCTGCAGTCCGAAGCGTCCATCACCGTGGTGGGTCAGGCCTCCAGCGAAGACGCGGCGCTCAGCACCATCGCGCTGAGCGCGCCGGACGTGGTGCTGGTGGACCTGAGCATCGACGGCGGTTCCGGCCTGGGCGTGATCGAACGCCTGCGCGCGTCGCGCTTCCGCGGCCGCATCCTGGTGCTGAGTTCGGAAGACCGCTCCGCCTACGAGCCGCGGGTGATCGCCAGCGGCGCGGACGGCTTCTACGACAAGGCCTGCGACTTCGAGCGGCTCGTCGGCGAGCTGTGCACGCTGTCCAACAGCGCGTGGATGGCAGACTGACTCCCGACGGCGCCGCAGTGGAGGCGCGTCCTAGAGACCGAAGCGCTCATGCCATCGCCGAGGCACCATGGCATCGAGGACAAGGGCAGCGAGCATGGAGGCGCCGAGCAGCGGATACAGCGTCCCCAGCGCGCCGGCCACGACGATCGCGCCGAGGGCCGCGCGATCGCCGGCCCGACGTGGCGGCGCCGCGATCCGACCGTGCGGGCGACGTTTCCACCACATCACGACGGCGGAGACGGCCAGAACCACGATGGACAGGCAGCCCGCGAGCATCACGAGCTGGTTCAGCCAGCCGAACTGCCGACCCGTGTGGAGCTGGATGCCCCACTCGACCGCCCGGCCGGCGACGCCGTAGTCCCGATAGCCGACATCGGCCAGCACCTGTCCCGTGTACCGGTCCAGATGGACCACGCGCTGTTGCATGACGTCATCCGGCATGGACATCGCCGTGTAGACGCCTTTGGGCCCGACGGGCAGGCTCACGGGCGTGCCCCGCGGCAGACCCTGGCGCTCGAAGACGCGAAGCGCCTGATTCAATCCGAACGGCACCACGGTGGCGGAACCTGCACCGGATGCGGATGACTCGCCATGCTTCGCGCCTGAGTGGGCAGCATGGGCGGCATGGGCGGCGGCGGGCGTCGCGGCGTCATGGCCGGAGTGATCCGTCGATTCAGGCAGGGGCGCCTGGACAAGCGTCCAGGGCGTGTCGCCCAGGCTGGACAGGGGCGGCGTCGAGGCGGGCTTGCCCCAGAGGAACTTCGGCAACCCGACGCCCCAGTCATTGGTCAGCCGCCCGAACTGCTTGCCCCATTAGGCCGACCAGGGCATCCCGGTGACAGCGAGGAAAAGGATCGCGACGGCCGCCACCGCGCCAGTCACCGCATGCAGATCGCGCCACCAGCGGCGCTGCGCCGGCCGTCCGCGCAGCGTGCAGACGCCGCCCGAGCGGCCGCGCGGCCACCAGAGAAAGACGCCGGACACCACCAGCACGATGGCCCAGCCGGCGACGACCTCGACGGCGTAGTTGGCCACCGGACCGGCGATCACCAGTGAGTGCAGGCGCCTGACCACCTCCATCAGCTTGCGGTCGTCCCTCGACTGGCCCAGCACGCGACCCTCCGCCGGGTCCAGGTAGACCGTGACGATCCCCGTGGCGGTGCGCACGGCCACCTCGGCGCTCCGGTCCGACGCGGGCGGTGCGATGAAGCGCACCGGCTCGCCGGGCCGGACGGCGAGCGCTCGTTGCACCAGCGACTCCGCGTCCAGCGCTGGCCGCGACGTCGGATCGACAATGCGCCACGGCGCGTAGACACGCGACTCGATGGCGTCCTTGTAGAGGTACAGGGCGCCGGTGATCGCCATCAGCGCGAGGATCGGCAGGCAGATCAGGCCGGCGTAGAAGTGCCATCGCCAGACCCGTCGATACAGCGACGAGTCCGGCGGGGCCGAAGCAGACGGGGGTGACATGCGGGCTCCGGAAAGTCGGCGGTCAGGCTGGCCTCAATGCGCGTGGTCGCCGTGACCACCGCCCTGAGTGCCCTTGTCGTCCTTCGCCGGCATCGCCGCATTGAGCGCGCGCGCCGGTGCCTTCACCTCGACGGTCTGGCGGGCCCCGCTGCGGTCCTCGAAGATCAGCGTCAGCGGCACCTGGTCGCCGGCCTTCACCTGGGCGGTCAGGTCCAGGAACATCAGGTGGAAGCCGCCGGGCTTGAGCTCCACCGTCTTGCCCGCCGGCAGCTCGATCGCCGGGATCTGGCGCATGCGCATCACGTTGTCCTGCATCGCCATCTCATGCACCTCGGCCTTGGGCGTCAGCGGCGTGGTCACGGCCACGAGCCGGGTGTCCTTGGCGGCGGTCAGCTTCATGAACGCGCCGGTGGCCTTCTGCTGCGGCACCGTGGCGCGTACCCAGGCCTCGTCGATCTTCACCTGGGCGTTGGCGATGGAAGCGGACAACGCGCCTGCGACGAGCAGCAGCGTGTGGATCTTGAAAGTCATGGGGGTTCTCCTGAAAGTGTTGTGGGGCGTCGAGCCATGCGTCTTGAGCATCACGCCTGGAGCAGCTGCCGCACGTCCTCGGCGAGGTCGGCGGCGCTCATCTCGTGCTTGATGGCCAGGCGCGCCTTCCCCTCGCGGTCGAAGACGGTGCTGATCGTCGAGTGGTCCATCGTGTAGCTGCTGCCCGTGGGCACCTTGCCGTAATAGACCTTGAACTCCTTGGCGACGGCGGCCGTGCCCGCGAGGTCGCTGTACAGCCCGAGGAAGCTCGGGTGGAAGGCGGCGGTGTACGCCGCAAGCACCGGCGCGGTGTCGCGCTCGGGGTCGATGGTCACGAAGAGGACCTGGAAGTCCTTGGCGTCCTCACCCAGCATCTGATGCACGGCCGCGGCGCGCGTGAGCGCGGTCGGGCAGACGTCGGGGCACTGCGTGAAGCCGAAGAAGATCATCACGACCTTGCCGCGGAAATCGGCCAGGCGGTGCGGTCGGCCGTCCGCGCCCTGGAGCGCGAAGTCGCTCGCGTAGCTCACCAGCGAGAGGTCGATGCCGTGGAAGGTCGGGGCGGGCTTGCAGGCCGCCAGCGGCAGCAGGCAGGCGGCGATCGTCAGTGACCGGCGACGTGAGTCGACGGTCGTGATGCGAGGACGGTCGGGCGCGCGCAGGCCTCGCGCAAGGGAAGGGTGTCGCATGATCGAGAAGGCGTGGACCGACCCTGGGGACGCAGGAGCGCACGCGCACAGGAGCGGCGCGCGGGCACGAGCGAAGGCGACAAGGTCAGTCGGAGAGTGCTTCGCGGCCGGAGCGGCGCGAAGGGCGCATCTGCCGCGAGGCGGCGATCAGGCGACGGCGGGAGGTCCGCGAGCGAGCGCCGGCGCCCAGGCGAAGAGCGGACGCGGCGCGGCGAAGAACAGCTGCGGATGCTCGAACTTCAATGCATCGGGCGGCGTCCACTGCATGGTGGCGGGCGGCAGGTCCGGCGCGCCATGGTGGATGGCGCAATACGGGCAGTTCATCGACGAGCTCATCAGCGATGAGCTGTCGCGGCTCGTGTCGGCATTGCCGGCGGTGTCGATCACCACGAGCTTGGCGCCGGTCGCGGAACAGATCTCCGCGAAGGTGGCGCCCTGATGGACCAGCAGGGCATGCGACAACGACGGCAGCATCGCCGCGAGCAGGATCGTGAAGCTCACGAGCCATGCCCAGCGCCTGGTCGATGTCCGCGTCGCATGCATGCGAGGATTCTATGCGTCCTATGCGTCCTATGCGCCTGAGGCGCGCCTGGGGTCGGCGACGTGATCGGCCCTCCGCGCGGTGGTGTCGATCCGGGGACGGTTCGATCGTCGTGACGAAGAAGGTGTCCTGCGCGGCGGGACCCGACTCAACCTGTCAACGGAGTGAACCATGCCCAAGAGCCTCTTCATCAGCCTTCCGGTCAGCGACCTCGGCGCCTCGATCGCCTTCTACAAGGCCCTCGGCTTCGGCCAGAACCCGCAGCTCAGCGATGAAGATGGCGCCGCCATGGTCTGGAGCGACGCGATCCAGGTCATGCTGGTCACGCACGCCAAGTGGCGGACTTTCACCCAGCGGCCGTTCCCGCCGGCCGGTTCCTGCGGGCTGATGTTGTCGCTGGCCCTGGAGAGTCGCGCCGCCGTCGACGCGATGAACGAGGCCGCCGCTGCCCATGGCGGGCAGGCTGACGTGAATCCGATGGAGGACCACGGCTTCATGTACACCCGCGACCTCGCCGATCCCGACGGTCACCTGTGGGCCGCGCTTTGGATGGACCCGGCGGCGATGCCGGCGGGCTGAACGAGGTCGTGCCGTAGGACGCGGCGCCCCCGAAGGACTGACCCCTCAATACGTCTTGTACGGCAGGAACTTCCCGCTCATCACGATGCTGACGCGGTCGCCCTTCGGATCGGGCTCGCGCTGCAGGTCCATGCGGAAATCGATGGCGCTCATGATGCCGTCGCCGAACTCCTCGTGGATCAGTTCCTTGAACGTCGTCCCGTAGACGCTGATCAGCTCGTAGAAGCGGTAGATCAGCGGATCGGTCGGGACCGACGTCGGCAGGCTGCCCTTGTAGGGCACGACCTTGAGCCACTGCGTCTCCGCCTCGGTGAGATCGAAGATCCCGGCCAGCGTCGCGGCCTGCGCATCGTCGAAGGTCATCTGGCCGAGGCAGCCGGCCGTCACCCACTCCTTGCTGAGACCGACCGCCTCGGCCACGTCGGACCACTTGAGGCCCTTGGCCACCTTGGCGGCGATGATCTTTTCGGTGACATCGAGTCGGCTCATGCGTTGCTCCTTGCAGGGGTGAGGGGATGGCTGCGCTCCACCAGGAAGTCCATCAGGTGGTTGCGCATCGGGTAGTACTGGGGATCGTGATGAAGCGTGGCGCGCTGGCGCGAGCGGGGCATCGTGTTCACGACGATCTCCGCCACCCGCGCGCGCGGGCCGTTCGACATCAGCATCACGCGGTCGGCGAGCAGCAGGGCTTCGTCGACGTCGTGCGTGATCATGAAGACCGTCTGCCGCGTGGCGGCGCAGATCTTCAGCAGTTCGTCCTGGATGGTGCCGCGCGTGAGCGCGTCCAGCGCGCCGAAAGGCTCGTCGAGCAGCAGCATCCGCGGCTCGATCGCGAAGGCGCGGGCGATGCCGACGCGCTGCTTCATGCCGCCGGAGAGCTGGCTCGGCTTCTTGTCGAGCGCCGGCGTCAGACTCACCAGGGCCACGTACTTGCGGACCTGCTCGTCGACCTGGGCCTTCGACCAGTCCGGCCACTTGCTGCGCACCGCGAAGGCGATGTTCTGGCGCACCGTGAGCCAGGGCATCAACGCATGGCCCTGGAAGACGACGCCGCGGTCAAGGCCCGGTCCCACGACCTCGCGACCATCGACGATGACGTGGCCGTCGCTCGCCCGCTCCAGGCCGGCGAGGGTGTTGAGGATCGTCGTCTTGCCGCAGCCGCTGTGGCCGACGATGCAGACGAACTCGCCCTGGCGCAGCGTGAAGTTCACGTCCTCGAAGATCGGGGTGTCGCCGTAGCGCTTGGCCAGGCCTTCGACACGCACCAGCACGGGCGCCGTGTCAGGCAGGGCGTCGACCGCCGCTGCCGCGCCTTGTTCCAGCGGATCAATCCGCATAGGTCACCGCCTTCTGCGCGCGGGCGAAGAGCCCGTCCAGCGCCATGCCCACCAGCCCGATCACGAGGATCGCGAAGACCACGTTGGGCAGGCTGAGGTTGTTCCACTCGTTCCAGACGAAGTAGCCGATGCCGGTGCCGCCGACCAGCATCTCCGCCGCGACGATCACCAGCCAGGCGATGCCCATGCTGATGCGCATGCCGGTGAGGATGGTGGGCGCGGCTGCCGGCAGGATCACCTCGAGCGCGCGGCGCAGCGGACGGACCTCCAGCGTGCGGGCGACGTTGAGCCACTCCTTGCGCACGCCGGCGACGCCGAAAGCCGTGTTGATCAGCATCGGCCAGACGCTGCAGATGAAGATCACGAAGATGCCGCTCGCGGCCGAGTCCTTGATCGTGTACAGCGCCAGCGGCATCCAGGCCAGCGGCGAGATCGGCTTCAGGATCTGGATGAAGGGATCGAGCGCGCGATGGACGAGCGGGCTCATCCCGATCGCGAAGCCCAGCGGGATCGCGACGAGCGCCGCGAGCAGGTAGCCCAGCGCGACCCGGCCCAGCGAATACGCCAACTGCAGACCGATGCCCTTGTCGTTGGGACCCTTGTCGTAGAACGGATCGGCCAGGTGGTGGACGACGGTCGCACCCATCTGCGCAAGGGTCGGGAAACCGCTCTTCGTCGCGACCGGAGAGGCGCTCCCGCTGGCGTCCGCGGGCACGGGCTTGCCCATCAGCCTGGCGTATTCGATCTGCTCGGCCGTCATCGCCGGTGCCGCGGCGGCGGTCGCGGACGAGGCGGCGCCGCTGCTCATCGTCGCCAGGTGCCAGATCCCCAGCAGCAGGCCGAGCAGCAGCAGCGAGAGCAGGGCGGCGCGCGCGTTCAGCGAAGTGGGCGAGATCATGGGCGACTCCCGTTCACGCGCGCTTGATCGCGAAGCCGGCCACGTAGGCATCGGGCTGCGCGGGGTCGAAGGTCTTGCCCATGACGCTGAACTTCGGATACGCGCCGTCCGGCACCGCCTGGTCGAGCGCCTTCATCTGCTTCTTCGCGTCGGTGAGCAGGAAGACCTTCTCCGCGATCTGCTTGTAGTTCACATCGCCCTTCAGGTAGCCCCAGCGCTTCATCTGCGTGAGCATCCAGACGGCCATGCTCTGCCAGGGGATCGGATCGAAGTCGGCGCGGTCCGGCACGACGCGCACGTTGCCCAGGCCGTCGGCGAACTTGCCGGTGAGCACCTGCGCGATCACCGTCTCCGGCTGGTTCAGATAGGCCTGCGGCGCGATGACCTTGGCGATGAGCTCGCGGTTGCGCGCCTCGCGCGCCATCGCGGCCGAGGTCAGCACCGCGCGGTACAGCGCGGCGAAGGTGTTGGGGTTCTTCTGGATGAACTCGGTGCTGGTGCCGAAGGCGCAGCAGGGGTGGCCGTTCCACAGGTCCTTCGAGAGGACGTGGATGAAGCCGACCTCCTCGAACACGGCGCGCTGGTTGAACGGATCCGGGCCGAGGAAGCCGTCGATGTTGCCGGCGCGCAGGTTGGCCACCATCTCCGGCGGCGGCACGACGCGGATCTGGATGTCGCGGTCGGGATCGAGGCCCGCTTCCGCCACGTAGTAGCGCAGCAGGAAGTTGTGCATCGAGTACTCGAAGGGGACGGCGAACTTGAAGCCCTTCCACGACCTCGGATCGCGCTTGTCCTTGTGCTTCATCGCCAGCGTGATCGCCTGGCCGTTGGTATTCTGGATCGTCGCCACGTTCATCGGCGTGGCGGTCGCGCCCAGGCCCAGGCTGATCGCCAGCGGCATCGGACTCAGGAAGTGCGTGGCGTCGTATTCCCTGTTGATCATCTTGTCGCGGATCAACGCCCAGCCGGCGGTCTTCACGACCTCGACGTTCAGTCCCTGCTTGCTGTAGAAGCCCAGCGGGTGCGCCATGATCAGCGGCGTCGCGCAGGTGATGGGGATGAAGCCGATCTTGAGATCCTTCTTCTCCAGCGCGCCGCGCTCCTGCGCCATCGCCTGCAGCGGCGCGATCGGCAGCACGCTGCTGATCGCCGCCATCGCGCTGCCGCGGCCGACCGCGCGCAGGAAGCGGCGCCGCAGCGCGTCCTGCGGGAACAGCGCCTTCACCAGCGCGGCTTCGACGAACTGGTTGGACTCGCGCTCGATGTCCGTTGTGTCCGTCGCATCGGCGCGCTGGCGCAGCGTCGCGGCGGCGCGGTCGCGATCCCGTTCAAGGGCATGCTCGGCCTCGCTGCCGTGGCGGCCGCAGGCGCAACGCATCAGCAGCGGGCGATCGGCGTCGTAAGGGTCGTGGCGGAGGTCGCTCATCGCTGCTTTCCAGGTCGGTGGACGGAGGACTCCACTCTAGGAAAACGCGTTCGATCGCGGCATCGTGCAGGGCGTGGTTCTCTTGTAGGGGACGCACTACAAACGCGCTCAGTTGCCTTCGAGGGTCACTTCGTTGGGCCAAGCGCGGGCTCTCCACGGGTCACTTCGTTCGGCCAAGCGCGGGCTCTCCACGGGGCACTTCGTTTGGCCAAGCGCGGGCTCTCCACGGGGCATGGGGCACCCCTCCAGGGACCCCAAGCCCCATTCCGGCCCCACCTGCTCTCGCTGACCTCGTCCGTGTTCCGGAGCGAGGTCAGGGGGAGAGCAGCTCCCGCCTCACGGCAAAGAGCGTCAGCTCGACGTCGTTGCGAACGCCGGTCTTCTCGAGGATGCGGGCGCGGTAGGTCGACACGGTGTTGGAAGACAGCACCAGCTGTTCGGCGATCTCGCCGACGCTGCGTCCCGCCACCAGCATCTGGAAGACCTGGTGCTCGCGATGCGAGAGGACCTCGTGCAGCGGCATACCGTCGTCCGCGGCGAAACCGTCCCCGATGGCGGCGGCCAGATGCTCGGCGACGCTGGGGGTGATGAAGCGACGTCCGCGCGCGACCGTGCGCACGGCGTCGATCATCTGCTCGCTGTCGGCACTCTTGTTGAGGTAGCCGGCCGCGCCCAGTTTGAGACTGCGCACCGCGTACTGACGGTCCGGATAGGTGGAGAGCATCAGCACCGGAAGCTTCGGAAACTCGCTGCGCAGCGCCTTGAGGATGTCGAGCCCGTCGCGCTGCGGCATGGCGATGTCCAGCAGCACGACCTCGGGTCCCGACCCGGCGGCGATGCCTGCGCGGACTTGCTGGATCGCCTCGGGACCGTTGGCCGCCTCGCCCATCACGCGCAGGTCGCTGGCCTCGGCGAGGATCTGCTTGATGCCCTCGCGGACGATGCGATGGTCGTCGCAGATCAACACGCGGATCGTCATGACGGCGTTCTTTCGGGCCGCGTGTCCGAGCGCGGTGCGTCATCGCGTGAAGCCCCCTCGAGCGGCATGACCAGCCGCACCGTGGTGCCGCGCCCCGGCGCGCTGGCGATGCCGAGCCGTCCGCCGAACTGCGCCGCGCGCTCGCGCATGCCGAGCACGCCGTAGCTGCGCGGGTCGTTGAGCGCCTCGTCGCGTGCGCCGATGCCGTCGTCGCTGACCTGCAGGTAGAGCACCGGCTGCGGCGGTGCGTCGACGTCGATGCGGATGTCCACGCGCGAGGCCTGCGCGTGACGCGCGACGTTGGAGAGCACCTCCTGGAAGATCCGGAAGACCGCGATCGCCAGGCCGCCCTCCGGCGGGACGACGTCGGCGGCGACGAAGATGCGGAAGCGGACCTCGCGCTCGTCGCTGCCGGCGAGCTGGAACTCCTGGGCCTGCCACTCCAGCGCGGCCCACAGGCCCTGGTGATCGAGGATGCTGGGCCGCAGGTCGGTGATGATGCGCCCGACCGCGTCCACGGCCGTGTCCACGAGCCCGCCCATGCGATGGCATTTCGCCACCATCGCGGCGCGCTGAGCCTCATCGCCGACGCGGCGCTCGAGCCAGTTGACGTCCATCTTCAGCGCGACGAGCAGCGAGCCGAGTTCATCGTGGATCTCGCGGGCGATGCGCTTGCGCTCGGTCTCGCGCACGGCCTCGAGGTGATGCGCGAGTTCGCGCAGCTGCGAGGTCCGCTCCGCGACGCGCCGTTCGAGCTGGTCGTGGCTGGCGCGCAGCAGCTCCTCGGCGTGCTTGCGCTTGGAGATGTCGACGAAGGTGACCACGGCGCCCTGGACCCGGCCGTGCTCGAAGAGCGGGTAGCTGGAGTACTCGGCCGGGAAGGCGCTGCCGTCGGCGCGCCAGAGCACCTCGTCGTCGATGCGGCAGGGGTCGCCGCGGCGGAAGGCGTTGAAGATCGGGCAGTCGCACTCGCGGTAGCCGCTGCCGTCGCCATGCGAGTGGTGGATCAGCGCATGCATGTTGCGGCCGAGCACCTCGTCGGTGCGCCAGCCCAGCGTGTCGCAGGCGGCGCGATTCACGAAGGTGCATCGGCCGTCCATGTCGATGCCGAAGATGCCTTCGCCGGTGCTTTCGAGCAGCAGCGCAAGCCGGCGCGCCGCCTCGTCCGGAGAGGCCTGATCGTCGGCTGTCTCAAAGGCGGCCATGGGAACGGGCAGGGCGGTCGGCGGGAACATGCCCGGCGGGTGTGCAAGGGATGTGCCACGTCGGACCGCCGGGCGCGCTCAGCCGCGACGCAGCTTCACCGACGGGAAGTCGACCGGCACGGCGAACGCGACATTCACATAGTTGGTGAACAGGTTGAGCGCGACGTGGGCGAGGATCTCGACGATGGCGCCGTCGTCGAAACCGGCGTCTCGCAGCGATTGCACGTCGGCGTCGCTGACCTGGGCGCGTTCGTTGACGACCTTCAGCGCGAAGCGCAGCGCGGCGGCGGTCTTGGGATCAGCGGACTCGCCGATCTGCGCGGCTGCCATCTCATCGGACGAGGCGCCGGCCTTGCGGCCCAACGCGGTGTGCGCGGCCAGGCAGTACTCGCAGGCGTTGCGATCGGCGATGGCGACGGCGATCTGCTCGCCGAGCTTGGCGGGGATCACGCCGCCGCCCAGGGCGCCGAAGCTGCCCCACAGGCTCTTGATGGCGGCGGGCGAGTTGGCCACGGCGCGGAACATCGCCGGCGTGGCGCCGAAGGCGGCCTGGATCTGGTCGAGCGCGACCTTGGCGTCGCCGTGGGCCTGCTTGGGATCGACGAGGGCGACGCGGGAAGTGGTGGACATGAGCTTGCCTTTCAATGGTGGTGTCGGTTGAGGTCGTTGGGTGGTGTCAGGCAGCGTCCGGCGTTCGTCCGCTGCTGGACGTCAGTGTGGTCCTCGGAGCAGTACCATTGGGTGCGTTTCGTCCAACAAACGCATCCGAACGTCCATGGCTGCCAAGTTCAAGCCCAAGCCCAAACCCCAGCCCACGCTCCAGCCCTCAGCCACTCCCGCGACCGCGACGACCGCGACGTCGATGGCCTCGACCGCGTCGCTTGCGACTATGGATCGCCTGTCGTCGCTGCTGGCGCATTTCCGCGTTCGCGCGCGGCTGTTCCACGTCGGGCCGCTGTGCGGGGTCAACCCCTTCGACCCGTTGCCGGGGCGGGGCTTCCTGCATGTGATGAAGCGCGGCGAGATGGAGCTCCGTCACCCGGCCAGAGCCGGCCTGCCGCGCAGGCTGCGGGTGGACCAGCCGTCGCTGCTCTTCTATCCGCGTCCAGTCGCGCATGAGTTCCGCAATCCGCCGCGCGAGGGTTCGGACTTCACCTGCGCGGAGCTGGAGTTCGATGGCGGTGCGCTCAATCCACTGGTGCGCGCGCTGCCGCCGCTGGTGCTGCTGCCGCTGGCGCGGGTGGAGGGGTTGGAGCTGTCGCTGCAACTGCTGTTCTCGGAGACCGAGCGGCTGCGCTGCGGTCAACGCATCCTGGCAGACCGGCTGTTCGAGGTCGTGCTGATCCAACTGCTGCGATGGTTGATCGACCATCCGGCCGAGGCGGGCGTGCAGCCTGGATTGGTGACGGGCCTGTCGGACGCGCGCGTGGCGCTCGCGCTGGCGGCGGTCCACGAGGCGCCTGGCGAAGCGTGGTCGCTGGAGCGCATGGCCGAGCGCGCAGGCATGTCCCGTAGCGCGTTCGCCGCGCGCTTCCGCGAGCTGGTGGGGCAGGGGCCGGCGGCGTACCTTGCCGACTGGCGATTGAGCCTGGCGCAGGAGCAACTGCGGCTGGGCCGCTCGATCAAGCAGATCGCCGATCAGCTCGGCTATGCGAATGCGTCCGCGCTGTCGCGGGTCTTCACGCAGCGGGTGGGGCGGTCGCCAAGGGAATGGCGGCAAGGACTGGTGGCGCTGAGCGAGTCGGGCGCCACTTGAGACGCATGTCGCGGCATGTGCGCCAACACCTGCGTCACCCGGCCGCTGCAGTTCAAGCCTCGCAACTTGCAGCCTGTCGGCGCTCGGTGAGAGCTGATCGGCAAATCAGGCAGAGTGTCAGAACGATGGATTCACCGCGCAGCCGCTGCGTCGCCCCCATGGACCTTTCCGGAATGAAACAAGGCGCCGCCGTGTCGCCAATAGGCCCTGTGTCGTGGGTTCAGCGGGTTGGTGCATCCACCGCTGGCGCCTGGCTCGCCGCCTTGCTGTTCATCGCCCTCCCTTTCGTTGCAGCGAACATCGGCACCAGACTCTTCATGCCGGACGAGAGCCTGAAAGAGTGGCGCAACCTGATCAAGGCGCTGGTCCTGGTGGCCGGGTACTGGACTTATGTCCGTTGCTGGGAGCGCCGTTCCGTGCGGGAGCTCTCCGCATCAGGCGCTGGTGTCGAGTTCCTTGCCGGCTTGCTGCTGGGTGGCCTGCTCTTCTCCTGCGTCGTGGCCATGCTGAGCGCCTTGGGCGCGTATTCGCTGGAAGCAGTGGGAACGTTCGGCGATCTGCGCGCCGTGCTGGTGAGCATGGTGCCAAGGATTGCCGCCGGTGCGCTGATCGAGGAAGTCCTGTTCCGGCTCGTGCTCTTGCGCCTGCTGGAGCGGTCCTTCGGCATCGCGGGGGCGCTGCTGATTTCCAGCCTTGTCTTTGGTCTGGCCCATTTGGGCAATGCGGGAGCGACGCCATGGATCGCCGTCCTGCTCGGGTTGGAGCTCGGTCTGCTGTTTGGCGCGGCCTACCTGCTGACCCGTCGGATATGGATGTGCACCGCACTGCACTTCGCCTGGAATTTCGTGCAGGGAGCCGTGTTTTCAATCGCGGTCTCTGGTCAATCGGGAGAGTCCTGGCTCCACGGCACACTGACCGGCCCGGTCTGGCTGTCCGGCGGTGCTTTTGGCGCAGAAGGCTCCGTCGTGGCGGTCGTCCTCTGCCTGGCCATGACAGGCGTCCTGCTGATGCTCGCGCACCGGCGCAAGCCCTAGTGCGTGAGCGCCTTCGCGAGCTGCCCCAAGGTCTTGAGCGCGCCCTCGACCTGCGCATTGTCCGGATGCCCGAAATTGAGCCTCAGGTGGTGCGTGAAACGCCGATCGGCGGAGAACAAGTGCCCCGGCGCGATGCTGATGTCATGCGACAGGGCGACCCGGTGCAGTTCCAGCGCGTCGATCTGCGCGGGCAGCTCGACCCAGACGCAATAGCCGCCCTCCGGCTGCGTGACGCGGGTGCCGGGCGGAAAGCACTTGCCGATGGTCCTCAGCACGGCCTGGCGGTTCGTGACGAGCGCCTGCCGAAGCTGCCGCAGGTGGCGGTCGTAGCCGCCCCGCCGGAGGTACTCGCTCAAGCCCTCCTGCATCGGCACCGGGGTGGCCAGCGAACTCATGAGCTTGCGACGGCTGACGTCCCGCGCGAACCGGCCCGCGGCCGCCCAGCCGACGCGGAACCCGGGCGCCAGCGACTTCGAGAAGGAGCTGCAGTGCAGCACCAGACCAGCCTTGTCCCAGGCCTTCGCGGGCCGTGGGCGTGAGCCGAAATACAACTCACCGTAGACGTCGTCCTCGATGAGCGGAACCCCGCGCTCGGCGAGCAGCGCCACCAGCGCCGCCTTGGCGGCATCGGGCATCAGGCTGCCCAAGGGGTTCTGGAAATTCGGCATCAGCCAGCATGCCTTGACGGGATGACGGTCGAGGACGGCCGCCAGCGCCGCCACGTCGACGCCGGTGCGCGCATGGGTGGCCACTTCGACCGCCTTGAGCCCGCGCCGCTCGAGCGCCTGCAAGGCGCCATAGAAGGTCGGCGACTCGATGGCGACGAGGTCCCCGGGCTTCGTGACCGCCTCCAGGCAGAGGTTCAAGGCCTCCATCGCGCCGTTGGTCACGACGACCTCGTCCACGTCGACCTTGCATCCGGCGCCCAGGTAACGCAGCGCGATCTGGCGCCGCAGTTCGGTGCTGCCCGGCGACAGGTCCTCGACCGTGCGCCACGGGTCCAAGCCGCGCGCGGCCTTGCCGAGCGCCAGGGCCAACTTGTCCAGCGGGAACAGCGTCGGGCTCGGAAAGGCCGAGCCCAGCGGCACCACGGCGCGGTTGCGCGACAGCTCGAGCACCTGGAACACCAGCTCCGACACCTCGACGCTGCGCTCCTCGGCCAGCGGATCCGAGGCGTGCGGCTCAGGATGCGGGATCGCCGTCCCGCGGACGAAGTAGCCGGACCGGGGCCGCGCCTCGATCAGGCCGCGGGCCTCCAGCAGGTAGTAGGCCTCGAAGACGGTCGACGGGCTGACACCGCGGCCCTTGCTTGCCTCGCGGACCGAAGGCAGACGGTCGCCAGGCCGCAGCTGTCCCGCGGCGATGGACGCCGCCAGATCGTCGGCAAGGACTTCGTAGCGCTTCATGAGGTGGGATGCTGATCTGGCCCGTTCCGAGGGACGATGGCACTGTATCGGCAACAGTCAGTTCAGTGAGAATGCCCTCCGGGATGCCCATCTGATCTGGTGTTTTTCCAAGAATCTGGATCTGTACTTTTGATGGTGGCGGGCGCACAGTGGCAACCTGGAAGGAAGTTCAAAGATCATGGAATGGGTGCCCACTGTCTTCATCGCGTTCAAGGCGAGCGTGCTGTGCATCGGCATGTTCTTCGCCATCAAGTGGCACTACGACCGAGCGAAGAAGGAGCAGGGGGCGGAGAAGCAGCGTGCGGTGCTTCGCACCAGCGCCATCGTCGCCGCTGTCTTCGTGCTGCTGGTCGTCGGCCTGGTGGTCCTGACCTTCAGCGTGGGCACGGCGCTCGGCCTGGACCTGACTGTCCCCTGATGGCTTTCGTGTCACTCTCAATCACTCCCGCCTGGACTGAGCGCTCCGCGCTGGCTCCGGACGCCGACCAGATCGCCGCCCACGCCTGCTACCGCGAAGAGGACGCGCATCGCCGTGCCGGCTACGCGGCATGGTTGGCGCCTCGCCTGGAAGCTGGACGATACGTGGGGCTGCTTGCGCTCAGGGAGGGCGTCGTCGTCGGCGGCGCCGGGGTCGTCCTGCTGGACTGGGGGCCGACGCGCGCCAATCCCGGCGGGCTCATGGGGCGTTTGGCGAATGTCTTCGTCGAGCCGCAGCATCGCGGCCAGGGCATCGCACGCTCGCTCGTCGCCAAGGTGATGGCGCGATGCGAAGCGTTGGGCGTGCGCGAGTTCAACCTCGGCGCCACGCCGGAAGCGCGTGCGCTGTACCGGTCGCTGGGGTTCGTCGACTATCCCGCCGAGATGCGCCGGCGGGTCTGACCCGGCCCCTCAGACCTTCTGCATCGCAAGCAGATAGTTCACCCCTGTCCAGCCGTAGAGCCGGAAGGTCCGGGTGACCGGGTTGTAGCGCAAACCCTCCTCCTCCTTGAGAACCAGTCCGGCGGCGGCCGCCATCGCCTTCAGCTCGGCCGGCTTGATGAGCTTGGCGTAGTCGTGCGTGCCGCGCGGCAGCACCTTGAGCACCCGCTCGGCACCGAAGATGGCGACCAGCCAGCTCAGGGGCGAGCGGTTGATCGTGGAGAAGAACACCCAGCCGCCGGGCTTCACCAGCGCCGAGCAGGCGGCCACGACCTGCGCGGGATCCGGGACGTGCTCGAGCATCTCCATGCACGTCACCACGTCGAAGGTGCCCGGGCGTTCGCTCGCGAGATCCTCGGCTGCGATATGGCGATAGGCCACCGAGGCCGTGCTCTGCGCCGCATGGAGCATGGCGACTTTCAGCCCCTTGTCCGCGAGGTCGATGCCGAGCACGTCCGCGCCGCGGTGCGCCATCGATTCGGCCAGGATGCCGCCGCCGCAGCCGACGTCCAGGACGCGCTTGTCACGCAACGAGACCAGCCGGTCTATCCATTCGAGCCGATGCGGATTGATCGCGTGCAGGGGCCAGAACTCCGACCCGGCGTCCCACCAGCGGGAGGCCAGCGCCTGGAACTTGGCGAGCTCTGCGGCGTCGACATTGGTATGCATGGTCATCTTGTGGTCCTTGTCTTGAGTGAATCACCAGTGCCGTTGCCGGCGGTTCCAGAGATAGAGGAGGCGGGCGAAGGCGATGTAGGCCCACGAGGTCAGGGTCCGCAGCCCGGGAAGGCCCAGCGGCCTGAGGAGCCCGCCCCAGCGGCGCTGCAGCGACCAGGTCGTCAGCAACGCCGGCGCGCCGATCTGCAGCCGGCCGTCGGCGTCGACGAGGTGCAGGCGTTCCCGGACGCTTTCCAGATCGAGGCCCAGCGGCGTGAGGCGCTCCGGGTGGCGGTGCACGTCCACCCATTCCACGCCGTGCTCGTCGATGCGTTCCCGCATGGCGCACACGCCCGCGTCGCACACCGGGCAAGCGCTGTTGTAGTAGACGGTGTGGCGTCGGACGACAGCGTCGACGACGGGTGGTGCGGCGGCTAGCGCTGCCGGCAGTGCGGCGGGCGATGTGGAGGGAAGGGGATCTGCGGACATGCGAACTCCTGCGATGGGAGGCAGCATAACCGTTAATTAGCTAAATGGCTAAATAGCTAATTGGCGAATGCGATCGGCGCGCGGATAAGATGCGCTGATGGATAAAGTCTTCGAAGCGCTGGCGTCGACACCGCGGCGCAAGATCCTGGCCTTCCTCTCCGAGACGGAACTCTCGGCGGGGGACATCGCGAGCCGCTTCGACATGACGAAGCCGTCCTTGTCCAAGCATCTCAAGATCCTCGAGGCCGCCGGCCTGGTGAAGGCTGAAAAGCGCGGCCAGTTCGTCTTCTACAGCCTGCAGAAGGACAGCCTGGCCAACACCCTCACGAGCTTTGTGCAGCAGGTCTGTCCGGTGTCCAAGAAGCTGCGCAAGGAAAGCAAGGCCATCGCCTCGGCGAAGACCTCGCGCGGAAGCGCCTGAACGCGATCAGCGCTTCGACTTGCCCTTCTCGATGTCCATCTTGCTGTCCGGATCCAGCGTGCGGACCAGGTAGCGCGTGCGGGCGTCGAAGGCGCCGCGGGCGATGACGATGCCGGGGTTCTCCGCGTGATAGACCGCCACCTCGAGGATCACCGGATCCTTCGACGGCGCGATCAGCCAACCGCCCGGCTCGACCTTGGGCAGCGGCTTGCACGGCATCGGGCCGGTGTGCTCGGCGACGCCTTTCTCGGGATACCAGATCACGCACTGACCGCTCTTGAGCGGCAGCAGCGGCGCCGGGATGCGGTTCTTGGCCGTCACGTTGAAGTAGGAGTTGTCCTGGCCGGGCGCGGCCCGGCCGACGTCCCGTGCGGGATCGGAGGCCTTGCCGACGGATTGCGCCGCGGCACCGAGGCCGGTGAGCAGGGCGGCCGCGCCGACGAGGGCGACGGCGAGAGGGCGAATGGGCATGACGATCTCCTGTTGTGATGGCGGCCTCCTCCTGAGGCCCTCGCCGACAACAGGCAACCGGCATGCCAGCGCGACGATGCCCGGCGGTTCGCACACCTGGACCTGTCGCCCTTGGCCGGAGCGCCTTCATCAATGATTGATGAAGGCCAGGAGCCGCCGGAGCTGCTCCGTGAGTTCGCCGATCACCACGTTCGTCAGCGTGCGAAATTCGAGGATCGGGAAATCGCCGGGATCGAGCTTCTTGCCATAGCTGCCGAGGGACTCCAGCTGGTCCTTTTTCGCTTTCCCGCCCGGGAAGTGCTTCTTGGTCAGCCGGTCCACGCCCTTGTTGTAGCCGCCGAAGAAACCGGCGGTCGGCAAGGCGTCGTCCACCCAGTCCTGGAGGGTGAGGTCGTCGAGGTCCGCCGCGCCACCGGCCACCGCCCCGGCGGGGAGGACCGGATCGCCGATCACGACACCGCCCGGCGGAAAGGCCGCGTTGATGGTCGTGAGCACGATCTGCCGCATGTCCGCCGGCGTCAGCGCCGCCTTGGTGGGGTTGGACAGCTTCTTCAGCAGGCGTGAGAAGTCGGTGCGCGCCAGATGCGCGCCTGCCGCCGACTTCGCGTAAGGCAGATGGCCCAGCTGCGATCGAGCCGTGACAGGGATCGTCGCCATGAGCGCCACGATGCCGGCCAGGTGGTCGCGCTCCGCCTGCGTGAGCGCATTGAGCGCGGCCGTCCCGTTCACCGCGACCGCCGCATGCGGCCCCACCGCGAGACCCATGCCGCCCATCACCGGCTCGTACGGCGCCAGCGTTGCGCGCACCGCGTCGTCGTCCGCATTGCCACCCACCGGGGGCAGCGTCGCCAGATAGTTCTGCGCCTGCGCGCCGGTCAGGTGGGCCAGCAGCTTGGCGGGATCGACGCCGCCCGTCATCTGGAGCTGGCCGACGATGTTGGCCACGCCGTTCCCCATGAATCGATATTCGTCGAACCTGCTGCCTCCCACGCCCCCGATCTGGTTCGCGCGCGTCCAGGCCGCGGCACCATTGGCGATGGCAGTGATCGCGGCGACCGCGCCCGGCGCCGTGTTGTTGACGAGGTCCAACACCGCGTTGGCATCGGTCTCATCGATCTCCTTGATGATCACCTCGAGTTGACTGGCGCCGTTGACGTCGACGTCGGCCGTCAGCTGGAATCCGGGAAACTGCCGCAACACGTCGCCCTTCTCGTGGGGATGCGTCCCGTTGCCGAAGAAGTTCCGACGCCGCGTGTTGATGTCGGTCATCTCGTACTCGAATCCCACCTTGCGCTGGATCGGCGCCGCCGTCCGGGGTTGAAAGCCGGCACCGAAGGTGGACCGCAGCGTGGCCCGCTGTGCCTGCATGACCGGCGACGCGTCGACGTACGCCTGCAGTGCGCCCTGACGGGTCAGTGCGCCCGATGGGGCAGCGTTCGTCGTCACCCCCGTCCTGCCAGGCTGGCGCTCGGCTGCCGGGAGCGTGGGCCCCGCCGATGTCGACTCCTGTACGCGCATGCGCCCTCCGGGCGGCGTCCGGCCGCGAGCCTGCACGATAGGAAGCCGTCGTGCCGCAGTCCATCGGCATGCCGCTGAGTTTGGGAGGCGAAAGATCCGAGCCGTCCGCGGACCGGTCGGGCGCATGTCGTGCCATGTCGTGCCATGTCGGGCGCCCGCCGTCCCGACCTATCATCGTGCCCGCGCGACCGGCAGGGAGTGGACAGCCCGCGCGCCCACGACGACCTCGGAGCCGCCTGTCATGACGTCTGTTTCTCCGGCCCACGGTGCCGCGACCTGTCACAACTGCGATCTCGCGCTCCAGCCCGGCGGGAGCTTCTGTCCCCACTGCGGCCAGGAGGCGCATCTGCACCCGCCCTCGATGCGCGAGTTCATCCACGAGTTCATCGGCCACTACGTCGCGCTCGAGGGACCGTTGTGGCGGACCCTCTGGGCGATGGTCTTCCTGCCGGGGCGCCTGACCCGCGAGTACTTCATCGGCCGGCGCCGGCGCTACGTCCAGCCCTTGCGCCTGTACCTGAGCCTCAGCTTCGTGTTCTTCATCGCCGTGCATCTGCTGCCCGGCGATCACGGACTCCATGTCACGCGCGACGAGCAGGCCATCGCGCAGGCGCGGCAAGGCAGCTGCGCCAGCGCCGGCAGCCACTGCAGCGAGTGGCAGCGTCGCCTCGACGGCATCGGCGAGCGTCTGGCCGACGGTGCTTCCGCCGCCCAGGTGCAGAAGCGCATGGACAAGCTCGCCCCGTACGCGATGCTGCTGATGCAGCCGGTCTTCGCCGGCCTGCTGGCATTGATCTTCCTGCGACGGCGGATGAAATACGCCCAGCATTTCGTCTTCGCGCTGCACCTGCACGCCTGCTGGTTCTCCGCCTACCTGCTCGCGATCGTGGTGCCGTCCGCCTCGGCGGTGATCGTCGCGCTGGTGCTGCTGCACGGCGTCATCGCGCTGCGGACCGTCTACGGCACGAGCTGGTGGGGCGGAATCTGGCGCGGCGGACTGCTCGCCGGTCTCTATCTCCCGCTGCTGCTGGCGGGCATCGTCGCGCTGGTGCTCGGCTCGGCGATGGTGAGCTGAGCCGCGGCGGTCCGGCGCCTCACGCCACGGGCTTCTGCGCCACCGGCTTCTGCGCCACGCCGCCGAGCAGCGCCTGCATCACCTGCTCGAGCTCGTCGAATTCCACCGGCTTCACCAGGTGGGCGTCGAAGCCCGCGGCCGACGTGGCCTCGCGGTCGGAGCGCTGTCCCCAGCCGGTGATCGCGATCAGCGCGAGCGGCTCCCCGCCCGGCATGGCCCGCAATTGCCGCGCGACGTCCGTCCCCGAGAGACCGGGCAGACCGATGTCCAGCAGCACTGCCTGGGGCTGCGTGCGCTCGAAGACGGCCAGCGCCTCTTCCCCGCTGTAGGCGACCGTCGCGGCATAGCCGGCACCGCGCAACACCTCGGCGAGCGTGTTGGCCGCGTCCTCGTTGTCGTCGACCACCAGCACGCGCGCTTGGCCGGGTGACACGCGCGCGCGGCCGGTACCGCCCGCCACGTCGTCTTCGTCGGTGGTGAATCCGCCCGCGGCGAGCGGCAGGCTCACGGTGAAGCGGCTGCCATGGCCGATGCCTTCGCTCGCCACGGCGATCGTGCCGCCGTGCAGCTGCACGAGCTGCCGGGACACGGCCAGGCCGATGCCCAGCCCCGACGGCGCCGCGCCGCGCGCGTCGATCCGCGTGAACAGCTCGAAGACCCGCGGCTGCATCCCCGGCGCGATGCCCACGCCCCGGTCCGTCACCGTGACCTGCGCCCGGTCCGCGACCACCGCGACGTGCACGGCCACCTCGCCCGGCTCCGGGCTGTACTTGGCCGCGTTGTCCAGCAGGTTGCCCAGCACCTGCTGCAGCCGCGTCGGATCGCCGTCCACCGGCACCGCCGCCGGCGGCAGCGACAGCGAGACGCGGTGCCGCATCTCGCCGTACAGCGGCTCGATGGCCTCCAGCGCCTGCTTCACGACGGTGCGCAGGTCGATGACCTGCCGCTTGAGCTCCACCACGTTGCGCGTGATGCGGCTCATGTCGAGCAGGTCGTCGAGCAGCCGCGCCATGTGCGCCGACTGCCGCGCGATGATGTCCGTGGCCTGCGCGCGGGTGTCGTCCGAGGCGGACTGGCGCAGCATCGCGACGGCGTAGCGGATCGGCGCCATCGGGTTGCGCAGCTCGTGCGCGAGCGTCGCCAGGAATGCGTCCTTGCGCTCGCTCTCGCGGCGCAGTTCCTCCTGCGCCGCCGACAGCTCGGTGACGTCGACGGTCGCGCCGATCACCCGCTGCACCTGCCCGTCGTGCGCGGTGATCGGCCGCAGCGAGGTCAGCAATTGGTAGGTCCGGCCGCCGTGCGACATGCGCTGCGCGAGGTTCACCGCCTGGCCCGTGATCGCCGCCTCGCGCACGATGCCGGCGAACTCCGGCTCGCCGACCAGGCTGCCGACCTCCGCGCCGATCAGCGCCTCGCGCGTGAATCCCATCGGCGTGTTGAACGCCCAGGTGTAGCGGCCCTGGACGTCGCATTCCCAGGCCATCACCTTGCCGCTCTGCAGCGCGAGGTGGAAGCGCTCCTCGGCCGCCTGGCTCGCGCGCAGCGCCTCCTGCTGCGTGGTGACGTCGACCGCGACGCCGTAGGCGTGCACGGCGCGGCCCTTCGCGTCCAGGCTCACGTAGCCGTCGAACTGCGTCCAGACGACCTCGCCGTTGTCCGCGCGCGTGATCGGGCAGGCCAGGCTGAAACGACCGCCGCTTTGCGTGGCGTAGCGGTAGCGGTCGCGGAAACGCGCGGCGTCCTGCGCCGACATGCCGGCCAGCATGTCGTCGATGGATTTCCAGTGCTGGCCGAACAGCTGCCTGGCGCCGCCGCCGGTGGTGGCGAAGCCGGTGACCGCGTCCCAGTCCCAGGTGATCATGCGCCCCGCCGCCAGCGCGAGGTTGAGCCGCCGGCGGCTGTTGCGCTCCTTCTGCATCAGCCGGCCGGCCCAGGCCGAAACCGTCGCGACCAGCGAGCCGGTCAGCAGGAACAACACGACCAGCGCCGCGTCCGCCACCGAATTGACCGGGAACATCTGCCCGACGGGCTCGATCCAGAAGTAGAGGATCGCCAGGCTCGCGGCCACCAGCAAGGCCAGCGAGGGCGCCAGGCCGCAGACCAGGCCGACGATCACCAGCGAGGGGAAGTAGGGCAGCAGCGGCTCGCGACTGCTGAGCGCCGGTTGGAGCGACAGGTTGAGCCACGTCGCCGCGACGAAGACGAGCACGGCGACGGACCAGCGCAACCAGAGCCTCTCGATGACCATTCCTGCCTGTCCTCCCTTGCACGCGCGGCCGCGCCGATCGGAGGCCCGTTCTGCGTGCGGGCTCCCCGTGGGCGGCGGAGCCCGGAGCATACCGAGGCGGGAAGGGATTCGAGCGCTGCGCGTGTCCCCGAGGTGTGTCGGACGATGACAGGCCGCCGCCGCCGGGCGGGCGGCGTCGGCGCGTCGTGGAGCGTCCTTGGAACGCCGGGGGAGCGCCGTTGGAGCGGCGCTCAGCCCTGGCGCGCGCGTCGCCGCGCCAGTCCGCCGACGGCAAGGACGCCGGCGAGCATCAGGGCGTAGCTCGCCGGCTCGGGCACGGCGCTCGCCTGCAGGAAGCCGCGGATCTCGCCGCCCGGGGCGAAGGTCGAGTGCACGTTCAGATACGCATTGCCGCCGGCCAGCCCGGTCGACAGGGCGGCAAAGGCGCTTGCGATCGTGCCGCCGTTGGCGGTGATGAAGGCCGCGTTCCAGCTGCCGGCCTGCGTCAGGTCGAAGGTCTGGTCGTACATGCCCGAGCTCACGCCCAGCGGGAAGTTCGGGAAGGTCGGCGTCGTCGTCGCCACCCCCGCGTTGCCGGCGCCCGCGGCGGCCGTGCAGCAATGGATGTGCGACGCCGTCGTCGTGCCGGTCAGGCCGGCGAAGCTGACCTGCACGCGCATCGTGAAGTCGTCGTCGTTGAAGGTCACGGTCGCCAGGCCGGTGCCCGCCGAGGCGTTCGGCGGGAACTCCGCCGCACCGCTCAGGGGCGCGGTGTACACGATGTCGTGCGCGAGGGCGGGCAGGGCGACGCTCGCGGCGGCGAGTGCCAGCGTCGATCCGAGGAGGGCAGGCAAGGACTTCAAACGCTTGAGGCGGGTCATGGACGTCATGGAGGTCTCCTGGGTGAGGCTCCGCAATGGGCTGCGCGGAACTCAGACGGCGGTATACGTCGATGGCATCGGAGTTGTGAGTGATCGGCAGCGTCGCGTAGGGAGATGACCTCGCTCGCGGGGACGGGACGCAACCGGATCGCGCGAATCCGGCACGGGCCCGATGTAACGGGACGTGCGGGCAGGCATCGCACTTGCTTCCGGGCGGGGTTGTGCGCGGACCGGGTCCGCTGCGGAGGCATGCCATGGAGTCATCGACGTTCCGTCTCGGACATCGTCCGCCCCTGGACGGCCTGCGCGGCTTCGCCGTGCTATGCGTGATGGTCTTCCACGCCCACACCGGCTTTCTGGAGGGCGGCGGCCTTGGCGTGGAGATCTTCTTCACGCTCAGCGGTTTCCTCATCACGACGCTGTTGTGCGACGAGCTCGACCGTTACGGCGACGTCAGCCTGAAGAATTTCTATGCGCGACGCGCGCTGCGGCTCGCGCCGGCGCTGATCCTGCTGGTGTTCGTGTATGCCGTTTGGAGCTGCCTCGCGCTCGACGGCGGCAAGGCGCGGCAGAACCTGCTGGAGGCCGGCATCGCGCTGACCTACATGTCCAACTGGGCGCGCGCCTTCTGGTGGAACGCGCCCGATCTGCTGGGGCACACCTGGTCGCTGTCGATCGAGGAGCAGTTCTACCTGGTCTGGCCCCTGGTGCTGCTGCTGGCCAGCCGCTTCACGTCCAACCGGCGCACGCTGGCGTGGCTCGCGCTGGGACTGGCCGCGCTGTCGTTGACCTGGCGCAACGTGCTGCTGGAGCAGCAGCGCAGTCCCGAGCGGCTGTTCAACGGCCTGGACACGCGCGCCGACGCGCTGATGGTGGGCTGCGCGCTGGCGTTGTGGCTCAGCGGCCAGCGGGTCGACGCGCTGCGTCGGCGCTGGGCCGGACCGCTGTCGGTCCTGGGGCCGCTTGCGTTCGTGTTCATCGCCGCGGTGATGCTCGTCAGCGGCAAGGAGGAGTGGCGCCAGCCCTACATGTACCGCTGGGGCTTCGCAGCCGTCGAACTCAGCGCCGTCGTACTGATGGCGCATCTGCTGCTCAACGAGCGCGCCGGCCTGGCGCGGCTCTTCAGCCTCGGGGCGCTGCGCTGGTTCGGCGGCATCTCTTACGGGCTCTACCTCTGGCACTACCCCGTTTACCGGATGATGCGCGCGCACGGCGTCGCGCCTCTGACCCTCCTGGTGGCCGGCTCCGCGGTGACCATCGCCATCGCGCTGGTCTCGTACCACGGGCTCGAGCAGCCCGTGCTCAAGCTCAAGAAGTTCTTCGACCGACGAAAAAACGGCGCCTTGGAGGCGCCGTCTTCCGCGGAGAGCCAGTCGGTCAGACCGGCTTGACCAGCAGCGAACGCGCCCAGGCGTCCGCCTCGCGGGCCGGCGTCTGGCCGCTGACCTGGATGCGGTCCAGCAGCTCGGCGACGCGGCCGCGGATCTGACCGACTTCCGCCATGACGGCGTTCTCTTCGCCTTCGTTGCGGAACTCGCGCGCGACGCTGATGATGCCGCCGGCGTTCACCAGGTAGTCCGGCAGGTAGGTGATGCCGCGGGCCTGCAGCGCGTCACCGTCGGCCGCCGTGGCCAGCTGGTTGTTGGCGGCGCCGGCGATCAGCGCGGCCTGCAGCAGCGGGATGGACTGCGCGTTCAGCGTCGCGCCCAGCGCGCACGGCGCGACGACGTCGACGTCCGCGGCCAGGATCTCGTTGATGCCGACGGCCTTCGCGCCCAACTCGGTCTGCGCGCGCGCGACCTTCTCGGCGTTGACGTCGGCGACGACCAGCTTGGCGCCGGCGCGGTGCAGGTACTCGGCCAGGTGCCAGCCGACCGCGCCCAGGCCCTGCAGCGCGACGCGCACGCCCTCGAGCGACTCGCGGCGCAGCACGCGCTTGACGCCTTCGTCGATGGACACGAACACACCGTAGGCGGTCTTGGGGCTCGGATCGCCGCCGAAGGCGCCTTCGCGCGGGATGCCCGACACGTACTGCGTCTGGGCCATCATGCCCTTCATGTCGGCCGTGGTCGTGCCCACGTCCTCGGCGGTGATGTAGGCGCCCTGCAGCGATTGCACCGCGCGACCGAAGGCCGCGAACAGCGCGGCGCGGTCGAAGTCGCCCTGCGGCTTGATGATCACGGCCTTGCCGCCGCCGAAGGGCAGGTTGGCCAGCGCGTTCTTCAGGCTCATGCCCTGCGACAGGCGCAGCGCGTCGTTCAGCGCGGCCAGTTCGTTGTCGTAGCTCCAGAAGCGGCAGCCGCCGAAGGCCGGGCCGCGCGCGGTGCTGTGCACCGCCAGGATCGCCTTGAGACCGGTCACCGGATCGGCGGCCAGCAGCACGCGTTCGTGCGGGGCCTGGTCGGGCAGACCGAAGAGGGAGGAGGGGATGGCGTCGGTCGAGCCGGCGGCGAGCGCGCGCGCGATGTCGGTGATGGCGTTCATGGAACCTGCACTTGTGATGCTTGAAGAAGACCGGACCATGGCGGACCGGCGGGGGCCGTCGCGCTTGTGGCGCGCGGGCCAGCAGTTTAAGCGCCCGGCCCGCCTCCAGCGCAGCAACCCCGTCGTCCCCATGTTGGGCGATTGGCGCACCGATGGGCGCGTGTTACACCGGGGTCGCAGAGAAATACACATGGCGAACGAAATCGTCAGGGAGGCTGCACATGTCCACAGATCGCAACGACGACCGTTACCGGTCGATCGTGGAGGCGATCCCGAGCGCCATCGTGCTCGTGGATCGTCAACGCCGGATCCGGCTGGTCAACCGCAAGGCGGAGGAGCTCTTCGGTTATGCGCGCGACGAGTTGCTCGACGCGTCGGTCGAGCTGTTGATCCCCAGCCGCTTCCACGGCGAGCATCCGCGTCATGTCGCGCAGTTCTTCGCACAGCCGGAGACGCGCCCGATGGGCGCGGGGCGGGACCTGTTCGGACGACGCAAGGGCGGGGAGGAGGTGCCGATCGAGATCGGCCTGAGCCCGATCGAGACGGCCGAGGGCCTGTGCACGCTCGCCTCCATCATCGACATCACCGAGCGCAAGAGCGCGCGGGAACGCTACGAGGATGAACTCCGGCGCAGCAATGCGGACCTGGAGCAGTTCGCCTACGTGGCTTCCCACGATCTGCAGGAGCCGCTGCGCATGGTCGCCAACTACACCGAGCTGCTGGCGCAACGGTATGCGGGGCAGCTCGACGAGCGCGCCGACAAGTACATCCACTACGCCTCCGACGGCGCGCGCCGGATGCAGCGGCTGGTGGCGGATCTGCTGGCCTATTCCCGGGTGGGCTCGCAGGGCAAGCCGCTGGCGCCGGTCGCGGCGGGAGAGGTGCTCGCCGCGGTGACGCACGGCCTGCAGCGTCTCCTGCGGGAATCGGGCGGCACCGTCGAGGCCGGGCCGCTGCCGCTCGTGCTGGCTGACGAACTCCAGTTGCACCAGCTGCTGCAGAACCTGGTGAGCAATGCCATCAAGTTCCGTTCGGAGGAGGCGCCGCGCGTCCGCGTCGAGGCGGTACGCGACGGTGCGCGCTGGCGGTTCAGCGTCGGCGACAACGGCATCGGCATCGACATGCAGTACGCCGAGCGCGTCTTCCAGATGTTCCAGCGCCTGCACGAGCAGGGGCGCTACGACGGCAGCGGCATCGGCCTGGCGATCGCCAAGCGCATCGTGGAACGGCACGGCGGGACCATCCGGATCGACTCCGAACCGGGGCGCGGCAGCGTCGTGTCCTTCACGCTGTCTGCGGTCCGGCCGGAGCAGGTCTCGTGAACCGGCCGTTGAGCGTCCTCCTGGTCGAGGACAACCCCGGCGACGCCGATCTGGTCATCGAGACCCTGGAGCAGGGCAAGCTGAAACTGGACATCGCGGTGGCCGTCGACGGCGCGCAGGCGCTGAACCGGCTGCTGCGCCAGCCGCCGTTCGAGGCGGTCGTGCCGCCCGACCTCATCCTGCTCGACCTCAACCTGCCCAAGGTGACCGGCCGCGAGGTGCTGGCGCGCATCAAGCAGGAGCCCGGCCTGCGGGAGATCCCGGTCGTGGTGCTGACCTCGTCCGACGCCGAGCATGACATCGTCAGGAGCTACCAGCTGGGCGCCAACTGCTATGTGACCAAGCCCGTGGGGCTGGTGGCGTTCCAGACCATCGTGCAGGCGATCGAGGGCTTCTGGTTCACCGTGGTGAAGCTGCCGTGAACCCCGCCCTGAACACCGCTATGAACCCCGCCATGAACCAGGGCATGAACCAGCCCATCAGCGCGCTGCCGGAAGACCTGGCCCCGGAGCGCGCGCGCGCGCGATGGCCGATCCTGCTGGTGGAGGACAACGACGGCGACGCGGACCTGATCACCGACCTGCTGGCCGAAAGCGGCGCGGTGCCGCCGCGGCCGGTGGTGCGGGCGGCGCGGCTGGACGATGCGGTGCGCACGCTGCAGCAGCAGCGCGTGTCGGCCATCCTCCTGGACCTGCGGCTGCCGGACGCGCAAGGCATCGACTGCGTGAAGGCGGTGCGGTCGCAGGCGCGCGACACGCCGATCGTCGTGCTCACCGGTCTGGAGGACGACGAGCTGGCCTTGTCCTGCATGACCGCCGGCGCGCAGGACTATCTGTCCAAGCAGGACGTGCGTCCCCGTTCGCTGCTGCGGGCCATCGACTACGCCATCGTCCGCGCCCGCGAGGCCCGCGAGCGGCTGCGTTCGCAGGCCTTTCGCCTGCGCAGCGCGGAACTCGAGCTCGAGAACAAGCGCATCCTGGAGGTCAGCCGTCAGAAGGAACGCGTGCTGGCCAACATGTCGCACGAGCTGCGGACGCCCTTGAACGCGATCATCGGCTTCTCGCAGCTGATGAGCGACGGATCCGCCGCGCTGGATGCGCCGGCCGTGCAGCGCTACGCCGGCCACATCCTGACCAGCGGCCGCCATCTGCTGGCGCTGATCAACGACATCCTCGACGTGGCGCGCATCGATGCCGGCGGGATCGATCTCCATCCGCAGGCGACCTGCGTGGCCGAGGTCGCGCGCGAGGTGGTCGACGTCGTGACGGGCAGCTTCACCGACAAGCCCATGACGGTCCGGCTCGAGATCGACGACGGCGTGGCGAGCGTCTGGACCGATCCGCTGCGCTTGCGGCAGGTGCTCTACAACTACCTGTCCAACGCCTGGAAGTTCACGCCGGCCAAGGGCGAGATCGTCGTCCGCGGCCGGCGCGTCGGCGCGCAGCGCGTCCGGCTGGAGGTCGCCGACACCGGTCTGGGCATCGCGGCCGAGGACCTGCCCCGCCTGTTCACCGAATTCACGCAACTGAATTCGGAGGCGCGGCGACGTTATCGGGGCACCGGCCTGGGCCTGGCGCTGAGCAAGCGCATCGTCGAGGCACAGGGCGGCAGCGTCGGCGTGATGAGTTCGCCGGGCAACGGGTCGACCTTCTTCGCCGAACTGCCCGACCCGGGAACGCCCGCCGTCACCGGCCCATGAAGGCGTCCGCCCGCAGCGTCACGACCAGCGTGTCGCGGTGGCCGGCGTGGGCGGGATCGATCGGCTGGATCGGGGTGGTCTCGTGGATGACGCGCTCGTCGTCGAGCAGCAGCAGCGTCCACGGCTCCATCATCGTGAAGCGCTGGCCCCGCGGGCCGTCGGCCTCGAAGACGCGCGACTCGCCGCCCTTGATGCCATGGCGCGCCAGCATGAAGACCGCCACCAGGTCCACGCCGTCGCGGTGCGCGCCCTCGGGCGTCGGCCGGCCGATGCCGCCCGCGGTGTCGATGCGGAACTGGTGCGCCTCGACGAACCAGGGCCGCGCGCCCTTGAGCCGGTCCGCCACCGACGCCAGTCCCAGCAGCAGCCGCGGCCAGATCGGCAGGTCGACCGCGGCGGGGGCCATCGGCTCGAACCAGCGCTCGATGCCGCCGTGCAGCGCGTTGTAGTCCACCGGCTGCCAGTGCGCGCGATGCGGCGCCAGGCGCACCGCCGGATCGGCCTGCGAGTCCACCACGAAGCTCGCATGCCGCCGGAAGCGGTAGCGGCCGCCGTCGCGCAGGTAGGCGTCCGGGGGCAGGTCGTTCCAGTAGGTCTGCAGCCCGCGCAATTCATTGGCCTGGCAGTGCAGCCAGTGCGCCAGGCTCTCGGGCGCGATGACGGTGTGGCCGAGGTCCTGCAGTTGCTGTTCGAACTGCGCGGCACTGGAATAGGGCGGCGGGAAGTGCTTCATGTCCGAAAGTATGGAACTTCACGCCGCGGATGGCGCAGGTCACGCCGCCAACGCGGGTTTCGCGGTGCGTTGGGCGTTCCGGTCAGCCGGCGTGCTTGTCGGCTTCGGAGGTGAACGCGTCGGCGTAGAACTCCTCGGCCGGCAGGCCGCAGGCGGCGACGAAGTCGCGCTGCGCGGATGCCACCATCACCGGCGCGCCGCAGGCGTAGACCTGGTGCTTCGACAGGTCGGGCAGGTCCGCCATCACGACCTGGTGGACGAAGCCGGTGCGACCGGTCCAGCCGTCCTCGGCCTTCGGCTCGGACAGCACCGGCACGTAGGTGAACGAGGGCATCGCGGCGGCGGTCGCCTCGGCCCAGTCGTTCAGGTAGAGGTCGGCCTTGGAGCGGCAGCCCCAGTACAGCGTCACCGGGCGGGTGATGCCCTGGTCCTGGATGCGCTCCAGGATCGCCTTGATCGGCGCGAAGCCCGTGCCCGAGGCGAGCAGCACGATCGGCTTGTCGCCGTCCTCGCGCAGGAAGAAGCTGCCGAACGGGCCTTCCATGCGCAGGATGTCCTTTTCCTTGAGCGCGCCGAAGACGTGGTCGGTGAACTTGCCGCCGGGCATGTGGCGGATGTGCAGCTCGATCGCCGGCGGCGTGCCGAGCCGGCTCGGCGCGTTGGCCATGGAGTAGCTGCGCCGCGCGCCGTCGCGCAGGATGAATTCCACGTACTGGCCGGCGCGGTACTGCAGGTTCTGGTTGGCCGGCAGCTGCAGCCTGATCACGGCGACGTCGCCGGCCGGCTTGTCGACCGTGATGACGCGGCTGGGCAGCTTCAGCACGGGGTATTCGCCGGCGCCGGGCACGGTGCGGGCCTCGACCACGCAATCCGTCTGCGGCCTGGCGCAGCAGGTCAGGATCATGCCGGCGGCTTCGTCCTCGGGCGGCAGCGCCTTGGTCTGGTGGTCGCCATGCACGACCTGACCCTCGACCAGCTTGCTCTTGCAGGAGCCGCAGGCGCCGTCCTTGCAGCCGTAGGGCAGGCCGATGCCCTGGCGGATGGCCGCGGCCAGCACGGTTTCGTCGTCGTCGACGGTGAAGTTGCGGCCGGCGGGCAGGACGGTGACCTGGAAGCTCATGGTGGGGATGTGACTAAACTGGCTCGCCATTTTGCCCCAGCCCGCTTCGACCCCATGCCCGGTGCCTCTCCTGCTTCGCCTTCCCTCCACCGTCGGGGCCGTCGCGGCCGCCTGCTGATCGTCGGATGCGGCGATGTCGGGATGCGCGTGCTGCGGCAGCTGGCGGGGAGATGGACCGTGTTCGCGCTCACCAGCAGCGCGGCGAGGGTCGATGAGCTGCGGGCCGCCGGGGCGATCCCGCTGATCGGCAACCTGGACGACGCCGCGTCGCTGGGCCGGCTGGCGGGACTCGCGGACCGCGTGCTGCACCTGGCGCCGCCGGCGCCGCAGGGCCGCAGCGATGGGCGCACGCGGCGACTGCTGCAGGCGCTGTCGCGCTCGGCGCCGCCGGCCCACCTGGTCTATGCGAGCACCAGCGGCGTGTACGGCGACTGCGGCGGCGCGCGCATCGACGAGACGCGCCGGGTGAATCCGTCCAACGACCGCGCCTGGCGCCGCGTCGATGCCGAGGACCAGTTGCGCCAGTGGGGCCGTGCGACGGGCGCGCCGGTGACGATCCTGCGCGTGCCCGGCATCTATGCGTTCGATCGCGACGGCGGGCATCCCCGCGAGCGGCTCGGCAAGGGCCTGCCGGTGCTCGCCCGCGAGGACGATGTCTACACGAACCACATCCAGGCCGACGACCTGGCGCGCGCCTGCGTGCTGGCGCTGGTGCGCGGCCCGACGCAGCGGATCCTGCACGTGAGCGACGACAGCGAACTGCTGATGGGGGACTACTTCGAGCTCGCCGCGTCGCTGTGCGGCCTGGCGCCGCCGGCGCGCGTGGCGCGCGCCGAGGCGCCTGGCGTCTTCACGCCGATGCAGATGAGCTTCATGAACGAATCGCGCCGGATGGACAACCGGCGCCTCAGGCGCGAGTTGCGCCTGCGGCTGCGTTACCCGACGCCGCGCGACGGGCTGCTCGCCGTCGAAGGTTGACACCGGGCTCTGAAGCGCTGCGGCCGCGGAGCGGGCCGACGCCCCTCAGCCCCCGGCGCGCCGATCCGCTCAGCGCCGGCGGCTGCCGCGCCAGTAGTTGATCATCAGCCAGGCGCCGAGCATGCCGCCCAGGTGGGCGAAGTGGGCGATGCCGCTGCCGCCGGTGATGCCCAGGAACAGTTCGAGGGCGCCGAAGAGGGCGACGAAGTACTTGGCCTTCATCGGGATCGGCGGGAACAGCGGCATGATGATCCGGTCGGGGAAGAGCAGCCCGTAGGACAGCAGCAGTCCGAACAGTGCACCGGAGGCGCCGACGGTGGGCGCGAACGAGCCCATCAGCAGCGTGAACACCAGTTGCGCCGCCGCGGCGGTCAGCGCGCTGGCCACCAGCAGCTGCGCGTAGCGCTTGCCGCCCCAGATCGTCTCCAGCTCGGAGCCGAACATCCAGAGCCCGAACATGTTGAAGAACAGGTGCCCGAAGCTGCCGTGCAGGAAGGCGTAGCTGATCGGCTGCCAGAACTCGAATCTGCCGGAGTTCAGCGGCCACAACGCCATCAGGACGTTCATCGCGCCCAGCGGCGGAATGACGATCGGGAGACAGAACAGGCCCACGCAGATCAGCATGAAGGCCTTGGTCACCGGAGGAATGAAGGGCATGGATCGGGCGTCTTCAGAAGGCACCGGGAATGGCGCGTTGGGCGTTAGGCAGGCGCAATGGACAAGGGGTCCAGCCATTGCGTCCGGGCCAGTGTAGCCGCGCCGTGCGCAAGACCCGACCCGCGACGCGCAAGGCTTTCCTGCGGAAAGCTGCGGAACGATGGGAGCGCGATGCGACGGGGGGGGACGCGTTGCAGTTGCCAAGACCTGACCACTTGGAGAGTGGTGCCCGGAGCCGGACTCGAACCGGCACACCTTGCGGCGGGGGATTTTGAGTCCCCTGCGTCTACCGATTTCGCCATCCGGGCGTCACGGCAAGCTGCTGCGTGCGAGGCTGCCCGGAGGCCGCCTGCATGATCTGGATGATCTGTGTCGAGGCCCGGAAGCATTGCCGCGGAGGCAACGGTGAGCCGCGAAATGAGAAAGACATTATGCCACGCAGGACGAGAGCTCCACTGAGAGAATGCATGGCTATGAGTGATGCAAGCGCCTTCGACCCCACGAGCTATCCGACCCTGGAAGACGTCATCGGCAACACGCCGCTGGTGCGGCTGCAGCGCATGCTGGGGCCGGAACTGGCGGCGCGCGGCAACGTGCTGCTGGCCAAGCTGGAGGGGAACAATCCGGCCGGCTCGGTGAAGGACCGCCCGGCCATCAGCATGATCCGGCGCGCCGAGGAGCGCGGCGAGATCAAGCCCGGCGACACGCTGATCGAGGCGACCTCGGGCAACACCGGCATCGCGCTGGCGATGGCCGCGGCGATCCGCGGCTACCGCATGGTGCTGATCATGCCGGAGGACCTCTCGATCGAACGCGCCCAGACGATGAAGGCCTTCGGTGCCGAGCTGATCCTGACGCCGCGCTCCGGCGGCATGGAGTACGCCCGCGACCTGGCCGAGCAGATGCAGCGCGACGGCAAGGGCCGGGTGCTCGACCAGTTCGCCAACAACGACAACCCGCGCATCCACTACGAGACCACCGGGCCGGAGATCTGGCGCGACACGGGCGGGCGCATCACGCACTTCGTCAGCGCCATGGGCACCACCGGCACGATCACCGGCGTGTCGCGCTTCCTGAAGGAGAAGGATCCGGAGGTGCGCATCGTCGGCGCGCAGCCGGCCGAGGGCTCGCGCATCCCCGGCATCCGCAAGTGGCCGGCGGCCTACCTGCCCAAGATCTACCGCCCCGAGACCGTGGACGAACTGGTGCTGGTCGGCCAGTCCGACGCCGAGGACATGGCGCGCCGCCTGGCGCGCGAGGAAGGCCTGTTCGGCGGCATCTCCGCCGCCGGCGCGTGCTGGGTCGCGATGCAGATCGCGCGCCAGGTCTCGAACGCGACGATCGTGTTCGTGGTCTGCGATCGCGGGGATCGCTATCTCTCCACCGGGGTGTTCCCCGCCTGAGCGGCGGCACGGCGGATCGGGGATGATGCCCGTTCCGCGACATCCGCGACAAGCCGGCGCCCCGACGCCCCCGCCCCATGAGCTTCCGCTTCTGCCCCCAATGCGCCAGCGAGCTGGCATGGATCGAACTGCCGGAAGACGGCGGCCCGAAGACGCGGCTGCGTTGCCCGAACTGCGACTTCACCCACTGGAACAACCCGACCCCGGTGCTGGCCGCCGTCGTCGAATGCGTCGACCGCGAGGGCCAGGTCTTGCTCGCGCGCAATGCAGCGTGGCCGGGTCCCTTCTTCGGCCTGATCACCGGCTTCATGGAGGCCGGCGAGTCGCCCGAGGAAGGCATCCGGCGCGAAGTGCTGGAGGAGACCTCGCTGGAGGCACTCGGCGCGACGCTGATCGGCGTCTACGACTTCCAGAAGAAGAACCAGGTCCTCATCGCGTACCACGTGCCGGCGCGCGGCGAGGTGGTGCTGTCGCCGGAACTCGTCGAGTACACGCTGACGCCGCCGGAGCAGCTCGAGTGCTGGCCCGCCGGCACGGGCCAGGCGCTGGCGGACTGGCTGCGTGGACGCGGCATCGAACCGAAGTGGATGGCGCCTCGCGGTTGAGGTGCCTGACTAGAATCTGCTGCATCGCCCGCCGGTCATTGGCGGCAAGGACGCTCTCATGGACATTCACAAGGAACTCGACACTCGCGGACTGAACTGCCCGCTGCCCATCCTCAAGGCCAAGAAGGCCCTGGCAGAAATGGAAAGCGGTCAGTTGCTGAAGGTGGTCGCGACGGACCCCGGTTCGACGCGCGATTTCCAGGCCTTCGCGCGGCAGACGGGCAACGAACTGGTCGAGCAGAGCTCGGCGGGCGACGAGTTCATCCACGTGCTCAAGCGACGCTGAATCGACGACCGGGAAAGACGGCCGGCAAACGACGACCCGGAAACGACAACCCGGAAACGAAGAAGGCCACGCTCTGCGTGGCCTTCGCGCTTCATGACGGGACAGTGACGGGAAGTCCTGCTGTCAGAAGTTCAGCACGCCTGCGGCGCGGTCAGATTTCCAGGGCCTTGAGGTACTCGCGGAAGCTGGCGCCGAGTTCCGGGTGGGCCAGCGCGAGTTCGACGTTGGCCTGCAGGAAGCCTTCCTTGCTGCCGCAGTCGTAGCGCTTGCCTTCATAGCGGAAGGCGAAGACCTTCTCGCGACGCATCAGCGCGGCGATGCCGTCGGTCAGCTGGATCTCGCCGCCGACGCCGCGCGGCTGCGTGGCGATCTCGCGGAACACGCCCGGCGTCAGGATGTAGCGGCCGGCCACGCCCAGGCGCGACGGCGCGTCCTCGGGCGCGGGCTTCTCGACCATGTGGGTGAGGTCCATCAGGCGGTCGCTGATCGCCGCGCCGGCCACGATGCCGTAGCGCTTGGTGTGCTCGGCCGGCACTTCCTGCAC
>CAMPJJ010000025.1 GCA_946886855.1 uncultured Roseateles sp. | reverse complement strand
CCCCCGCAGTCCCCCCCGCAGTCCCGATCAACGCAGTCCTCACCACGGCCCACCGCCGCCGACGACATGACCCAGGACCGAGAACTCCAGGCCATCGCCCAGCGATACGCCCGCCGCGACCAGCGGCTGGCCGGGCTGGAGCGCTACAGCCTGCTGCGCCCCGAGGTCTGGCAGATGCTGCACGAGCGTCAGGCTGCGATGCTGCGCCTGCTGGCGTCGCATCGCGCGGCGCTGGCGGATCCCGCGGTGCCGTTGAGCGATTGGCGGATGGCCGAGGTCGGCTGCGGTGCGGGCGGCAACCTGATGGACATGCTGCGGCTGGGCCTGCTGCCGCAGCACCTGACCGGCATCGAGCTGCTGCCTGAGCGGCTCGACGCCGCGCGCGCCGCGCTGCCGCGGCAGGTGCGGCTGCTCGCGGGCGACGCCTCGCAGGCGGAGGTCGAGCCCGGCAGCCAGGACCTGGTGCTGCAGTCGACGGTGTTCTCCTCCATCCTGGATGACGGCCTGCAGCGCCGGCTCGCCGACGCGATGTGGCGTTGGGTGAAGCCGGGCGGCGCGGTGCTCTGGTACGACTTCATCGTCGACAATCCCCGCAATCCCGACGTCCGGGGCGTGCCGCTCAGACGCGTGCGCGCGCTGTTCCCCGAGGGCCGCCTGGCGGTGCGCCGCGTCACGCTGGCCCCGCCGATCGCGCGGGCCGCCTGTCGCGTCCACCCTGGCGCCTACCGCGTCCTCAACACGATCCCCTTCCTGCGCAGCCACGTGCTGGCGCTGATCACCAAGACATCATGAGCACCACCGATCCGAAGTCCGAGCGCCAGGCCGACGCCAAGCTGCCCTTCCTTCCCTTCGCGCTGCCCGAGCTGGGCGACGAGGAGATCGCCGAGGTCGTCGACACGCTCAAGAGCGGCTGGATCACGACCGGCCCGAAGGCCAAGCGCTTCGAGCAGGCCTTCGCCGAATTCCTGGCCGAGCCGCAGATCGAATGCATCGCGGTCAATTCCGCGACCGCCGGCCTGCACCTGGCGCTGGAGGCCCTGGGCATCGGCCCCGGCGACGAGGTCATCACGACGACGCACACCTTCACCGCGACGGCGGAGGTGGTGCGTTACCTGGGCGCGGACGTGAAGCTGGTCGACATCGACCCGGCGACGATGAACATCGCGATCGACCAGATCGAGGCCGCGATCACGCCGCGCACGAAGGCGATCATCCCGGTGCACTATGCCGGCCTGGCGGTCGACATGCTGACGCTGCTGGACATCGCGCGCAAGCACGGCCTGAAGGTGGTCGAGGACGCCGCGCACGCGCTGCCCACGACGCTGGAGAAGGAGCTGATCGGCACGATGGGCAGCAACGCCACCGTGTTCAGCTTCTACGCCAACAAGACGATGACGACGGGCGAGGGCGGCATGCTGGTCACGCGCGATCCGGAGCTGGCCAAGCGTGCGCGCGTGATGCGGCTGCACGGCATCAACCGCGATGCGTTCGACCGCTTCACCGCGAAGGTGCCGAGCTGGTACTACGAGATCGTCGCGCCCGGCTTCAAGTACAACCTGACCGACATCGCCGCGGCGCTGGGGCTGCACCAGCTCAAGCGGCTGCCGGCCTTCCAGAAGCGGCGCGAGCAGATCGCGGCGCGCTACTTCGAGGCGCTCGCCGACCTGCCGCTGATCCTGCCGCCGAAGGCGCCCAACGAGGACGTCCACAGCTGGCACCTGTACGTGCTGCGCCTGTCCGATGCGGCCGTGGCGGCCGGCGTGTCGCGCGACCTCTTCATCGAGCGCATGTTCGAGCAGGGCATCGGCTGCAGCGTGCACTACGTGCCGCTGCACCAGCATCCGTACTGGCAGGAGCGCTACGGCCTGACGCCGGAGATGTTCCCGGAGTCGCAGAAGGCGTATGAGCGCACGGTGACGATCCCGCTCTACACGGCGATGACCGACGAGCAGGTCGAGCGCGTGATCGCGGCGGTGCGCCGCAGCCTGGGCTTCTGAGCGGACGGCCGATGGCCAAGCGACTCTTCGACATCCTCTGCGCCGGCGTGGGCCTGCTGCTGCTGAGCCCGCTGCTGCTGGCCGTGGCGGCGTGGGTCAAGCTGGATTCGCGCGGGCCGGTGATGTTCCGGCAGGAGCGGGTGGGGCGCTTCGGGCGGACCTTCCGCATCCACAAGTTCCGGACGATGCGGGTCGATGCGCCGAAGCTCGGCCCGCAGATCACCATCGGCGACGACGCGCGCATCACGCGCAGCGGCCGCTGGCTGCGGGCGAGCAAGGTCGACGAGCTGCCGCAGCTGTGGGATGTGCTGCGCGGCGCGATGAGCCTGGTGGGGCCGCGTCCCGAGGTGCCGCGCTACGTGGCGCTGTACCCGGAGGAGCTGCGCGCGCTGGTGCTGTCGGTGCGGCCGGGCATCACGGATCCGGCGTCGCTGAGTTTCCGCAATGAGAGCGAGCTGCTGGCGCAGGCGGAGGATCCCGAGCGCGAGTACGTCGAGGTCGTCATGCCGATGAAGCTGCGGCTGGCGGCGGACTATGTGCGCAATGCCAGCCTGGGTGGGGACATCCGGCTGATCCTGGCGACGCTGGGCGCGATCAAGGCCTGAGAGCACCGAGAACAAGAGAACAAGAGCACACGATGAACTGGTTGTCCCTGGACGCATTCCTGACGCGCATCCGCCCGTACCGCGAGGCGGCGGCGCTCGCGCTGGACATGGCGGCGGTGGCGCTCGCGTGGCAGGCGACGTATCTGTTCCGGCTGGGATTCGAGCGCTGGTTCGAGGCCCGGCCCGACTACGACCACTGGGTGATGCTGGGCATCGTCGCGCTGTACGCGCTGTTCCTGAAGCTGTTCCGCGTGCCCAAGGGGATGTGGCGCTTCAGCGGTTTCGGCGAGGTGAAGCGGCTGGCGGCGGTGTGCATCCTCGCGGGCCTGATCGCGGCGGTGGGCGTGCTGATGGCGCAGCTCACGAAGGTGCCGCGCGCGGTGCTGGCGCTGCATCCGGTGTTCACGCTGATGGCGCTGGCGACGATGCGCATGGGCTATCGCATGCTCTACGAGCACATGCGCAGCCGCATCAGCGGGAGCGCGCTGGAGCAGCGGCGCGCGCTGGTGATGGGCGCGGGGGACGCGGGGCGCCTGCTGGTGGCGGGGATCCAGCATCAGCAGGGCTGGGTGGTTGTCGGCTACCTGGACGACGCGCCGGAGAAGCGCGGCGCGCGGGTGGCCGGGGTGCCGGTGATCGGCACGCTGGAGGACGCGACGCGGCTGGCGGACATGCACGGCATCACGCATGTGATCGTGGCGATGCCGGCGGCGACGACGGTGGAACGGCGCCGCGCGCTGGACCTGGCGGGCAAGACGGGGTTGGCGGTGCTGACGGTGCCGAGCAGCCAGGAACTGCTGGCGGGACGGGCGGTGAACCAGGTTCGCGACATCGAGCCGGAGGACCTGCTGGGGCGCGAGCCGGTGGAGCTCGATGAAGGCGGCATCAGCGAGTGCATCGGCGGGAAGGTGGTGCTGATCACCGGCGCGGGCGGATCGATCGGGTCGGAGCTGTGCCGGCAGGTGGCGCGGTATGGGCCGTCGAAGATCGTGCTGTATGAGCTGAGCGAGTTCGCGCTGTATTCGATCGAGCAGGAACTGAGCGAGAAGTTCCCGCACATCCCGCTGGTGCGGTTGATCGGGGATGTGAAGGACCTGGAGCACCTGCGGTTCACGTTTGGGAAGTACCGGCCGCAGATCGTCTTCCATGCAGCGGCTTACAAGCATGTGCCGTTGATGGAGGAGGAGAACGCGTGGGCGGCGTTGAGGAACAACACGTTGGGGACGTATCACGCATGCGTGGCGGCTGCTGAATCAGGCGCGGAGCGGTTCGTGATGATCTCGACGGACAAGGCGGTGAATCCGACGAACGTGATGGGGGCGACGAAGCGCGCGGCGGAACTCGTCATCAGCCACATGGCCGGGCAAGGGCATTCGACGAAGTTCATGGCGGTGCGGTTCGGCAACGTTCTCGGCAGTAGCGGCAGCGTGATCCCGAAGTTCAAGGAGCAGATCGCGAAGGGCGGGCCGGTCACCGTCACGCACCCGGACATCATTCGCTACTTCATGACCATCCCCGAGGCGGCGCGGCTGGTGCTGCAGGCTGGTGCGATCGGGGAAAGCGGCCAGGTGCTGGTGCTGGACATGGGGGACCCGGTGAAGATCGTGGATCTGGCGAAGACCATGATCCGGATGGCGGGGCGCTCGGAGCAGGAGATCGGCATCCGCTTCACCGGCCTGCGGCCCGGGGAGAAGCTGTATGAAGAGCTGATCGCGGATTCGGACCGGACGCTGCCAACGCGGATCGCACGGGTGAGGATCGCGAAGCTGGGCACGATCGCTGGCGGAGGCGGACTAATCGGTTGGATCGCCGCATCGACAGAGCAGGAACAGGTCGCTCGGGACGCCGTGGTGGATGGCCTGCGACGCTGGGTGACCGAGTACGACTCGCTGCAACACCGCCAAAGTCCTGGCGCCGCGCGACCAAATGACGGTGAATGAACGGCGTTCCTACCTTGGGAAACGAATTCTGAAAGGAAGGGACCTGATGAAAGTGCAAGTGAGGCGCACCGCCGCAGCGTTGGCCTGGGGAACGGCAGCGATGCTGGTGGTACTGCTCGGTCTGGCAGGGACTACCGGGGGACGTCAGTGGTTGCATCGCGTCGATGCCAACCTGCTGGGCGAGCATTTGATGGATTCGCTGA
This sequence comes from uncultured Roseateles sp., assembly GCA_946886855.1. The sequence continues at coordinate 49,083 of CAMPJJ010000025.1, read as the reverse complement.
CGCGCGTGCATTCGGACGAGGACTGGGCCGCCGCGCCTACGCTGCGCTCGGGACAGAATTACATCTGGCTAAGGGCCGCCGATCCGGCACTGCGCATCGCGCATGCGCTTGGGGAATCCGGAGCCCCTACCGCCAATACGCTGGCCGCTGCCGCCCGCGCCCACGCGGCGGGTTTCCTTCTACTGGAGGTTGATCTGGTGGAGGAGGCCGGCGAGCTACGTTGTCAGCACGATCCGGGCCCGCAGGTCAGTCAATGGAACGACGGTTGCACTTTCGACACCTTGCTTGAAGCCCTGCCCTCGGACGCGTGGCTCGTCCTAGATATCAAAACCACCTTCGAGACGGCCGGGCGGCGCGTGGTGGACCGGGTCAAGGGTTCCGACGTCGCGCGCCGGATCATCTTCCAACTGTACCGGCCTGAAGACGTAGCGCTGTTCAGGCGGTGGCAGTCCGAGGCGGATCTGCCGGGCCCGATCGTGACCGCGTATCTCTCCCACCGTCGCATCGACCACGTTGCTGCCCACATGGCGCGGATCGGGGGGCGTGCGTTGGCCTTGCCGATTGACCGTCTCCCCGCTCTGTCGCACCGTCCAGAGGACGCGGTGACGCTGGTTCATCCGGTGCGCGATTGTGCTGCCTGGGAGATCGCACGACGCGGCGCAGATGGTGCGTACGTGCTGTCCACCTTGAACTGCGGAACCTGGTCGCAAAAGGATCCGTCATGATCATCGGCAGGTTCAAGCGTCCCGCGAGGATGGGCGGCGCGTATTGCCCGCCTTCGTGGCCTTCGGTCCTCGTCCGCTTCCTCTGCGTCGTCGCGGTGCTGCATGCTCCATCTTGGCTTGGCGCGTGGATCTTCCACGCGCCGCGCGCCGAAGAACGACCGCTGTTTAACTTGGATCTGTTGGTCGCTGCGGCGCTGGCCTGCGTGTCGACGCTCGCTGGCGGGCTGGCCTTGCTGGTTGCCTGGGCAGCCGATTTCATCCGCGCTGCGGCGAAGAACTACCACTTCATGTCGGCGCTGGACTTCGTTGATGCCGTGCGGTTCGTTGACATGCTGGACCTGCGAACCTTCCTGTCGCCTTCCGTGCTGGGACTGGCGCTCGGATTCGCGGCCTGCATGTGGCTGACGCTGTGGTTGACCCGGCGCAACACACGACTCGCCTGGCCGTTGTTCGGATTGGCGCTGCTGGCCGCCGGCTGTGACATCGCCAACGGGTCTTTCCACATCTTTGGGCTGGACAAGGACAGCCGTGTCGTCAGCATGAACTTCGCAGGCAGTCCCGGATGGAATGTCTGGCGGTCGGAGCGCCGCGGCCTGCTGGCAGTCGGACCGCCGGTGGCCATGAGTGATCCTGTGACGTTCAAGGTTTTGAGGGGCTGGCAGACGTCGCATCCCGGTCGCACGTCAATGCTGGTGCTCGTGGAGTCGATGGGTCTGCCTCGTGACGAGAAGCTGCAAGCTTGGCTGCATCGACGTCTTGCGACGGCGCGACTGGAAGCGCGATGGTTGATCGAGTCCTCGAGTGAGGAATTCGTCGGTTCCACGACGTCCGGCGAACTGCGCACCTTGTGCGGGCTTAAGGGGCATTACTCCCGGTTGGATGAACGCCAGGCCGCCGAGTGCATTCCTCGCTTGCTGGCCCGCCAAGACGTGAGCAGCACCGGAATCCACGGGTTCGGGCTGCGCATGTTCGATCGCGCGGACTGGTGGCCTAGGATCGGCCTGAAGCCCTGGTTGTGGCCTACCTCAGACGCGGCGACCCCGATGAACTGCAATCGAGCTTTCCCGGGCGTGTGCGACAGCGCGGTGATCGAGCAGGCGGTCCGGCAGGCCCAGGCGCCCCGGCGCTTCGTATACGCTCTTACCTTGGACACCCATTTGCCGCTGGAGCTGCGCGTCGCGGTGCCGGTCCCGGCGGACCTGCGCGCCGCCTGCGTGGCGTCGTCGACGCCGGAGCAAGCCTGTCAATTGGTGGGCAAGTTGGGCGATCTGATGGCGCGGTTGGAGTCGGCCCTTGCAGCGTCCGAGGCGACGCCGTTCGTTGTGATCGTCGGCGATCACATGCCCCCGTTCGGCGAGTCGGCCAATCGGGAAGCCTTCGCAGAGCACCGGGTGCCGATGTTCGTCCTGACGCCGAGGTGAGTTCGCGGTCCGGCCCTGACGCGGCGGCATCCGGGCTGGTGGCGTGATATGGAGCCTCAGCTCGACGCGGGGCACACGCCGATGGCCGCGTAGACCCGCGTCAGCGCCTCGGTCATCTTGTCGATCGTGAACTGGGCTTCATAGCGGCGGCGTCCACCTTCGCCGAGACGCTGACCCAACGCGGGATCATCCAGCACTTGCCGGATGGCCGTGGCCAGCGACGAGACATCTCCCGGTTCGGCGTTTAGACCGGTGTCGCCGTGAACGTTGACCCACGGCACGCCCGAACCCACGATGTTCGTGGCCACCACCGGGCGCGCCAGTGACATGGCCTCCAGCATCACAAGGCCGAAAGCCTCGGAGCGCATCAACGACGGCAGGCAAAAGAGGTCGCAAGCTTCGTAATACGACGGCAGGTCGGCATCGGCGATGCGGCCTAGCAAATGGACGCGGTCGGACAACCCGGAGTGGGCAACTTTGGCCCGCAAGGTGTCCAGCAACTCGCCGCCGCCGCCGATGAGCACGACGACGTTGTCGCCCAGCGTCGCGGCGGCGTCGATCAGCAAGTCGAAGCCCTTGTAGTACGTCATCCGTCCGAGCGCAAACACGATGCGCTTGCCGGGATACTTGGCGCGCAGTGCCGCCGCGGCTGCCCGACGCTGGATGGAGTCGCTCTGGGTGTCCACGTCACGCACGCACAGAGGCACGAAATGCACCTTCTCGCGATGCGCCTGCAGCCAGGGCGAGGACTCCGCGTAAGGCGGGGAGGTCGCAATGATCGCGTCTGCGCGGCGCAGTAGCCAGTCCTGCAGCGGGGCGTAGAGCTTGAGTAGGTTCTTCTGCTTGACGATGTCGCTGTGCCAATGCACCACGACCTTGGCCCTTGGGCGCGTCAGCCACAGCGCCAGATTGGCCATGGGGTTGGGCAGATGTACATGCACTACTTGCTGCTCCCGCTGGCGGCGCCACAGCCAAGGGATCAGCGACGGCGTCATCGAGGTCGACGCGACCTGCCCCCAGGACGCCACGCGTGCCACGGGAATCTGCCCCGGCTCCACTACAGTCTGCCGCCGGACGTTGGCGCAGAGGATCTCGACCTGCCAGTGATGCGCGGTCAGACCATCGGCGATGTCGCGGACGGCAGTCTCGATGCCGCCGTTGATGGGTGGATAGAACTTGGTCAGTTGCAGGCTGCGACCTGCGGGCCGAGCGGGAGACGGGATGGAAGACATGGGACACAACCGGATCACGTGGTCGCCGGAACGGGACGCATCACCGCGAAGGCGGGCGTCCCGACGGCTTGAGGGTAGAGCCGCAGCATGACTGCGAAAGCCAGGAAGCCCAGGATGGACAGGTGGCCGCTGGTGGAGAAGGACGAGATGAAGACGTAGACGGCACAAGCGCGAACGCGCGGATCATGGAAGCGGATCGATTGGACGATCCGTACCATCAGCCAGAAGAACATCCAGCCGAAGGTCACCATGAAGTCGAGCGTGGTCGACTTGGTGGAGACGTTGTTCAACTCTTCGATGATGTCGCGCGCCTCGAAGACGAGCAGCACTGGAAATCGTTCGCCGATCCAGTCCAGGGACCAGCCGCCGATCGAATGAATGGCACCGTAGAACCCGTAGTAGCCCCATCCGAGGGGATTTGCCAGCGTGGAGACGATGCCAGTCACCAGCAGAGTCGCGCGCGTGGCTGTGGACGAGAACTGCTCGATGTCGACCGTCAGCGCATCCAGTTGCGTATTGGCCAGCCACCAGGCGGCGGGGACTGCCAGCACGAGGTAAGGCAGCTGGCGGCGCCCCATGGTGAAAGAGAGCATCGCGATGGCGATGCCGACCACCGCGCCTTTGGATCCGAGCGCAACCAGCAGCACGGCCAGCCCGCAGAGGAAAGCGATTAGGCGCGTGGCGTTATAGCGGCGTCGGGATTCCTCGATCAGATACCAGACAATCAGCAAACGCGAGAACGTCGCTGAGAATTGGGACGGCTCCTCCGAGAAGCCGCGCGGTCGTGCTTCCTTCGCTTCTTGATAGGCCGTTCCGAACAGCATGTCACGGATCCCGGAGGGCAGAGCATTGAGCAGATCGGAGAACACGTACGCCAGAGCGCAGATCGCGATGCCGACGAGCGCAGCGGTCCGCAGGTGGCGGATGCTCAGATAGTCGGCCAGCAGCAGTGGCGACAGCCACAGCAGCGACAGCAGCCCGACGCTGAAGAACTTGGCCGCGAACATCGGATTGAAGCCGAAGACAGCCAGCGAGACTATCGAGCCGGCGACGGGGACAAACATCAGCCGTTTGAGCTTGAGCTGATGGAAGACCGGCATGCGCCGCGGCCGCGAGAACGGTGCGAGCAGCACCGCAGCAAGTAGGAAGAGCAAGCCTGGCGAGGCCGCCAGCGTGCCGAGCGATTCCGGCCAGTACACCGCCCCCAGCGGCAGGATGGCTAGGCCGATGGAGAACAGTAGGGAGATGGCGCTGGGTGTCATGGCCTCGATATCAAGTGCGCGGATGCTGGGTCAGGTCTTGAATGACCTGGAACATCGCGTCGCCATACCGTTCCCAGCTGGCGAACTCCTCGACAGAATCTCGCGCATTGTCGGAGAGTTCACACCAGCGTGATGCATCGCCGCGGAGCCTCGCCACCGCGTCTGCGAACTCGTCGGCGGTATCCATTGGTAGTATGTTCACGCCCCGCTGGAAGTAATCGCAGCAGATGATGTCGACTTCCGTCGCCAGCACGGGCAACTGGTTGGCCATCGCCTCCAGGACCTTTTTGCGAATGCCGCCCCCGACGAATGTCGGGGAGACGAGTGCAAGGGCGCCTTTCAGCGTGCTTGCCAGGGAAGGCAGAAATCCCAAGCCTCGAATGCCACAGTCGCGCATCTTATTGAGGTCCAGATCAATGAGCCCGGCGAGTTGTTCATCGGTGACGCCAGTGATGTGCAGGACTTCCGCGTCGATCCGATGCCGATCTCGGAGCGGCAGCCAGAAACGATGCACGAAATCGCGCAGATTAAGCACGCTCTGGGTTGCCCTCGGATTCAATAGCACGAGCAGAGGCGCGTGTTCTCCAGGAAAAGTCGTCGGACGCCGCGGCGGCAGTGGGACCCCCTCGCGCGCCAACACCAGACGCTTAGCGCCTGTGCCTGCCTGTTCCACCGCGGCCTGCGCGATGCGCAGATCCTGGTCGCTCAGGAACACGACCGCATCCGCCTCACGCCAGATGCGCAGTTCCTCGCGTCGGGTGAGGCCGGCGAAGAACGATGCCGCGGTCCGCTTCACGCCGGTGAGGGAATCGCGATAGCTGTCGACCAATGCGTACTCGATGTTGTGCTCGCGCACAATGATCGGCACCTTCAATCCGCGTAGTCGGGCAAAGCGCCGGGCCAGTCCGTAGGTGTGAGCGTGATGGCACACGATCGCCGAGAACGGCAACGCTGGGACGGCGGAATCCAGTGCGCGCGCGGCCGTGGCGCTGCTGTACTTCTCGAACTTGTAGGGCTTGCCAGCCAGCGTCGCGAACAGGATCGTGGAGGGGCTGTCCTGCGGTTCATGCGGAACCGGAACGGCGGACACCTGGATGTCCGCATATCCCTCGCCGGCTGGGTTGATGGAGGCCGGGTAAGCGAACGTGACGTGCGCTCGCCGGGCCAGTTCCGCCAAGGCGCCATAGATGCTTTCCTTGCCGCCATCCACAGGCGGGAAGACATTCTGCGGCCCCAAGGCGAGGATATTCATCCTCTTGCCCAAGCCATTGGCGTTGGAATCAACCATGACGTCCCAGTCGTGCGGCGAGTCGGTATCCGAAACCGTTATTGATCGGCATGCCCACGCCGCGGGAAAGCAGCTCGACGGTGAACAGGTATTCGAAGATCACCGTCACCGCCTTGCGCTGCAATAGATCGGCGGCATCTTGTTTCCAGGACCACGGCGAGCGGGGGCCGGTGAGGTGCACATGCAGCAGCGGGGCCAATGCAGGGTACTCGTTCATGCGAGCATCGATCCACGCCTGGACGGTTGCGTGATCGTCCGATTCGGGCAGCGTCGTCAACAGTCGCCGAAGGAGCCGGAAGCCGCTGTTGTTCAGCATTAGGCAGAACGTCGACAGATGGCGGCGAGTGGGGTTGTGAGCATCCAGTAGCAGCAGGTCGGTGCTGGGATGAACCTCCGCTGCGGCCGCGGGTTTCCCGAAGGCCGCTAGGCTCTCCCGCACCCGGGCGAGTCGGCGCGAGGCGAGGCGCCACGCGTGCCGCGTGAACAGCGTGTCGTTGAAGACAAGGTACAGCGGCAACGTGTCCGGCAAATCTGCGCAGGCCATGGCGTAGGCCGAGATGTCCAGGAAGGGGCCATGTCCGGAGAGCCAACGCGTCGCATTAGCGTGGTGGGCTGCAGACACGGTGTCCTTCATTGCGATGAAACGGCGCTCCGCCACGCAATCGCCGGTGACCTTCTCCACGAAGCGATCGGTGGTCGCGAGGAAACGCTCGATCGGCAGGTAGTAGCACGCACCCGCCACACCGACGGTCAGGCGCGGCCGATCGTGGGATGCTGCGTTCATGGGCGGGATTCGCTCGGGGGGGCGGACATTGAGGGCATAGCAATGCGACGCACGATCTCGCCTGCCGGCACGATCGACTCGTCGTCGATTCGGGCGCCGGGCAGCACGATGCAGTTCGCACCTATCCAGCAGTTATCGCCGATCGACACTGCTCTCGGGCGCTCGCCAAGCAGGTGTCGAGGCAAGGACGGTGCGCTGGTTCGATGGTTCGAGGTGTATACCTGCGCATAGGGGCCAAACATGGTGTGTTTGCCCACCTTGAGGCCGCCTCGGCCTTGCATAACGCAGCCGACACCCACGTGAACTTGCTCTCCGACGACAATACTTCCGCCGTGCGCGTTGAGATAGCTGTTCTTTTCCAGCGTCGACTGGTGGCCGATCGTGATGGTGTCGGTACCGCCCTTGTTGCCGGTCAGCGCGACGCCCGCGTGGATGACCACGCGGCGCCCCAGAACGACGCGTGAACGGGGGATTCTCAACTCGATGCGACCGAAGACGCGTACGCGACGTCGCAGGCCCGTCGGGCCGAAGTAGTAGAGTCCCCGCGCGAGCGGCAGTGCGTTGTCCCACACCTGACCCAGCAGGCGCGACACCCGAGCGAAGACGCTGCCCCAGGTTCGAGGGCTGAGAAACTGCAGCGGCATCAGCAGTCGATATGCAGTCCAGCTGTTGCCCAAGTGATTGAAGACCCAGTGTTTGCGCCAAGCTTGCAGACCGAGGTGCCAGCGGTCCAATCCGCCGAGGAAGGGCTTCTGAAGCGTCTCATGGAGGTGCTGCTGGTCCGCATAGAGCAGCGCTCCGATCGGCTTGGCCGCGCGCTTCTGGCTGATCGATTTGTCGCTGATGCGATAGAGCACCAGCGGCTTGTCCAGCCACCCCACGGCGGAGACCTGGGGCAGCATTCGCAGCCACAGGGGCCAGTCGTCCATGTGTTTGAAGCTGGTATCGATGCCGCCCACGCGCTGCAGTAGCGCATGCGAATAGAACGCGCTCGGCGCCGGCAGGAAGTTGTCATTTCTGATGCTCTGCAGCAGGGCGGCAGGCAACCCTCGGACCTGTGCGCTCCGCGCGTCGTCCAAGTAGTTGCCGAAGAGCCGCGCGGAAGCGCCATGGCCGTGGAACAGCGTCATCTGTGAGAAGAGAAGCTCGCAATCGGCCTCTCTCGCATGCGCCACGAACTTGCTAATCGCGTCCTGGCAAAGAAGGTCGTCACAGGCGATCGGCTTGATCCACTCGCCGGTGGCTTCAGCCATCCCCAGTGCCAGGTTCTTGCAGACGCCTTGATTGACTGGGCTGGCGATCAGGAGGGTCCGATGGAACCGGGCAGCGTGCTCGGTCAGCCATTGCTCGATCAGCGCGGGTGTACCGTCCTTCGAGAAGTCGTCGCAAACGATGAGTTCGATGTGCCCATAATCCTGTTTGAGGATCGAATCCAGTGTCTCAAGCACGAACTCGGCTTGATTGAAGGAGATCGCGACGACGGAAACGAGAGGAAGGTCCTTCACCATGTCTGGATCAAATGCATTGGAGACTGTGCTGAAACCACGACGAAGGAGGTCAGGATCCGGCGATCGCGCGCGCGACCTGGAGCGCCTCTTCGGGATGGAGGTGAGGTCCCATCGGAATGCTCAAGACTTCTGTAGCCAGCTGCGAAGCCAGCGGGAAGGCGTCCGCCGCATGCGCGGCCTCAGCGTAGGCTTGCTGCGCGTGGGGAGGAATGGGGTAGTGGATCAGCGTGCCGATGCCCGCGTCCGTCAGACGACGCTGCAGCGAATCGCGCTCACTGGAGCGCACCACGTACAAATGCCAGACCGGTTCTGCCCATTCAGGTACGGCGGGCAGCAACAGGCCTGTGCCTTGAAGCTCCTTCGCGTAGAGTTCAGCGATCGTGCGGCGACGTTCCGTCCAGGCGTCCAGATAAGGCAACTTGGCGCGCAGGATTGCCGCCTGGATCGGATCCAGACGCGAGTTGACGCCCTGCACCTCGTTCACGTACTTCACGCGGCTGCCGTAGTTGCGCAGCACGCGGATGCGATCCGCCAGTTCGGCGTTGTCCGTGGTGATGGCGCCGCCATCACCCATGGCGCCCAGGTTCTTGCCCGGATAGAAGCTCCAGCAGACGACGTCTGAATGCGCACCGACGCGTTTGCCCTTGTACTTCGCGCCATGCGCCTGAGCCGCGTCCTCTACGACGCGCAAGCCGTGTTGGCGGGCCAGGGCCAGGATTGGATCGAGATCGACCGGCTGTCCATACAAGTGGACCGGGAGGATGACCTTGGTCCTGGCCGTGATGGCCGCTCCGATCCGCGCGGGATCAATGTTGAACGTCTCGGGAATCGGCTCCACAGGGACGGGCGTCGCGCCCACGGCGGATACGGCCAACCAAGTGGCGATGTACGTATTCGACGGAACGATGACTTCGTCGCCGGGGCCGACCTCCAGAGCGCGCAATGCGAGAACCAGCGCGTCTAGGCCATTGGCCAGACCGACGGCGTGAGCGCTGCCGCAGTAGGCGGCCCATTCGCTTTCGAAGGCGTCGACCTCCGCGCCAAGAATGAACCATCCGCTGTCCAGCACGCGCTGCACCGCAGCGTCGATCTCGGATTTGAGTTCTTTGTAAGGTGCGCCCAAATTTAGGAAATGAATCACTGTCCCTGCTCCTTCACTGCCTTGAGGAAATCGTCGTAATCGCGGTAATAGTCCGCTTCGTCGTACCGATGCGAGGCGAGGACCATGCACACGGCGCCCTGGCTGAAGCAGTCCATCTCGCGCCACACCAGGCGGTTCAGGTACAGGCCCTTGCAGGGGTCGCGCAACCAGTATTCGGTCTTCGTGTGGCCGTCGTCGACCTTCATCCGGAAACTGCCGGAGAGCGCGAAGACCACCTGCTGGAGTTCCTTGTGCGCGTGGCCGCCGCGCTCGGAATCGACTGGCACGTTGTAGAGGTAGTAGACGCGCTTGATGTCGAAGGGCAGGTGGTTGCCGCCCTCGACGAACGTGAGGTCCCCCCGGGGATCCCGGATCTGCGGGAGGCTGAAGATCTCGCAATTCTTGGTGGTCATGCCAATGTGTCCTGCTTGTCCAGATAGAAGTCGGTCGCGGAGTTCAGGATCAGGTCGGGCCGATACGGCCGCAGGCTGTCGAGGCTGAGGAAACCGCTCAGCACGGCACAGGTTCGCATGCCCAGCAGCCGACCAACCTCGATGTCCTTGCCGGTGTCGCCGATCATCCAGTCGACGGGGCCGCGATCGGGCACGTGCGCGTGGATCAGCGCGTCCTTGGAACGGCTCTGGAGCGTCACCAGCACGGTGTTGAAATACTGCGCCAAGCCCAGCCGCTTCAGCTGATCCAGCACGGGTTCGCGCCATTGTCGTGCGGTGCAGACGTGCAAGGTGGCCTGACGCGCGAGACGCTCGAGCGTCTGTGGCATATCCGGGAAATTGATGTCGAGCGCCAGCATGTCCGGCGTTTCGATTCGTGCCATCCATTCGGCTTCGAAGAGGGCCACCTGCTCGTCGCTGAAGCCCTCCTGCTGGCGCAGCAGCACGTTGTGGGGCACCTTGGCGCGCTTGAAATTCCAATAGCGGTCGAAGTCCAGCGCGGTCGTCGGGACCAGTTGCCGGTACAGCGTGTACAAGCGCGGCCGCGAATCGATCAGCGTGCCATCGAGATCGAACACGAGATTCATGCCGCGACGATCCTTTCCATGTGCGCGAGTTCGGCTCGCAGGCCTTGGTCGAGGTCGGTTTCCTCGGGCAGCAAGTGCTGCTTGAGCTTGCGGGTGTCGAACACGAAGTCGCGCGTCTTGCCCTCGAAGGCCCGCTGCCTCAGGGGGATATCGCGTCCGGATAGCGCGATGGCGCGTTCTAGCAGTGCCCGCACGGACAAGGCCCGGTCGCCGACGACGTTGATTACGCCCGGCGAGACCAATAGCTCGGCTGCGGCGAGGATTGCCTGCACAACGTCGTCGATGTAGATGAGGCTGCGCAGCTCTCGGCCTTCGCCCCACAGTTCCACCGGCTTGCCGCTCACGATGTTGCGGATCGCATTGGGTAGGAACTTCGCGTAGCCTTCCTCGCCGGGGCCATACACGTGTCCAATTCGCAGCACCTGGGCCGACACGCCGCGCTGCGCGGCGGCGTGCTCGACCAGCTGCTCACCGTACAGCTTAGACCAGCCGTACAACGAGGCCGGCTGCACCGCGCTCGTTTCGGACAGTGGGCCGGAGGTCGACGCATACACGTCGAGCGTGCTCAGGAACACCACCTTGCGCAGCGCCGGCATCGGCACGCCCAGCAGCATGCCAGTGAAGGCGATGTTGCCGTTGCACGCGGCGATGTCATTGGCGGCCGCGCCGCTCTTCGGCGTGAACGCCCCGGCGTGGATCAGCAGTTCGGTGTCGGCGGCGGCGGCCCGGCTTGCGTCGTCCAGGCTGAAGTCGGGGCCGTACACCAGGCCGCGGCCCGTCTCGGCGGGGCGTGAGCTGAGGACGGTCACGTCCGCATCGCCCCATCGCGCGCGGGCCGCCTTTAGCAGGTGTCCGCCGATAAAGCCGGAACTGCCCGTCAGCAGGACTTTCATGGGAAGACGATCTCGCGCTTCATGGCCTCGGCTGTCGTCAGGCGAGGTTCCACGTCCATGCCGCGCAGCCACAGCAGGCCTTCGGGAAGCGGATTGATCTTCTTCTCCAGCACCGGTTTTTTGCCGTATAGGCCCAGGTCCTTGAAGATCGCCGGCATGTTCAGGCCAGCCTCTGTGAAGAAGCGTACGGTCGTGAAGAACCGGGAAATGTTGATCTCGGTGGGGTTGGGCACGCGTTGGCGGTCATATGCCATGTCGACGCCGAAGATGCCATGCGGCCGGTCGGAGACTGCCATGCACGCTGCAATGGCGACTTCCGTCGCCTGCGGGTTGTCGCTGGTCACGCCGACCTTGGTCACGCCGGTCACGCCGGAGATGCTGCGGTTGCCGTGCGTCCAGCCGCGACGCTCGCGCGCTTGGGCGACGACGAGTTCTCCTTCGTGCCAGATTGACAGCCACGTGATGGTGTCCGGGGTGAGCATCTCGGCGGCGATGAAGTCGCCCCAGCCCTTGTAGTGATCGATCCATGACTTGGCGAGATGGAAGTCTGCCGTCGGGATCGAGCCCTTGCCGCCGCCGCCGATTGACGACGCGCGGAGCCAGATCCGGCCCGTGTCGTCGCCGAGCTCGGCGAACGCTGCGCGCAGGTCCGCCTCGTTATTGATCGGCAGGTTACGCGGCACGGGCACGCCGGCCTTGACGAAGGCCTCGTAGGACTTGTGCTTATGCACGCAGGTGTCGATCACCGCATGCGCAGGCATGAACAGCCTCGTGCCAGTGGCCTGGATTTCGTCGCGCAGCAGCGAGGCGTGATAGATCTCCAAGTCGTTTTGGAAATGGATCAGGTCCGGTTTTTCGTCAGCGAGGATCTTCAGAAGCGCGGCCTTGTATTCGGGCGAGTTCGCGTACGGCACGTAGAACTTGCGCTGCGCCGAGGAGAGGGCTAGATCGGACGGTTCGGAGCCCATGCCGATCACCGTGTCCTCGCCCGTTTTCAGCAGGGACTGAATGACACCTTCGGACGGCGCGCCACCGGCGCCAGCAATGAGGATCTTTGCCATGAGGTTGATTCTTTCGTTTTCTTCGCTGCGCGGGAAATGAATGCTTCGTGAGCGGCCCCGCGGGTTTTGGAACCTAGCGCGGAGGGACACTCGGGCTGATGTGTGGTCGGGTGAGTTGGAAATGGGCGGTCGCTAGAGTCCGGCGATCAATCGCCCGCCCGGGATCCGCAGGATCTTGAGGGCCACCGGACTGTCGGCGCCGGTTCGGCGGACCAGACTTCGCACGCAGTGGATGACGCACGCCGGCACGACGACGACGCCGATTGCGGCGGCCGTCATCGACGGTAGGGTGCGGGACACGATGAAACCGAGCGACAAAAGGACAATCGACGTGAGCGAGAGCCGAGAGGTCGCGGCGTTCCAGTGGAAGCCGATCAACCGTTGGCCGACGAGGTACACGGCGACCGTGTAGGCGACGTACAGCAGGAAGAATGCGACTGCGACACCTTCGATGCCGAACAGGAAAAGGCCGGCCGCGATCAGGATCGCGTGGAGCGCGTTGGAGGCGGTTTCAGTCAGGAAGAACCAGCGGCCCTTGCCCATCGCCAAGATGATGAATGCCATCGGCCACGAGATCACGCGGCCCAGGCAGCCGAGCAGGAACCACTGCAGCAGGTGGGCGGCTGGCATGAATTCGCTTGAATACAGCAGGTGCACGAGCCACGGCGAGAAGACCATGCAGGCCAACAGGCCGGGCGTCGCTAGGAGTACGCCGATCTCGGTCTGTTCGTTCACCAGCCGGGTCATTGCGGCGGGGTCGTCCACCATGCCGGTCAAGCGCGGGAAATAGTCGGCGCCCATCGCGTTCAGCACGAAGCTCACGAATGCGCCGGAGAGCACGAACGCCGCGCTGTAGATGCCGACCGCCTGGACATTCTCGAACCGGTTGATCAAGTAGATCGTGATGTAGCCGACGGCGCTGACCAGCAGGCTGCTCCACATCAGCGAAGCGCCTAACGTCAACATCGAGCGGCCTTGGCGCCAGGTGTCGCGCCAGGACTGCCGTGCCGGCGGCACTCCGATCCGACGGACGAAGTGGTGGGCGAAGGCCAACTGGACGAAGGCGGCCGCGATGAGCGCAGGGACGATCCCGCGCAGCGCCAACCACGAATAGAACACCACTGACAGCACTGTCGCCACGGCGGTGCCGTAGACGTTGGCGCGGGCCATGTCGCCGATCCGGCGCAGGCCCTGCAGCACAGCGAGTTGCGCCGCCGACAGGTTGCCTGCCAGCACGATCAGGCCCAGCGCAGCGATGTCCAGCGTGTACTGGTTGGTGCCGAAGGTGATCCAACTGACGAGCGGGCTCGCGGCCACCAGTAGGACCATGCCCGCGAGGCCGGTGAACCAGCTCAGGTGCTGCAGCGTCGACACGGCTCGACTGACGGCTGGCTGGTCGTCTTTGCCGACCGCTGCGGCCATCTCGCGCACGGCACTGCTGCTTAGGCCCAGGCCGGACAGTGTCGACAGCGTGGCCTGGATGGATGAGAGGCTCGCCAGCAGGCCGACGCCCGTCGTGCCGATCAGCAGCGCAGCGAACTTGGTCCGGATCAGCCCGAGCAGCATAACGAACCCGGCCGCGCCACCCATGATGGACGATGACTTCAGGATCTGATCGTAGGATTTTTGGTTGGACATCGATGGAAGGGTTTTGGGCAGGTCAACCGTCGACCGACTTGTCCAAGGCCTGCTTGATCTGCCGACGCAGGGCGTGGATTTCCTGCTGCAACTGCTCGAACTCCAACTCCTTGCGGGCCAGGAAGGCGCGCGCGAGTCGCATCTTGGCCTGTACGCCGCTCGGCGTCAGGATGTAGACGTAGGCAAGCTTGTTGTCGGAGCGGCGGAAATTGTTGGCCTTCACCCATCCGCGATCGATGACCGCTCGCAGGCAGTAATTGATCTTGCCGACGCTGATGCCCATGCGTTGGGCCAAATCCCTCTGATTACTGACACTCTCCTGCTCGATCTCGCTCAAGAGTTGGTAATCGAAATCCTTGTCCGAAGACTGACTTTCCCCCATCGAGCGTTCATCTGTTCAATCGTTGAATGGGTGGGACTCTAGCATGAAGATCCGGTGCCCCGCAGTGCCTGCAAGGGCGCTTTCGTCAAGCGGAACGGCGGCGCAAGCCGGTGACAATGTAGAACGCGCTCAGCATGAATCCGACCGCCAGGAAGGTGCCTGCAGCGATGAACGACCGTTTCGGTTTGCTGCGGCGTTCAGGCTTGACCGCCGGGTCGAGCACTTGGATATATGCGCCCTCGCGCGCCTCGTCCATCCGCGCGAGTTCGAACTGCTTCGCGTATATCTCGAACAGGGCTTCCTGATATTTGAACTCGCGATAGGCTGAGATGTAGTCCTGATTGCTGTCCGATTCCAGGGGGCGCTCGTATGCCGCGAGTTGCCCCTTCAGACTCGTCAGCACTGCTTGTTGCTGTTGCACCTCGGGCGCGCTGTCGGTGAGGGTCCGGCGCAAGGCCTCGAGCTTTACTTCAGTGGCGGCCATGGCGGCCTTAGCCCTGGCATAGGCTTCTGCGGCAGCCTTGGGTTCGCTCTTGAGGGCGCCTGCGGTGAAGCCCGTGCCCTGGACCACGACCTGCGCCGACTTCAGGCTCTCCTTGGTCTTGAGAAGCTGCTGTTCGAAGAATACGCGCCGCTGCTGCGCTTCCGTGAGTGCAAGATTGTTCGTGACTTGGCGCAGCTCCGTCACGTAAGCATTCGCCATTTCGGCAGCCCGCGCGGGGTCGCGATCATCGATCTCAAGGAAGATCAGGCTGTCCTTCTTGCCGGCAACGATCCGCACATTGTCCGCGAGACGCTTGCGGGCATCCTCGACGAACTTGACGTCATATAACTCGACCAGTTTGAAACGCTCGACGATCCGGTTGCTCACCGTGGCGCTTTGCATGATCGAGATGTACTGATCCGCAGGGCTGCGGACCGCGCTGCTGCCGCCCACACCTGCGAGCGCTCCGAGCGAGGCCAGGGCCGAGGCGGCTGAACTCTGCTGCTGGGGACTGACGATCGTCGATTTGGCGGTGTACGTCGGCGGCAGCAGCATGCTGATGCCGTAGCCGCAGATGCCCGCGACCAGTGCTGCCGCGAGCACCTTCTTGAAGTGTGGGCTCAGTGCCGCCCACATTTCGCCGAGGGAGGCGCCATCTTCCTCGAAATTGTCTTTGTCCCGGGAGTTGTCGGGGTGAGTAAGTAAGGGTGAGGAGGGAGTGGACTGCATGGTGATCAGTTCTTGATCGTCTTCAGCGCGGCCGCGCCCAGGCCGAAGTTGGCCAGGATCTGCGTCCAGTCTTTCGCGTCCTGGATGAAGGTCGACTTATTCATCTCTTCGGGCACGAAGACCGTATCGCCCGGGAGTGCGGGAAGGCTTGCAAGGCTAGTACCGCCCAGCCAGCCGCTACTTTGCTGGCGCGCGCTCACGACCGTGCCGTTCGCTCGGATCACGAAGGCCCCGCGCGCATCGGCGCCGCGGGTGGGACCGCCGGCGAGCTTCATCACGTCGTCGACCGTCGCACTGTTCTGCAGCAGGAAGCTGCCCGCGTTGAACACGCTGCCGAACACGCCCACCGTGGAAGGTCGGGCCGGCACCAGTAGCCGGTCGCCGTCTTCAACGGTCAGCGTGGGCAGCAACCGCGCATCAGGTTCGAGCTGCAGCACGACGCGTCCGGTCGGGCGCACGGCCCGTAGTCGGGCGACCAGGCGTTCGGTGCCAGCGGCGCGCTGTGCATTGCCCGCAGCTTCATCAGCCGTTGAAGCCCGCTGTGTGCTGCTGTACTTGGTGAACTCGGTCTCCAGGTCTCGCAGCGCGCGGTCGTAGTTCTCCTGCTGCGACTGGCGCACGCTCTCGCGCGAGAAATCGGTGCCGTACACGTAGGCCTGAGTCGTCAGGCCGCCGGCGGCCGCGATCGCGTCCTGCAAGGTGCTCGTCGGCGGCAGCACGTACTCGCCGGGTCGGGAGACTTCGCCCTCCACCGTCACGCGCTTGAACTGCTTACCCAACGGCAGCGCCGCGTTGACGCTGCTGAACGCTCGGATCACGTCACCATTGCTGGCCACAGTTTTTTGCTGCGCCGGCAATTGCAACTCGCGCACGCGGCGATCGTTGCGATCGCTCAACTGCTCGATCGACACGCGCGAGCGGTCGGCCACAGCGCTGAAGCCGCCGGCCATCGCCAGCACATCGTCCACCGTTTCACCCGGCTTGAGTTCGACGATGGACTGCTTGTTCACGCTGCCGAGCACCGCCACCTGCGGACCGATCGGGCCGATGTGGATCACATCTTCGGCCTGAAGCGCGCGGTCGCTGGCCTTGTCGCCCTTGAGCAGCAGGTCGTAGGCGTCGAAGCTGGCGACGACCTGGCCGTTGCGGCGCAGTTCGATCTGGCGGAAGCTGCCTGCGGCCGACGGACCACCGGCGCGGATCAGCCCGTTGACGATCGTGGCCAAGCTGCTCACCGTATAGGCGCCGGGCCTGGCGGTGAAACCCGTCACGTAAATACGGATCGTGCGCAGCTTCCCCAGCGAGGTGCTGACCTGGAAGTTCTTGAAGACCTGCGAGATGCGGGCGCGGACGACCTCGTTGAGATCGCCGTAGCGCACACCGGCGACCAACACCGGTCCGACGCGCGGGATGGTCACCCGACCGGCGCGGTCCACCGTCAGGCGCAGGTCGGCATCGACCGAGCCCCACGCAGTGACCTGGATCTCGTCGCCGATGCCGATCAGGTAGTCCGCCGGTGCCTGACGCGGGCCGTCGACATCGCCGCCCATCCGCGCGTCCAGCATGAGGTCTGCGCCGAGCCGGCGCACGATGTTGTCCGTGGAGACCGTCGAGGTTTTGCCGATGGCGCCGGTCTGCGTCTGCGATACGGTCCCAGTCTCGGCTTGGCTGGCTTCCGCACGGCGCAGTTGTTCCAGCGTCGACGGGTCGGACAGATCGATGCCCAGCAGCTTGTTGACGTAGATCTCGAACTCGCCCGGCACGTACTTGGACGCTCGAACAGACATCTGCGCCTGCGCCTGCGCCTGCGCCTGCGTCTGCGCGCTGGCAGTGTCCTGCGTGTTGCGGTTGCTCGGGTTCAGTCGGACCGGACCGGACACCTCGTTGCCCATGTCCGAGGAAGTCTGGCTGTTGCCGTTGTTCACCTGCGCAAGCGCCGAGGTCGCCATCAGGCAGGCCGTCAGCAGCGCGAGCGCGGGCTTGCGGAAGGAGTGGCGCGCGCGAGTCGTCGACATCGGCGAAAGGGCGCGTTGGGCGCGAAGTTCCATGCGTGATCTCGTCTCAGATGAACGTGGTCGCCCGCGACAGGCCTGATGAGCAGGGTGTCTGAGCGACCAGCGGCGCATTCTATGGCAGCACTGTTGCGTCAAAACCGCCTTGGGTTTGAAGCCCGTCGTTACACTGCCGCCCATGTTGTATTTGCTCATCCCGTTCGCGCTGGCGGCGGCGATCACGCTCTACGTCGTGCACTCGTCGACGGTGCATGGTCATCTGTCCTCGGACCACGACCTGTCCGGCCCGCAGAAGTTCCATGCCCGACCCGTGCCGCGCATCGGCGGTGTCGGCATCTTCGTGGGCCTGGTCGGCATGGTCGCCCTGGCCTTCGTGCTGAAGCACCCCCAGGCCAAGACCGGTCTGCTGCTGCTGCTCTGCGGCCTGCCCGCCTTCGCCGCCGGCCTCATCGAGGACTTCACCAAGAAGGTCTCCCCGCGCGAGCGCCTCATCGCCACGATGATCTCGGCGGCGCTCGGCTGCTGGCTGCTCCAGGCCAGCATCAACCGGACCGACATCCCCGGCCTCGACTTCATCGTCGGGACCACCGTCGGCGCTGCGCTCATCACCATTTTCGTCGTCGCCGGCGTGGCCAACTCGGTCAACATCATCGACGGCTTCAACGGCCTGTCCTCGATGTGCGTCAGCCTGATGCTGCTGACCCTCGCCTACGTGGCCTACCAGGTCGGCGACACCGAACTCGCGCTGTGGGCGCTCGCAGGCGTCGGCGCCATCCTCGGTTTCTTCGTCTGGAACTACCCCGCCGGCCTGATCTTCCTGGGCGACGGCGGCGCGTACTTCATGGGCTTCTATCTGGCGGAGATCGCCATCCTGCTGATCCACCGCCACTCGGAGGTCTCGCCGCTGTTCGCGCTGATGGTGTGCATCTACCCGGTCTTCGAGACGGTCTTCTCCATCTACCGACGCCGCTTCCTGCGCAACACCAATCCCGGCGATCCGGACGGCATCCATCTGCATTCGCTGATCTATCGCCGCCTGATGCGCTGGGCGATTGGCGCACGCGACGCCCGCCTGATGACGCGCCGCAATTCGATGACGGCGCCGTACTTGTGGACGCTCTGCCTCTCCTCGCTGGCGCCGGCGCTGCTGTTCTGGGATTCGACGCCGATGATCGCCGCGTGCATGGTGCTGTTCGGCGTCGCCTACGTGGCGCTGTACTGGCGCATCGTGCGATTCCGGACGCCGAAGTGGATGGTCTTCCGCGGCGACCAGCGCAAGCTCACCGACCGCTCGGCGCAGTGAACCTGCAACGGTCCGCGTGAGCGGACCGGGGGTTTCCCGGGGCTTTCCGGCCCTTGGAGGATAATCCGCCGCATATGACAGAAACCACCCCGACGCCAAGCCCGCTTTTCGACACGCTGCCGCTGGACCCCAAGCTGCTGCGCGCCGTGTCCGATCAGGGCTACGCGACGATGACGCCCATCCAGGCCAAGGCGATCCCGATCGTGCTCGCCGGCCGCGATGTGATGGGCGCCGCCCAGACCGGCACCGGCAAGACCGCCGCGTTCTCGATCCCGCTGCTGCAGCGCATGCTCAAGCACGAGAACGCCTCGATGTCCCCGGCCCGCCACCCGGTGCGCGCGCTGGTGCTGGCCCCGACCCGCGAACTCGCCGACCAGGTCGCCAACAACGTCAAGGCCTACGCCAAGCACACCAACCTGCGCGTGGCCTGCGTGTTCGGCGGCATCGACATGAAGCCCCAGACGCTGCAGCTGAAGGCCGGCGTCGAGGTGCTGATCGCCACCCCCGGCCGCCTGCTCGACCACATCGAAGCCAAGAACGCCGTGCTGAACCACGTCGAGTACGTCGTGCTCGACGAGGCGGACCGCATGCTGGACATCGGCTTCCTGCCCGACCTGCAACGCATCCTGAGCTACCTGCCCAAGACGCGGCAGACGCTGCTGTTCTCGGCGACCTTCTCGCCCGAGATCAAGCGGCTGGCGCAGAGCTACCTGCAGGAGCCGGAGCTGGTGGAGGTCGCCCGCCCGAACGCGACGGCCTCGACCGTGGAGCAGCGCTTCTTCAGCGTCGACGACGACGACAAGCGCGCCGCGGTCAAGCAGCTGCTGCGCCAGCGCGAGATCCGCCAGGCGATCGTGTTCGTGAACTCCAAGCTGGGCGCGGCGCGTCTGGCCCGCTCCTTCGAGCGTGATGGGCTGCGGACGGCCGCCCTGCACGGTGACAAGTCGCAGGACGAGCGCCTGAAATCGCTGGAGGCATTCAAGCGCGGCGAGGTGGACCTGCTGGTCGCGACCGACGTGGCCGCGCGCGGCCTGGACATCGCCGACCTGCCGGCCGTCTTCAACTTCGACGTCCCGTTCAATGCCGAGGACTACGTGCACCGCATCGGCCGTACCGGCCGCGCCGGTGCTTCGGGTCTGGCCTTCACGCTGGTGACCAAGGGCGATGCCCGCCTGGTGGGCGACATCGAGAAGCTCATCAAGCGCAAGCTCGACCTGGAGCCGATCGAGTTCGAAGGCGAGCGCCGCCGCTTTGATGGCGATCGCGGCGAACGCAGTGAGCGCGCCCCGCGTGGTGAGCGCACCGAGCGCGCACCGCAAGCCGAGGGCGGTGGAGAGCGTCGCGACTTCCGCCGCGAGCGCGAGGACCGTCGTGAGGAAGGGTACGGCTCGCATGCGCCGGCGCGCGCGCCGCGTCAGACCTACGACCCGCTGTTCGACAAGCCGTATGAGGCCGCCCAGGGCGGTGACGTGCCGGCCTGGGAAAACGGTCCGGCCAACACACCGCGCGGCGGCCTGTCGGCCAATATCAAGCCGAAGAGGAAGGTCGCAGCGCTGTTCGGCGCCAAGCGGCCGCAGGTCACGGCCGACAGCGAGTCCTGATCGACCTTGTGGTCAGCCCAGGCTGATCAGCGCACGCCGAGGATCGCGAACACGGCCGGCACCTTGTCCGGCAGCGTCTTCGGCGCCTGACGCCATTGCTCGACCGTGGCCGTGTGCGTCCACGCCTCCTTCAGGCTCAGCCCGCAACTGACCGACAGCAGCGAACCCGGCTTGAGTGCCGCCAGCAGCGCCTGCAGCAGTGCGCCGTTGCGGTACGGGGTCTCGATCATCAGCTGCGTCTGCTGCTCGCGGGCCGAGAAGTTGTCGAGCGCCTTGATGCGCGCGGTGCGCTCGGCCGCATCCAGCGGCAGATAGCCGACGAAGGCGAAGCTCTGACCGTTCAGTCCGCTGGCGGCGAGGGCCATCAGCAGCGAGCTCGGCCCCGTCAAGGGCACGACCTGCACTTTCGCGGCATGCGCCGCGGCAACCAGCTTCGCGCCCGGATCGGCAACCGCCGGCATGCCGGCCTCGGAGATCAGCCCGATGTCGTGACCGGCCATCGCCGGCTCCAGCAGCGCCAGCCAGAGCTTCTCCTCGCTGGAGGAGGTCGTCACAGCACCCGCTGCAGGGCCGCGGCCCTTTTGCGGGCGCGGGAGCTCCTCGATGTGCTGCTCCTGCAGCGGCACCGCCAGCGGATGGATCGCGCCGACGCGCTTCAGGAAGGCGCGGGTCGTCTTGGCGTTTTCCGCGGCCCAGTGCGTGATCGACGCGGCGCGCGCGAGCACCGCATCCGGGAGCACCTCGCGCAGGTCGACCTCCTGGCCGTTCATGCCGAAGTCGAGGGTATTGGGAACGAGGAAGAGGCGGCCGCGGGTCATTGTTGTTCTCGGAAAAAGCTGGGACTGGGGCTGGGGCGGAAGCGGGAAGGGCGGGGACCGGCTTCAGGCAAGCAGGCCCAGCACGTCCATGCCACCTTGCCGAAGCAGCGCGGCGGTCCGGATCAGCGGCAGGCCGATGAGCGCCGTCGGGTCGTCCGACTCGATCGCGTCCAGCAATGCGATGCCCAGGCCTTCGGCCTTGGCGCTGCCGGCGCAATCGTAGGGTTGTTCGGCGCGGAGGTAGTGCTCGATCTCGGCGTCGCTCAGGTCGCGGAAGCGGACGCGCACCGCGGCCAGATCCTCGGCGACGAAACCAGTCGCGGCACAGACTACCGCCAGCGCCGTCTGGAACACGACGGTGCGACCGCGCATCGCGCGCAACTGGTCGACGGCGCGCTCGTGCGTGCCCGGCTTGCCGATCGGCTGGCCGTCCAGGTCCGCGACCTGATCCGAGCCGATCACCAGCGCCTGCGGGAAACGCGCCGCGACGGCGCGGGCCTTGGCCAGCGCCAGCCGACGGGCCAGCGCCTCCGGCGTCTCGTCCGGCAGCGGCGTCTCGTCGACGTCGGGCGCCGCCGTCTCGAACGGCAGCCGCAGGCGCTCCAGCAACTCGCGCCGGTAGCGGGAGGTGGAACCCAGGACGAGCGGACGGACGGACGATGAGGCAGCGGTCATGGGCCGGGATTGTCCATCGGGGCGGAGGCGGCTCGTACACTTGCGACCCATGAAACCGCGTTCGTTCGATCCATTGAAGCTCGATGTCGGAGTCTTTGCCCGGGAGGGCGGCACGCTGGAGGGCGAATGGCCCGCGACCAGCCTGACGCGCCTGGCCGAAGCGGCCGCGCCCGAGTCCGATCCGGCCAGATGGCCCCCCGTGTCCTGGTCCACCCAGGGCGAGTTGCGCACGCCCAAGGGCGGCGAGCCGCAGGCGTGGCTTCAGCTGGCCGCCGAGGCGCAGGTCGCGGTGACCTGCCAACGCTGCCTCCAGCCGGTCCGCGAGGACCTGACGGTGTCGCGCTGGTTCCGCTTCGTCAAGGATGAGGACATGGCGGCGGAGATGGACATGGACTCCGACGACGACGTCCTGGCGCTGCCCCGTCACCTGGACTTGCGCGAGCTGATCGAGGACGAGCTGCTGCTGACCCTGCCCGTCGTGCCGCGCCACGAGGTCTGCCCGGAGCCGCTGCCGCACGCGAACGTCGAGGACGACGAGCAGCCGGCCGAGGAGCGCCCCAATCCGTTCGCGGCGCTTGCGGCGTTGAAGAAAGGCTCCGGCGGCAAGGCGTGACACCGGTTCGGTGCTGTGCTATAGTTTCCGGCTTTCCCGGATCTAAGTGCGGCCACGTCAGCAATTTCAGCGATGTGGACGTGCGCCGGGACCGAGGCGTCGGTAGCGGAGCATCCTCGTCGGATCCGCGGCACAGCTCGAGTTCTCTCGAGACCCCGAGCAACCTCGAATCACCGAAGCCAGCCGAAGCCTTTAGGAGAATCAATCATGGCCGTTCAGCAAAACAAGAAGTCCCCGTCGAAGCGCGGCATGCACCGCTCGCACAACGCCCTGGTCACCCCGGGCACCGCGATCGAGCCGACCACCGGCGAAGTGCATCTGCGTCACCACATCAGCCCCAACGGCTTCTATCGTGGCCGCAAGGTGCTGAAGACCAAGGGCGACGCCGCCTGATCGATTCGATCAGCCGGTCCGGAGGGTTCGCAGGAGCCCCCGCCTGGTCTCACAAGATGAAAGAGCCCGGTTCCGCATCACGCGTTGCCGGGCTTTCGCGTTTTTGATCCTTTCCCGATCCTTCCTCCGGCGGGGCACCCCCTTCCACTGGAAGCCTCCCCTTGTCGCGCACGCTTCTTGCGGGGTCGCTACAGTCGCACCTTCGACCGGTGTTCTTCCCAGGTTTCGATGACCGCCATTCCCGCCACCCGCTCATCGCCCGCCGCCGAGCCGCTCCGCCTGTCGGTGGACTGCATGGGCGGCGATCACGGCCCTGCCGTCACCCTCCCGGCCTGCCAGGCCTTCCTCGCCACGCATCCGCAGGCGGAACTCGTGCTGGTCGGTCTGCCTGATGCGCTCCGGGCGGCGCAATCCTGGCCGCGCACGCGCATCGTCGCGGCCAGCGAGGTGGTCAACATGGACGACCCCATCGAAGTCGCGCTGCGGCGCAAGAAGGACTCGTCGATGCGGGTGGCGCTGTCGCAGCTGAAGCCGGGCAAGGACGGCTCGCCCGCCCAGGCGCATGCCTGCGTCTCCGCGGGCAACACGGGTGCGCTGATGGCGGTCGCCAAGTACCTGCTGAAGACGCTGGACGGCATCGACCGTCCAGCCATCGCCACGGTGATGCCCAATCAGATCGGCGGCTTCACGACGGTGCTGGACCTCGGCGCCAACGTCGATTGCGGCCCGGAACACCTGCTGCAGTTCGCCGTCATGGGCAGCGCGCTGGTGTCGGCGGTGGACGGCAAGGAGAACCCGACCGTCGGCCTGCTGAACATCGGCGAGGAAATGATCAAGGGCAACGAGACGATCAAGCGTGCCGGCGAACTGTTGCGCGAGGCCGCCTCGCACGACCAACTGAACTTCCACGGCAATGTGGAAGGCAACGACATCTTCAAGGGCACGACGGATATCGTCGTGTGCGACGGCTTCGTCGGCAACGTGGCGCTGAAGACGGCCGAGGGGCTGGCCAGCATGATCTCCAGCTTCATCCGGGCGGAGTTCACCCGCAGCTGGTGGACCAAGGTCATCGCGCTGCTGGCGATGCCGGTGCTGCAGCGTTTCAAGGACCGCGTGGACCATCGCCGCTTCAACGGCGCGGCGCTGCTGGGCCTGCGCGGTCTCGTGTTCAAGAGCCACGGTTCGGCCGATGCCTTCGCTTTCGAGCAGGCCTTGAACCGGGCGTATGATGCGGCCCGCAACCGGCTGCTAGACCGGGTTCACGATCGCATCGTCGCAACGCTGCAGGCGCTCCCCGCGTCTGCCAATGAGGAGGGCGGCGATGCAGGAGACACGGCGGCCGCCGCCGCCCACGCTGCATGACCACTGCTTCCACGCGCCACGCCCGCATCCTCGGTACGGGCAGCTACCTGCCCCCGAATCGCGTCACCAACTCGGATCTGGCCGAACGCCTGGCCCGCGACGGGATCGAGACCTCGCATGACTGGATCGTCGAGCGCACCGGCATCCATGCCCGTCACTTTGCCGACCCGCAGATCACGTCCAGCGACCTGGCCCTGCCGGCCTCGCTGGCCGCGCTCGAATCCGCCGGCGTGCGCGCCGACGAGATCGACCTGATCATCGTCGCCACGTCCACGCCGGACATGGTGTTCCCCTCGACCGCCTGCCTGCTGCAACAGAAGCTTGGCATCCACGGCTGCGCCGCCTTCGACGTGCAGGCCGTGTGCTCAGGCTTCGTGTACGCGCTGACGGTGGCCGATTCGATGATCAAGACCGGCGCCGCGACCAAGGCGCTGGTGGTCGGCGCCGAGGTGTTCTCGCGCATCCTCGACTTCAAGGACCGCACGACCTGCGTGCTGTTCGGCGACGGCGCCGGCGCCGTGGTGGTCGGTGCCAGCGACGAGCCCGGCATCCTCGCCAGCGAACTGCATGCCGACGGCCGCCATGTCGACATCCTGTGCACGCCGGGCACCGTGTCCGGTGGCGAAGTCCTGGGCCATCCGCTGCTGAAGATGGACGGCCAGGCGGTGTTCAAGCTGGCCGTGGGCGTGCTGGAGAAGGTGGCGCGCTCGGTCCTCGACAAGGCCGGACGCACCGATGCCGACATCGACTGGCTGATCCCGCACCAGGCCAACATCCGCATCATGCAGGGCACGGCCAAGAAGCTGAAGATGCCGCTGGACAAGCTGATCGCCACGGTCGACGAGCACGGCAACACCTCCGCCGCGTCGATCCCGCTGGCCTTCGATGTCGCGGTGCGCGCCGGCAAGATCAAGCGCGGCGACACGGTGATGCTGGAAGGCGTCGGCGGCGGCTTCACCTGGGGCGCGGTGCTGCTGGACTTCTGATGGCCGACGCCGTCCGGTGCCAGAGCCTGGCCGCCGGACCCGCGCGTACAGCAGCGGCAGTCCCGGTGCCGCGTCGCCGTCACGCGCGCTTCTCTTTCCTCATCGACAGTCTCGGACGCCAACCATGAGCAAGAACTTCGCAATCGTCTTCCCCGGTCAGGGCTCGCAGTCCGTCGGCATGCTGGACGCCTGGGGCGATCACCCCGAAGTCGTCCGCACCTTGGCCGAAGCCTCGGCCGCGCTGGGCGAGGACATCGGCGCGCTGATCAAGAACGGTCCGAAGGAACAACTGGACCTGACGACCAACACCCAGCCGGTGATGCTGACTGCCGGCATCGCCAACTACCGCGCCTGGATCGCCGAGACCGGCCGGGTCCCGGCGGCCGCCGCCGGCCACTCGCTGGGCGAATACACGGCCCTGGTCGCCGCGGGCGCATTGAGCCTGGCCGACGCGCTGCCGCTGGTGCGCTTCCGCGCCCAGGCGATGCAGGAAGCCGTGCCGGTCGGCACCGGCGCCATGTCGGCCATCCTGGGCCTGGACGCGACCGTCGTCCGCGAGGTCTGCCAGAAGGTCGCCGCGGAGTCGGGCGAGGTGGTCGAGGCCGTCAACTTCAACGACCCGAAGCAGACGGTGATCGCGGGCTCGAAGACCGGCGTCGAGAAAGCCAACGAGGCGCTCAAGGCCGCCGGCGCGAAACGCGCGCTGCCCTTGCCCGTCTCGGCGCCGTTCCATTCCAGCCTGATGAAGCCGGCTGCCGAGCGCCTGCGTGAGCAGCTCGCCGCCGTGTCCTTCCAGCCGGCCGCCTTCCCGGTGATCAACAACATCGACGTCGCCGTGACCGACGACGCCCAGGCGCTGCGCGACGCGCTGTTCCGCCAGGCATTCGGTCCGGTGCGCTGGGTCGAGGTCGTCCAGGCGCTCAAGGCGCGCGGCCTGACCACCGTCATCGAGTGCGGCCCCGGCAAGGTGCTGGCCGGCATGGCCAAGCGCATCGATGCCGAGCTGGTCAGCGCCACGGTGCTGGACCCGGCCTCGCTGGCCGAGGCCAAGGCGCTGCTGGCCTGAGCCGCGGCGCGCACTGCGGTCCCTTCCTTCCGAATTCCTCCCGAGGTTTCTCATGTCCGACAACACCTCCGATAACAAGCACGTGGCGCTGGTGACCGGCGCCAGCCGCGGCATCGGCCGCGCGATCGCGCTGACGCTGGCCCAGAAGGGCTTCGTCGTGATCGGCACCGCGACCAGCGAGTCCGGCGCGCAGGCCATCACCGACGCACTCGCGCCGCACGGCGGCCGCGGCGCGGTCCTCAACGTCAACGACGGCGCGGCCGTCAATGCGCTGATCGATGCGATCGTCAGCCAGGACGGCGGTATCCAGGTGCTGGTCAACAACGCCGGCATCACCAAGGACATGCTGTCCATGCGGATGAAGGACGAGGACTGGGACGCCGTCCTGGACACCAACCTGAAGGCCGTGTTCCGCGCCAGCCGCGCCGTGATGCGTCCGATGATGAAGCAGCGCTACGGCCGCATCATCAACATCACCTCGGTCGTCGGCGCGTCGGGCAATGCCGGCCAGGCCAACTATGCCGCCGCCAAGGCCGGCGTCGCGGGCATGACGCGTGCCCTGGCCCGGGAGCTCGGCAGCCGCTCGGTCACCGTCAACTGCGTCGCCCCCGGCTTCATCGCCACCGACATGACCGAGGTGCTGCCGGAGGCGCAGAAGACCGCGCTGCTGGCCCAGATCCCGGCCGGCCGCCTGGGCGATCCGGCCGAGATCGCCCATGCCGTGGCGTTCCTGGCTTCCCCGGAGGCCGGCTACATCACGGGCGTGGAGCTGCACGTCAACGGCGGCATGTACATGAATTGAGGTGGACCCCGTCCCGCGCATGCGGCGTGGGCGGCCCACCCACCGGATTCACCCGGCCGGTGTAGGGCTGATAGAGTGCGAGCGCGCGCCGTATCCATCGTGGAAGGCGTGTCTCGGGAGGTCCGACTAGGGGCGCCACTCTAAGGCCTTAGAATCCCGGGTTGTTCTAGCAAACCACCCCCTCCTGGAGGAGTCATGAGCGATATCGAAGCACGTGTCAAGAAAATCATCGCCGAGCAGCTCGGCGTGCCCGAAGCCGATGTGACCAATGAAAAGGCCTTCGTCGCCGATCTGGGCGCTGATTCTCTGGACACCGTGGAACTGGTGATGGCCCTGGAAGACGAGTTCGGCATCGAGATCCCGGACGAAGAGGCCGAGAAGATCACCACCGTGCAACTGGCCATCGATTACGCGGTCAAGCACCAGAAGGCGTAAGCAAGCAGCATGAGCCGTCGTCGCGTCGTCGTCACCGGTCTCGGCCTGATCTCGCCCGTGGGCAACACGGTCGAGGAAGGCTGGGCCAACATCGTGGCTGGCAAGTCCGGCATCGACACCATCACCCGTTTCGATGCCTCGGTCCTCGCCTGCCATTTCGCGGGAGAGGTCAAGGACTTCAAGGTGGATGACTACATCCCCGCGAAGGAAGCCCGCCACATGGATACCTTCATCCATTACGGGCTGGCGGCGTCGCTGCAGGCGATCCGCGACGCGGGGCTGCCCACCGGCGACGCGCTCGACCCGGACCTGGCGGAACGCATCGGCGTGCTCGTCGGCTCCGGCATCGGCGGCCTGCCGATGATCGAGGAGACCCACGCGGAACTGACCAGCCGCGGCCCGCGCCGCGTCAGTCCGTTCTTCGTGCCGGCCTCGATCATCAACATGATCTCGGGCCACGTCTCGATCAAGTGCGGGTTCAAGGGCCCGAACCTGGCGATCGTCACGGCGTGCACGACGGGTCTGCACAGCATCGGCACGGCCGGTCGCATGATCGAGGCGGGCGACGCCGACGTCATGGTCGCCGGCGGTTCGGAATCGACGGTGTCCCCGCTGGGCGTCGGCGGTTTCGCCGCGGCCCGTGCGCTGTCCACCCGCAACGACGACCCCAAGACCGCGTCCCGTCCCTGGGACAAGGATCGCGACGGTTTCGTGCTGGGCGAGGGCGCCGGCGTGCTGGTGCTCGAAGAGTACGAACACGCGAAGAAGCGCGGCGCCAAGATCTATGCGGAGCTGGTCGGCTTCGGCATGAGTGCCGACGCGTATCACATGACCGCGCCCGACGTGGACGGCCCGACGCGCTCGATGCGCAACGCGCTGCGCAACGCCGGACTGAACGCGGACCAGATCCAGTACATGAACGCGCACGGCACATCCACGCCCCTGGGCGATGCGAACGAGACCAACGCGATCAAGAAGGCCTTCGGCGCGCACGCGAGGAGCGGCCTGGTGGTGTCGTCGACCAAGTCGATGACCGGCCACCTGCTGGGCGGCGCGGGCGGCATCGAGTCCGTCTTCACCGTCATGGCGCTGCACGATCAGGTGGCGCCGCCGACGATCAACATCTTCAACCAGGATCCCGAGTGCGACCTGGACTACTGCGCCAACGAGGCGCGGAAGATGCCCATCGAGTACGCCGCGAAGAACAACTTCGGCTTCGGCGGCACGAACGGCACGCTGATCTTCAAGCGGGCCTGATGCGCTGAAGGTCTGAACTGATCCAGCGCAAGACGGACGGCGACCCATGACGCCGGATCGTTCGACCTCACGCCGGGCCGTCGCCCGGCGTTTTTCATTGACGGACGATCCCTGGTGGGTGCGCGTGCAGCGCGCGATGCTGTCCGGCGGCATGGCGGCGGCCCTCGTTGCCGTGCTGCTCCAGGCGGGTATCGCCGACGGCGTCGGACCTTGGCTGGGCCTGCCGCTCGCGGCCCTGGCGGGGGCGGCGCTGCCGGTCCGCGCGCGGGGGCTGGCCTTGCTCCGGTGGGACGGCACGCAATGGTGGTGGCAGCGCGCGGGAGAGCCGCTTGCCATCACGCCGGACGTCGTCATCGACCTCGAACAGTGGATGCTGCTGCGGCTGAACGCCGCGACCGATGCTGAAGGTGTCCGCGGTCGCATGCCGCCGGAGCGCTGGATCGCGCTGTCGCGACGTGCGCACGAAGCGCAGTGGCCGTCGCTCAGGCTCCACCTCTTTCTCGCTGCAGGCTGACACCATGTCGTTTCTGAATTCCGGGCATGATGTGGGCCTTCCGTTTTTGCATCGCCACCTGCGAGTGTTCATGCTCAATTCCGATCGCATCTGCTCCCTCCGACGTCTGGCCCTGGCGCTCGCCGGTGCCACCTTGATGGGCGCCTCGCTGGGCGCGGCCGCCCAGACCGCGACCAAGCCGGCCACGGCCGCCGCCCCCGTCGCCGCTTCGGTGCCGGTGGCCGCGCCCGATCTTGCGCGTGCGCTGCCTGACTTCAGCGCCCTGGTCGAACAGGCGGGACCGGCTGTCGTCAACATCCGGACGTCGGAGAAGGTCAAGGTCGCCAACGCGCAGATCGACGAGCAGATGCGCGAACTGCTGCGCCGCTTCGGCATCCCCGTGCCGCCGCAGCGCCGCGCGCCGCCGGGAGCGGCCCCCGCGCCCGCGCCCACTCCGGACGACGATGACGACGAGGACGCGCCGCAGCGTCGCGGACTGGGCTCGGGCTTCGTGATCGGCGCGGACGGCTTCGTGATGACCAACGCGCACGTCGTGGACGATGCCGACGAGGTGACGGTCACGCTGACCGACAAGCGCGAGTTCAAGGCCAAGGTGATCGGCCTGGACCGCCGCACCGACGTGGCGGTGCTCAAGATCGAGGCCAACAACCTGCCGATGCTGCGCATGGGCGACGTGGGCAGGCTCAAGGTCGGTGAATGGGTCATGGCCATCGGTTCACCCTTCGGTTTCGACAACACCGTGACGGCCGGCATCGTCAGCGCCAAGGCGCGCGACACCGGCGACCTGCTGCCGCTGATCCAGACCGACGTGGCGATCAACCCGGGCAACTCCGGCGGTCCGCTGCTGAACCTGCGCGGCGAGGTCGTGGGCATCAATTCGCAGATCTACAGCCAGTCGGGCGGCTTCATGGGCATCTCGTTCGCGATCCCGATCGACGAGGCGATGCGCGTGGCCGACCAGCTGCGCGCCGGCGGTCGCGTGACGCGCGGCATGCTGGGCGTCTATCCGGACGACGTGAGCAAGGAAGTCGCCGAGGCCATCGGCCTGGGCAAGCCGCAGGGCGCACTGATCAGCCGCATCACGCCGGCCGGTCCCGGAGAGAAGGCCGGCCTCCAGCTGGGCGACGTGATCACGAAGTTCGACGGCAAGGCGGTGGAGAAGGCCGTCGATCTGCGCCGGCTCGCCGCGGCCACCAAGCCCGGCACCAAGGTGCCGCTGCAGGTGTTCCGCCGGGGCGCCTACAAGGACCTGAGCGCGACGCTCGACGCGTTGCCGGACGACCGCGCGGCGGCGACGCCGGAAGCCGAGGCACCGGCCGCCACCGGCGCGTCGGCCTGGGGCCTGACGGTCAGCGAACTGACCGAGGCGCAGCGCAAGGAACTCAAGGTCGACGGCGGCCTGCGCATCGACACCGTCGACGGTCCGGCCTCGCGCGCCGGCTTGAAGACCGGCGACGTGATCCTCTCCGTCAACAACGCCGAGGTGAAGACGGTCAAGCAGTTCCAGGCGGCGCTGGCCAAGCTCGAGAAGGGCAAGTCGCTTCAGATGCTGGTGCGCCGGGGCGAGGTCGCGACTTACGTGGTCCTGAAGCCCGGCAAGGGTTGAAGCGGTCCGGGTCAACCTAGCGCCGGCATGGGGCTTTCCGCAATGCGGAAAATCTGGCCGGCGATCAGTGATCCGGTGCACAACTTGACGTCGGTTGGTGCTTGCTAACGGATGTGACCAAGGCGGGGCAGTGGTGGGGCATTGGTGCCCCGCTCCGCTACAATCAAGCCGCGTTCGGGCAGCTTTGTCGCTGTTCCGACGGTGAATCGGAAGGCATCATTTTGATGGGCTCAGCGATCCACAGGATGTCCCCGCGTTTTGTGGATAACCTGTGTACAAAATCGCTGTTGGCGAAGGGCAACGCGCGAGAAGCTCGCATCCATGCGGTTTCCAGGGCGGGGCTTTTGGCTACAATGAAAGCCCAACAAGCAGTTGCCATACGTTTTGTTGGAAGGCGCGTCACCGTTTAGACGTGCCTTTTTTTTATGTCCCGTTCAGGTCCCGCGAAGGGCCCTGCATCACCGCCTCGACCGACCGTCCCCCGCATGTTTCAGCATGCATCAGCGTGCGCCGCTCGAGCGTCGCTGAGGTGTGGCGGACGTACCGCGCGGTCTCCGTCCGAGTCCATGAACCACATCCGCAATTTCTCCATCATTGCCCACATCGACCACGGCAAGAGCACGTTGGCCGACCGGATCATCCAGCGCTGCGGCGGACTGTCGGATCGGGAGATGGAAGCGCAGGTGCTGGACTCGATGGACATCGAGCGCGAGCGCGGCATCACGATCAAGGCGCAGACCGCCGCGCTGCAGTACAAGGCGGCTGATGGCCAGGTCTACAACCTGAACCTGATCGACACGCCCGGACACGTCGACTTCTCGTACGAGGTGAGCCGTTCGCTGTCCGCCTGCGAAGGCGCGCTGCTGGTCGTCGATGCGAGCCAGGGCGTCGAGGCGCAGACGGTGGCCAACTGCTACACCGCGCTGGAACTCGGCGTCGAAGTCGTGCCGGTGCTCAACAAGATGGACCTCCCGTCGGCCAATCCCGACGGCGCGAAGGCGGAGATCGAGGAAGTCATCGGCATCGACGCCACCGACGCGATCCCGTGCTCGGCCAAGACCGGCATGGGCATCGACGAGATCCTCGAGGCGGTCATCACCCGCATGCCGCCGCCCCAGGGCACGGTCGAGGCGCCGCTGCGCGCGATGATCATCGACTCCTGGTTCGACAACTACGTCGGCGTGGTGATGCTGGTCCGCGTGGTGGACGGCACGCTGAAGAAGAACGAACGCATCCGCATGATGGCGACCAACGCCATCTACCCGGCCGAGCACCTGGGCGTGTTCACGCCCAAGTCGGAGAAGCGCGACCAGCTCAACGCGGGCGAGGTCGGTTTCATCATCGCCGGCATCAAGGAACTGTCCGCGGCGAAGGTGGGCGACACCATCACGCTGGAAAAGAAGCTCCCGAACAACCTGGGTCCGGCCACCGAGGCGCTGCCCGGCTTCAAGGAGATCCAGCCCCAGGTCTTCGCCGGCCTGTATCCGACCGAAGCCAGCGAGTACGACCAGCTGCGCGACGCGCTGGAGAAGCTCAAGCTGAACGACGCGTCGCTGCGTTTCGAGCCGGAAGTCTCGCAGGCGCTGGGCTTCGGCTTCCGCTGCGGCTTCCTCGGCCTGCTGCACATGGAGATCGTCCAGGAACGCCTGGAGCGCGAGTTCGACCAGGACCTGATCACGACCGCGCCCAGCGTGGTCTACGAGGTCCAGCTGGGGGACGGCGAGGTCATCGAGGTGGAGAACCCCTCGAAGATGCCGGAGCAGAGCAAGATCGCGGAGATCCGCGAGCCGATCGTGACGGTCCACCTCTACATGCCGCAGGAGTACGTCGGCGCGGTCATGACGCTGGCCAACCAGAAGCGCGGCGTGCAGCTCAACATGGCCTACCACGGCCGCCAGGTCATGCTGACCTACGAGATCCCGCTGGCGGAGATCGTGCTGGACTTCTTCGACAAGCTGAAGTCGGTCTCGCGCGGTTACGCGTCGATGGACTACGAGTTCAAGGAATACCGCGCGTCCGACGTCGTCAAGGTCGACATGCTGATCAACGGCGACCGCATCGACGCGCTGTCGCTGATCGTGCACCGCGCGCAGTCGCAGTTCCGCGGTCGCCAGGTGGCGGCCAAGATGCGCGAGATCATCCCGCGCCAGATGTACGACGTAGCCATCCAGGCGGCCATCGGCGCCAACATCATCTCGCGCGAGAACATCAAGGCGCTGCGCAAGAACGTGCTGGCAAAATGCTACGGCGGTGACATCAGCCGCAAGCGCAAGCTGCTGGAGAAGCAGAAGGCCGGCAAGAAGCGCATGAAGCAAATCGGTTCGGTGGAGGTGCCGCAAGAAGCCTTCCTGGCCATCCTCCAAGTCGAAGAATAAGTCTCCGCATGAAAGCCATGAGCGCACTGACCGGGTTGCTGTACGTGACCCTGATCGCCTACCTGGGCGGCTGGTACCAGGGCTACTGGAACGGCAACTTCTCGCTGCTGCTGCTGATCCTGACGACGGTGACGCTGGCGTACTGGCTGGCCGAGCGCTTCCACTTCCAGCCCTCGCGCGAACGCGCGGCGGCGCAACTGGCGAAGAACGACGAACAGCGCCGCGCGTCGCTGGCCGCGCAGGGCATCCAGCGCGTCGACGGCGACGTCGAAGGCGCCCGCGAGGAGATCCTGCGCCAGCCCTGGTGGCTGGACTGGACCGCCGGCCTGTTCCCGGTGATCCTGATCGTCTTCCTGCTGCGCTCGTTCATGTTCGAGCCGTTCAAGATCCCGTCCGGCTCGATGGTGCCGACGCTGCTGATCGGCGACCTGATCCTGGTCAACAAGTTCCATTACGGCGTGCGCCTGCCGGTGATCAACAAGAAGATCATCAGCAACAACGACGTGCAGCGCGGCGACGTGGTCGTGTTCCGCTATCCGCAGAACCCCAGCATCGACTACATCAAGCGGGCCGTCGGCCTGCCGGGCGACGAGATCGCCTACCTGAACCAGAAGCTGTACGTGAACGGCAAGCAGGTCGAGACGGTCGCGCAGGGCGAGTTCTTCGACGAGGATCCGAACTCGATGCGCTTCCGTTCGCGCTACACCGAGAAGCTGGGACCGGTCGAGCACCAGATCCTGGTGGACGCGCAGCCGCAGGGCCGCATCGGCAAGATGTATGACTTCCCGTACAACGAGAACTGCAAGTACACGCTGGAAGGCGTGACCTGCAAGGTGCCGGCCGGCCATTACTTCATGATGGGCGACAACCGGGACAACTCGCAGGACTCGCGGTTCTGGGGCTTCGTGCCGGATGAGAACATCGTGGGCAAGGCCTTCGTGGTGTGGATGAACTTCGGCAGCCTGAAGCGCATCGGCAGCATCCAGTAAAGCCGGATTCCTACCGACTGACACACCGGTCCGACCACGGCCGGTCGACGATCGACTACTCTGTTCGCCAACGACAACCACCGGAGCAAGACGTGATGAGGGCACGGAAGATTCAACGGGGCATCAGCCTGCTGGGACTGCTGTTCTGGGCGGTGATCATCGGCGGCGGGTCGGTGATCCTGCTGCGCGTGGTGCCGACGGTGATGGAGTACTACACCATCCAGCGGGCGATCGACAAGATCGCCAAGGACAGCCCGCCCACCGTGCCGGCGGCGCGCGATTCGTTCGAGCGCACCAAGCAGATCGAGTATTCGATCGTCAGCATCGAGCCCAAGGACCTGGTCATCACCAAGGTCGACGACAAGGTGAAGATCAGCTTCGCCTACGACAAGGAAGTGCCCTTGTTCGGGCCGGTGTTCCTGGTGATCAAGTACAAAGGCGAGTCCCGCTGACCTCCTGACCACGGGACCCTGACCGCAACTTCCCGACCCATCGACACCCATCGACCTCCGGCCATGACCCCGCAAGCGCTCGACGCCCTCCAGCAACGCCTAGGCTACCGCTTCACGCAGCCGGGTCTGCTGCAGCGCGCGCTGACGCATCGCAGCTTCGGCCAGCAGCACAACGAACGCCTGGAATTCCTCGGCGACGCGGTGCTCAACCTGACGGTGTCGGCGCTGCTGTTCGACCGCTTCGCCGGTTCGGACGAGGGCGACCTGACGCGCATCCGCGCGCACCTGGTGCGCGAGGACAGCCTGCACCGGCTCGCCCTGACGCTGCAGATGCCCGAGGCGCTGCGGATGAGCGAAGGCGAAGCCCGCGGCGGCGGCGGCCAGCGGCCGTCGATCCTGGCGGACGCGCTGGAGGCCGTGATCGGCGCCGCGTTCCTGGACGGCGGCTACGAGGCCGCGCGCGAGATCGTGCGCGGGCTGCTGGGCGAGACCATCGCCGCGAGCGGCATCGAGCAGTGGGCCAAGGATTCGAAGACCGCGCTGCAGGAATGGCTGCAGGCGCGCAAGCTGCCGGTGCCGACCTACCGCATCGCCGAGACGCGGGGCCAGGCCCACGCGCAGACTTTCACCGTCGAATGCGAAGTGCCCGCGCTGACGCTGTCGCGCCGCGGCGAGGGCCGTTCGCGCCGGATCGCCGAGCAGGAGGCGGCCCGGCAGGTGCTGGAAGAGCTCCTGGCCGGCGATCGACCGGGTACCGGCCTGCGCGACTGACGCGGAGCCCGCGATGAATGCACCGACCCCCCCGAGGACGCCGAAGCCGGCGTCCCCGCCTGTTTCCCTTTCTGATGCCCCTGTTTCCGAGGATCCCGATCTGAACGCCCCGCACGACCCCGCCACGCCGCACGACGCTGAAGCGCCGCTGGACCACGACGCCGACGCGAGCGCCCACGACGAACTCGACGAGGGCGATGAGGTCGATGCGGACGACGCCCTCGACGAGGA
The DNA here is from genome assembly GCA_946886855.1 of uncultured Roseateles sp. The sequence continues at coordinate 13,235 of CAMPJJ010000025.1, read as the reverse complement.
CGACGCCGGCGAGGGGCTGCCCGAGGTGCAAGGCGGCATCGGCGCGATGCCGTACGAGGGCGACCTGCGCTGCGGCCTGATCGCGATCGTCGGTCGGCCCAACGTCGGCAAGTCGACGCTGCTGAACGCGCTGGTCGGCCAGAAGGTCTCGATCACGTCGAAGAAGGCGCAGACCACGCGTCACCGGATCACCGGCGTGCGCACCGTCGACGAGGCGCAGTTCGTCTTCGTCGACACCCCCGGCTTCCAGACCAAGCACAGCAGCGCCTTGAACCGCAACCTGAACCGCACGGTCCAGGGCGTGCTGGCGGACGTGGACCTGGTGCTCTTCGTCGTCGAGGCGGGCCGCTTCGGCCTGGACGATGCGAAGGTGCTGTCGCTGCTGCCGCAGAACAAGCCGGTCGTGCTGATCGCCAACAAGCTGGACGCGGTGACGCGCCGCGCCGAGATGATGCCCTGGCTCAAGAGCATGCAGGAGCGCCGCAACTTCACCGAGTTCGTGCCGCTGTCGGCGAAGAAGGACTCGGACGTGCAGCGCCTGTTCCAGATCCTGAAGCCCTACCTCCCGAGCCAGGAATGGTTCTACGAGGAAGACGCGCTGACCGACCGCAGCGAGAAGTTCATGGCCGCGGAGATGATCCGCGAGAAGCTCTTCCGCCTGACCGGCGACGAACTGCCCTACGAAGCCACGGTGATCATCGACCGCTGGGAAGAGGAGGGCAACCTGCGCCGCATCGCCGCGACCATCGTGGTCGAGCGCGACGCCCAGAAGGGCATGATCATCGGCCAGGGCGGCGAGCGCCTGAAGCGCATCGGTTCCGAGACCCGCCAGGAACTCGAGAAGCTGTGGGACGCGCGCGTGTTCCTGGAGCTCTGGGTGAAGGTGCGGTCCGGCTGGGCCGATTCCGAAGAGCATCTCAGAAGCTACGGCTACGAGTGATCCGCCGGCGCGGTCGCTGAGGACATCCCCGGACATCGGCAGACATCGGCAGACATCAGTCATGGCCACACGCGCCCCGAAGCCGCCCGCGACGCAGGCGGCTTTTGTTTTGCATCACTACGACTGGAGCGAGACCAGCCTCGTGCTGGACCTGTTCAGCCGGGAGCACGGCCGGCTGGCGGTGGTCGCGAAGGGCGCGAAGCGGCCGTATTCCCAGCTGCGATCGGTGCTGCTGCCCTTCCTGCGTCTGCAGGTGACGCTGTCCAGGCCGTCGAAGATGAACGAGGACGGCGCGGCCGAGGTGCAGTCGCTGCGCGGCGCGGAATGGGTCGGCGGGCAGACGCTGCCCAGCGGTGCCGCGCTGTTCAGCGGCTACTACGTCAACGAGCTGCTGCTGAAGTTCCTGCCGCGCCAGGACGCGCAACCGGAGCTGTTCGACGCCTACGCGGCCTTGCTGCCGCAACTGCGGTCGGTGGACGACGCGCAGGCGGCGCTGCGCGCCTTCGAGCTGAAGATGCTGGCGATCTGCGGCCTGCTGCCCGACCTGAGCGTGCTGTCGACGACGCAGGCGCCGCTCGATCCGGAGCGGCCCTACATGCTCGCGCCCGAATCCGGCGTGATCGTGCCCACCCACGATGCACCGCAGCTGACGGGTCAGGCCTTCATCCAGCTCCAGGCGGCGCTGCTGCATGGGAGCCAGGCGGCGCTGCAACAGGCCTGCGAACTCGCGGGGCCGGCGTTGAAGCCCTTGTCGCGCGCCTTGCTTCACTATCATCTGGGGCATCGTCCATTGCGGACGCGGCAAGTGCTGCTCGACGTCCAGAAGCTGCTCACATGAATCCGCTGATCGCTCCCGAATCCGGCCGTCACGACGCGCGATGCGCGCTCTCGGTCAACGTCAACAAGGTCGCGCTGCTGCGCAACACCCGGCACCTGGGCATCCCCAGCGTGACGCGCGCGGCGCAGCTGTGCCTGGAGGCCGGCGCGCAGGGCATCACGGTGCATCCGCGGCCCGACGCGCGCCACATCCGCGCCGACGACGTGCGCGAGCTCGCCGCCCTGATGAAGGCCTGGCCGCAGGCCGAGTACAACATCGAGGGCAACCCGACGCAGAACCTGATGGACTTCATCCGGGAGACGCGGCCGCATCAGGCGACCTTCGTGCCGGACAGCGAGGACCAGTTCACCTCCGACCACGGCTGGAACCTGCCGGCCGATGCCGAACGCCTGCGTCCGATGATCGCCGAGTGCAAGTCGCTGGGGGTGCGGGTGAGCCTGTTCATGGATCCGCTGCCGGCGGCGATGGCGCACGTGGCCGCCGTGGGCGCGGACCGCATCGAGCTCTACACCGAGACCTGGGCGAGCGCCTTCGGCACGCCGCGCGAGGCCGAGGTGGCCGCGGCCTTCGCCGCCACGGCGCGCGCCGCGCTGGCCCAGGGCCTGGGCATCAACGCCGGCCACGACCTGAACCGCGACAACCTGACGCGATTCCTGCGCGAGGTGCCCGGGGTGTCGGAGGTGTCGATCGGCCATGCGTTGATCGCGGACGCGCTGGAGCTCGGCTACACCGAGGCGGTGCGCGACTACCAGCGCTGCATCCAGCGCGCCTACGTCTGATTGCACTTCTGCACGCAACGTCCACACGGCGGGCACCAAGCGCGCACGCGCTGCGCATGAAAGGGTCGCGATGATTTACGGCATCGGCACGGACGTCTGCGACATCCGGCGCATCCGGGAGACCTTCCAACGGCGCGGCGTGCGCTTTGCCGAGAAGGTGCTGGGCCCGCACGAGATCGAGGTGTTCCGCGAGCGGTACGCCAAGGTCGAGGCGCGGGGCATCGCGTACCTGGCGACGCGGTTCTCGGCCAAGGAGGCGTTCTCGAAGGCGATCGGCATGGGCATGCGGATGCCCATGACCTGGCGCGCCTGCGAGATCGTCAAGGCGCGCAGCGGCAAGCCGGGGATCCAGCTGAACGGTGCGCTGGCCGAGTGGTTCGAGGCCAAGGGCCTGAGCGCGCATGTCAGCGTGAGCGACGAGACCGACTATGCGACGGCGTTCGTCGTCGTAGAGACCCGGGAATGAATCCAACGACATCTGAACGCGCCTGAATGTGCCTGACCGTGCGAAGGCGCGCGACCAACGAGAGAGACAGTCAATGACCGAGCATCTGCATTCGCCCGTGATCCTGGACATCGCCGGGACGACGCTGACGGCGGACGACCGCCGCCGGCTGGCGCATCCGCTGACGGGCGGGATGATCCTGTTCGCGCGCCATTTCGAGCACCGCGCGCAGCTGACCTCGCTGTGCGCCGAGGCGAAGTCCATCCGCCCCGACCTGCTGATCGCGGTGGACCAGGAAGGCGGCCGTGTGCAGCGCTTCCGCACGGACGGTTTCACCGCGCTGCCGGCGATGCGCGCGCTCGGCGAGCTGTGGATGGACGACGCGATGCGGGCGATCCAGGCCGCGACGGCGACCGGCCTGGTGCTGGCGCTGGAACTGCGGGCCTGCGGCGTCGACATGAGCTTCACGCCGGTGCTCGACCTGGACCACCAGGACGAGGGGCGTCAGTCGATCAGTCCCGTGATCGGATCGCGCAGTTTCCACAGCGATCCGCGCGTGGTGAGCCTGCTGGCGCAGAGCCTGATGCAAGGCCTGGCCCTGGCGGGCATGGCGAGCTGCGGCAAGCACTTCCCCGGACACGGCGCAGTGAGCGTCGATTCGCATGTGGGCGTGCCGGTGGACACGCGCTCGCTGAAGGCGATCCTGGCCGAGGACGTGCGGCCGTTCGAATGGCTGAGCCTGAGCCTGTCGGCGGTGATGCCGGCGCACGTGGTCTACCGCAAGGTGGACAGCCGGCCGGCGGGCTTCAGTCAGCGCTGGCTGCAGGACATCCTGCGCGACCGCCTGGGCTTCGCCGGCGCGGTGTTCAGCGACGACCTCGGCATGGCCGCGGCGCGTGTGATCGAGGGCCGTCCGGTGGGCTACACCGAGGCGGCGCTCGCGGCCCTGGGGGCGGGCTGCGACCTGGTGCTGCTGTGCAACCAGAGCCTGGAGCAGGGCGGCCGCGCGATCGACGAGCTCCTCGACGGTCTTGCCGACGCGCAAGCGAAGGGTACCTGGACGCCGGCGATCGACAGCGAAGCGCGTCGCGCGGCGCTGGTGCCGCAGTCGGCGCCGCTGACCTGGGATGAGCTGATGCTGGCGCCGCGGTATCTGGAGGCGCTGGCGCGCCTGCCGTGAAGACTGTCGACGTGCCGCTCAGCGGCAGTTGACCGAACGGATGGTCATCATGGCGCCGGGTTCCTTGCGCATGATGGCCGTGCACTGGGCATCGCCAGTCAGCGGACGCGTGAGAACGAGCCGCGTGCCTGTGTCGCTGCAGATCGCGAGCGGGCGATCCAGCGCGGCGACATTCCAGATCAGCGTTTCGGTCACGCCACCCTTGGCGTCCCGCTGCGTTCTCACGTCGTCGTAGATCGCGCCTTGATGCTCCTCGATGGGACCTTGGTTGATGCGGAAACCGCCGAGGTCGTGCTTCGCTTGAGGCACTTCGCGCGAGGCCGTGAGCCCCTCAGGCACTTCTGCGGCCTCCTGCTTGGTGGAGGCCCATTCGGCGGGGCAACTGAAGGGCGCGGGCGCGGCGCAAGCCTGGAAGTCAGCGTAGGCCAGGAGCAGTGCGACGGCGGACTTGAACAGGGACATGTCACCATTGGACGCGGAGCGAAGCGATGTGCCGACGTCGAAGGTCATCGCAAACTCAGCAGAAATGAAACAGCGCGAAACGGCGATTCACATGCGCGAAGGTCCGATTGATGCTCGATTGCCGATCTACCACCACGTCGATCCTGACGAGGCGCCCCCGACGCTTGCGCCACGTGCTCCCTTCCGCGCGGTCATCGTGGCGGACCTCCCCGTGACCGCAGCTCAACAGAATCGAATCAGTGACTGGCTCGTGGGTGGGGGTTGCCTTTACGCGATGGCATGGGGCGTGGCTGCGAGCAGTTGGGACGATGCGATCGACTGGGCCAGCATCGCAAGGTCAGACGGCGCCGATGTACCGGAAAGTTCTCTGGTCATGACCACATGGCACGACGGTGAAACGCTGAGCGAGGTGTTCGACTTCGCGATTCGATGCGCCAGTCATCCCACCGAAGCGTTGGACGAATTGATCGTTGTCCATGTGGCCATCGCCGCGGATCCCGAGCGCATCCAAGCTGCCTTTCGAATCGTATGTCCTTCCGATCACAAGGAGCATCCATGAAGAGCAATGGTTTCCACCTCGTCCGCACGATCGTGGGACGACTGGGCTTAGCGGCGCTGGTGATGTCCGCCGCCACGTCCGCGCACGCACTGGACTGCGCGAATGCCGTGAGCACCGTCGACATGAACGACTGCGCCGCGCAGGAACAGCAGCAGGTCGAGAAGCAGCTCAACGACGCCTATCGCCGCGTGCTGGCGGAGACGCCGGCCAAGGTCGGCGGCGCCAAGCCGGCAAAGCCGAAGGACAGCCTCGTCGCCGCGCAGCGGCTGTGGGTCAAGTTCCGCGAAGCCGATTGCAAGGCCGTGCTCGACCTGTGGTCCGAAGGCTCGATCCGCAACCTGCAATACCTCGGCTGCATGCGCGATCACGCGCAGGTGCGTATCAAGCAGCTTGAGGCGTTCAAGACGCAGCCTTGACCCGCCGCAGTGCCGACGGGTGCCGACGGGTGCCGACTGTTGTCGACCGCCGCGGCGGTCAGCAACGGCCGCTAGACTGGCATCCGACCCCTCCGGCGACGACTCGATCAGAAGGATCGAGACCGCGGACCGAGGTCCAAGAATCGGGAGCGACAGCGATGGACGAACAGGTGTTCTGGGAACTGGTGGAGGCGGCGAAGCAGACCGGCGGCGACGACAGCAACGAGCGGCCGGCCGCGCTGGAGGCATTGCTCATGCAACGACCGCTGGAAGAGGTCCAGGGCTTCCAGCGCTGCTACGAAGCCCAGCTCGTGAAGGCCAACCGATGGAGCCTCTGGGGCGCCGCGTACGTGATGATGGGCGGCTGCTCGGATGACGGCTTCCACTACTTCCGCGACTGGCTGATCTCCGAAGGACGCGAGCGCTTCGAGTCGGCGCTGGCCGACCCCGACTCGCTGGCCAACGAGCCGGATCATGACGATCCCAACCTCGAACTCGAACTCTTCGGCTACGCCGCGGTCTATGCGTACGAGAAGCTGGGTGGCGGCGAGATCTATCGGGACTTCGAGGCCGTCGAACTCGGAGCGCCGGCAGGCCCAGAGTGGGAAGAGCGCGAGCTTCCCGGCATGTTCCCTCGATTGGCCGAACGCTACGGCTACGACTGAACGACGTTCAGGCGCCCGAGCGCCCGACCGTATGGGCCGTCAGCGTCCGCCCGCGCCCTGCGCCATCTTCGCGAAGTAGGCCGACTTGCCGGTCTTGTTGAGCTGGTACCAGGCTTCGAGGGTCGCGGGTTCGTAGATCCCGAGCGTCTCGAAGATCGCGCGGGCGAAGTCCAGCGCGGACATGCCGCCCGCGGTGAGCAGCCCGCGGTCCATCACCACGGGCTCGTCGACATAGCGGTCGCTGCCGGCGTACTCGTCGACGCCTTTCAGATAGGACAGCGCGTTGCTGGTGTGCTGCCGATCGTCCAGCACGCCGAGCCGCGCGAGGCCCGCCGTCGCGCCGCAGATCGCGGCGACGCGCTTGCCGGCGTCCAGGAACTCCTTGGCCTTCTTCGCCGCTTCCAGGTGCTCGCCCTTGTCCCAGCCGGCGCCGCCGGGGAGGATCAGCAGTTCGCTGTCGTCGGGGAACAGCGTCGACAGGCGGAGGTCGGGCATCACCGACAGCCCGCCCATCGATCGCGTCAGGTTCGCGCCGGCGGCGGCGACGGTCTTCACCTGCCAGTCGCCGGGCGTCTTCTGGAATTCGGGCGTGTTGATGCCCGCGACCGCGTACGCGGCCTCCCAGTCGGCGAAGCCCTCGAAGAGGTAGAGGTGGACGGTGCGGGTGGGGGCGGTGGTGCTCATGCCGACAGGGCGGCAAGGTGCGTGCCCGCCGCCGCGCGCCGCCTGTGCCAGGATGTGCTTGGGCGTCAGCGCCGCGGTGACAGGGCTCTGGCGAGCCTGACCATCATCGTCTGCGTCAGCTCATTGGGACCGCGTTCGGCTTCGACGTAGCCGTTGCGGGCATACAGCGCGATCAACGGCGTGTTCGTCTCGGAGGTCCACGTGCACGAGAGCGGCACGCGGCGCTCGCGGAACCAGGCTTCCGCATGCGTGAGCAGCCGTTGCGCGACGCCAAGCCGGCGAGCCTCAGGCAAGACGTAGGTCGTCGAGATCAAGCCGAAGGGCGCGGTGGCGGACGCGTCGGACGGCGTATCGGTCTTGGCATTGGATTCGACCCGATAGATCGTGTGGCCGACGATGTTGCCGTTCGCGTCCTCGGCGACGACGACCTCGGCGGCGCGGCCGTCCAGATGCCACCGCACGCGGTCGCGCAGCCAGTCCATCGAATACATCGCGCCACCGGCGTCCTCGCCTTCGACTTCGATCAAGGTCGCACGCATGCGCTCGGCGACGAGGTCGATGGCGACGGTGTCGGCGAGGGAGATCGGGCGCAGCAACATGGATGAACGGCGAGGAGCGATTCGCCATGTTAGGCGGTCCACGATTCGGAGACACTCGTGTCATGCCTGCCTTTCCACCACTGGACGCGCCACCGCTGCGCCTCGAACCCGTTGCCGTCGAGCATGCCGGAGAGATGCATGCGGTGCTCGCCGATCCGTCGATCTACGCGTTCCTCGATGAGGACGAGCCACCCACGCTCGAATGGCTGCGCAGCGCTTATGAGCGTCGTGCGAAGGGGGAGTCCCCGGAAGTCGACGAGCAGTGGTTCAACTGGATGATCCGGCGCGACGACGGGCGCTTGATCGGCTACGTCCAGGCGACGGTCGAGTCACCCGAAATCTGCTGGATCGCGTATGTCCTGACGGCCGAAGGACGAGGGCAGGGGCACGCGACGCGCGCGGTGACGGCTATGGTCGACTACCTCCGTCGCGCTCACGACGTCCCGCGCTTGCTGGCCTCGGTGGACGCAGCGAATGCTCGCTCTATCGCATTGCTCGTGCGGCTCGAATTCGCCGATGCCGATGCCGACCTCTCTCGGGTCTTCGAGATCGATGGATCCGATTGGTTGTTCGTGAGACCGCTGACTTCAGCGTAGCCGCGACAACATCGCTTCCAAGGCCGGCTTCGACAGCTCGCCGGTGCGCTTGCCGACGAGTTTCCCCGAGGCATCGAAGAGCAGCGTGGTGGGATAGCCCGCCTGTTTGAACACCGCGCTCGCCTCGCGCCGCTCGTCGATGGCGACGTTGCTCATGTCCAGACGCTGTTGGCCCAACCACTTCGCCACGTGGGCGGCGTCCTCGCCCTGGTTGACGAAGACGAAGCGCACGTCCGGCCGGTCGCGCTGCGCCTGCGCAAGCATCGGCATCTCGCGGACGCACGGTCCACACCAGGTCGCCCAGAGGTTGATCACCACGGGCTTCCCGCGCAGTGCGGCGAGATCGATGGGTTCACCGTTCAACTGCTCGAAGCGCAGGGCCGGCATCGGTTCGGTCGCTGGGCGCATGACGAGCTGGATCTGCCCCGCAATCACCATCGCGGTGCCCACCGCCAGCGGCACGGACGCCGCGAGCCGCATCGCCGGCAGGCTCCGCAGTTTGAAGGTCGCATACATCCACATCGCGATGATGCCGACCTCGGGGGACCAGCCACCGTCGCGCAGGTTGAGGATGCTCAGCGGGTGCTCCGCGTAGAGCTCCTTGTACTCGTAGAGGAAGCCCAGCCGCGCGAACGCGACGGCGACCCACAGGCTGCGCCACAACAGCGGTCCGGCATCCTGCTGGCGCCTGCGCTTGAGGAAGGCGGACACCGCCATCGACGCTGCGACCGCCACGCACAGGTGGAGGAAGGCCCAGGGCAGCACCAGGGGCCCGATGGCGACCGCCTCGTTCATCGCGGGCGCATCAAGTCGCGAAGATCCCGTCCGTGGACGCGAAGCCCTTGACCTCGATCGGATTGCCCGACGGGTCGAGGAAGAACATCGTGGCCTGCTCGCCCGGCTGTCCGGCGAAGCGGATGCTGGGCTTGAGCACGAACTCGACGCCGCGCGTCTCCAGCCGGTCGGCGAGCGCGCGCCAGTCCGGCATCGCCAGGATCACGCCGAGGTGCGGCATGGGCACCAGGTGGTCGCCGACCTTCCCGGTATTGCCGGTCTTGAACGGCTCGCCGAGATGCAGCGAGATCTGGTGGCCGAAGAAGTCGAAGTCGACCCAGGTGTCGGTGCTGCGGCCTTCCTCGCAGCCGAGCACGCCGCCGTAGAAGGCGCGGGCATCGTCCAGGTCTCGCACGTGATAGGCCAGGTGGAACACGGATCGCATGGGGACTCCCGGGCAGGGGTGATCGATCGGACGATCCTAGCCCCGAAGCCCGCGCCGCTAACATCGGCATCCTCTGTGTCGTGCGCTTGGGAGATCGGTGTGGATGTGACCAGCTGGTTGGGCTTTGTCAGTGTGGCGCTGTTCGTCACGTTCACGCCGGGGCCGGCGGTGCTGATGGCGATCTCGAATTCGCTCAGCGTCGGGCCGCGGCGGGCGATGGTCGGCTCGCTGGGCAACGCGATCGGCCTGCTGGCCGTGTCCGCCGCCACGACGGCGGGCCTGGGCGTGCTGCTGAGCACCTCGGCCCAGGCCTTCCTGGTGGTGAAGCTGATGGGCGCCTGCTACCTGGTCTGGCTGGGCGTCAAGCAATGGCGCCAGGGCGCGCGGATGTCGATGGCCAACGGCGACGCCGCCGCGGCGGAGGTCGCCGGCCTGTCGCGCCGCGCGCTGTTCCTGCGCGGCATCATGGTCGCGCTGACCAATCCGAAGGCGATCCTCTTCTTCACCGCGCTGTTCCCGCAGTTCATGAACCACCCGGAGTCGGCGCTCCGCGACTTCGTTGTGCTGACGGTGACCTTCTCCAGCTGCGCCGTGCTGGCGCATGCGTTCTACGTGCTGCTCGCGCGGGCGCTGCGCCGCGGGCTGGCCTCGCCGACGCGGGTGAAGCTGATGAACCGGACCTTCGGCGCGTGCTTCGTCGCGCTGGGCGTCAGCCTGATCGGCTGGCGCGGTCGGACGCAGTGAGCGCGGCGCGATCATGTTCTCGCACGTGTTCGTCGGCGTCGCCGACTTCGAGCGCGCCATCGGTTTCTACGCGCCGCTGATGGCGGTGCTGAACCTGCCGCAGCGCTTCCGCGATGACAGCCGACCGTGGGCGGGATGGCAGTCGGTGCCCGGACCGCGTCCCCTGTTCCTCATCGGCCGGCCCTTCGACGCACTGGCGCCCGCCGCCGGCAACGGGCACATGACGGCGTTCATGGCCGACACGCGCGCGATGGTCGACGCAGCGCATGCCGCGGCCCTCGCGCACGGCGGCACTTGCGAAGGCCCGCCTGGTCTGCGGCCCAACTATCACGAGCACTATTACGGCGCCTACTTCCGCGATCCGGACGGGAACAAGCTGTGCGTGGTGTGCCATGAGGCGCCGGCGCCGGACGTCTGATTGCTGACCGGTCGCATGTCGATTGCCCCTTCGCAAACAAGGAGTCCGTCATGCATCTACCTCGCACCCTCTGCTGGATCCCCCTGTGGAATGCCGCGCAAACCGGCGTGGGCATCGAGCATCTGCGGCTTTCTGATGGTCATGCGGACGGCATCGTGATCGCCATCGACGAAGAAGGCGGACCGTTCCGACTCGCCTATCGGCTCGACTGGGATGAGCGTTGGCGATTGCGCGAAGCGGCGTTATCGCTCATCGATGGCGACAGCGTCCCGCTTTGCGCGATACAGCTGAAGACCGATGGCGACGGCCGTTGGCAGGACGGCGAGGGGCGGGCTCTCGCCGATCTCGACGGATGCGTGGACATCGACATCTGGCCCTCGCCCTTCACCAACAGCTTTCCGATACGACGCGTGCCACTGGCCATCGGCGAGCGGCGCGAGTTCCGCATGGCCTGGGTCGACGGCACCACGCTGACCGTGCGCGCGCGGGCGCAGGCCTATACGCGGCTCGACGACCGGCTCTATCGGTTCGAATCACTCGACGGCTCAGGCTTTATCGCAGACTTGCCGGTGGACGAGGATCTGCTTGTGCTTGACTACCCGGGCCTTTTCAAACGTCATCGGGACTGAGGGGGAGGTCGCGATACTGCGCGACCCTGCCGACATTGAGCTTCACAGCATGAGCCGCCAAGCCTCGTTCCTCGACTACCTCCACCGCTACGCCGCCAAGGACCTCGACGGCATTGCCGCGATGTTCTCGGAGGGCATCACGATGCGCGATTGGAATCTCTCGGTGAAGGGGCGCGATGCCGCGATCGCGGCGACGCGCAAGAACTTCGAGTCGGCCGGCTCGATCCACATCGAGGTGCTTCGAGTGTTGGAGAACGCGAACTCGGTGGCCGGCGAATTGCGCATCCTTGTCGATGGGCACCTCGAGCTGTTCGTCGTCGATGTGCTGGACTTCGACGCGGAAGGCCGGATCACGGCGATCCGCGCCTTCCTGGGGCGCGGCGACTGAGCTGTCCTGTCGCCCGCGCCTTGGCTCATGCCGTCATTCGTCGGCAGTGAGCCGCACCAGCAATGCGCCAGCGCTCGCCACCGTCGCCAGCCCGGTCACGCCGACCCAGCCCCAGTGGGTCAGCAGCACGCTGCCCAGCGCCGCGCCGGTGGCCATGCCGATGAACATCCCCGTGAACAGCAGCGCGTTGAGGCGGCTGCGCGCGGCCGGATCGAGGCTGTAGACGATCGTCTGGTGCGCGACCAACGCGGCCTGCACGCCGAAGTCGAAGACGATCGCGAGCACCACCAGCACGACGATCGCCGCGCCGCGGTCCAGCCAGGCCGTCACGGACATCACCGCGAAGGACAGCGCCACCAGCAGCGATCCGAGCTTCGTCACCACGCCGGGGCCGCGCTTGTCGGCGAAACGGCCTGCCAGTGGCGCGGCCAAGGCGCCGGCAGCGCCGGCCAGGCCGAACGCGCCGGACACCGCGCTGCCGAGTCCGAAGCGCTCGTGCAGCATCACCGCCAGCGTCGACCAGAATGCGCTGAAGGCCACCGCCAGCAGCGCCTGAGCGATCGCGGCGCGACGCAGCGTCGGCAGCGTCTTCCACAGACCGCCCAGCGAGCGCAGCAGCGCGCCATACGTCGTGCGCATCGCCGGCGGCGAGGAGGGCAGCCAGCGCCAGCTGGCCAGCCCCGTGATCGTCAGCGCCGTCGCCGCCAGGCCGTAGACCCAGCGCCAGCCGAACGCCTGCGCGATCACGCCGCTCATGACGCGCGACAGCAGGATGCCGAGCAGCAGTCCCGTCATCACCTGGCCGACGATGCGACCGCGATGCTCGACGGGGCTGAGGGTCGCGGCCATCGGCACGACGTCCTGCGCCAGCGTGGCCGTCAGGCCCAGCACGGCACTGGCCAGGAGGAAGGGGGCGAAGCCCGGCGCGAACGCACACAGCAGCAGCGTGGCGATCAGCAGCACGAACTTGGTCAGGATGACCTTGCGGCGATCGAAGCGGTCGCCCAGCGGCGTCAGCAGCAGGATGCCGGCGGCGTAGCCGAGCTGGGTGAGCATCGGCACCGCGCCGATGCCTGCGGTCGAGGCGTGCAGGTCCTCGGCGAGCGGCGCCAGGATCGGCTGGCTGTAGTACAGCGACGCTGCGCCAAGGCCTGCCGACGCCGCCAGCAGCACGATCAACGGTGCGGACGGGGTGGCGGGGTCGCGTGATACGGCGGCGGTGTTTGAAGGCATGGGAAGGCTGGACATGGCAACTCCCGAAGGATGATTCAAGATGGCGTGAAGAAGAAGCGGCGGAGGGTCGATGAAGACCGAATGACCCGCATTCTTCGTATCCAGGGCCCTGCGGGGAACGGGTCCGGCTCGCACAGCGCCCATACGCGCGGCGTATGGCAGGGCGTATAAAGCGAGCCATGAACGACGCCAACCGGGACGGCGGCCAGGACCGCCTCGCGCTGCTGCAGACCTTTCTCCGCGTGGCGGAGGCCGGCAGCTTCTCCGCCGCCGCGCTGCAGCTCGCGACCACGCAGCCGACCGTCAGCCGGCGCGTGCAGATGCTGGAATCGCTGCTGGGCGCGCGGCTGGTGGAGCGCTCCACGCGCGGACTGCGCCTGACGGAGGAGGGCGAGCGCTGCGCCGCGCAGGCGCAGGACCTGATCGACGGCTGGCAGTCGC
>CAMPJJ010000024.1 GCA_946886855.1 uncultured Roseateles sp. | reverse complement strand
TTCGACGTGCGCTACTACCTCGTCGCCATCCTCTTCATCCTCTTCGATCTGGAAATCGCCTTCCTGTTCCCGTGGGCGGTCTCGCTGCGCGAGATCGGTCCGACGGGCTTCTGGGCGATGATGATCTTCCTGGGCATCCTGGTCGTGGGCTTCGCCTACGAATGGAAGAAGGGCGCGCTCGACTGGGAGTGACGACCTGACCGCGGATCCGCGATGACGCGCCGGATCCGTGAACGCATGAAGACACGGCGCCCGTTTCGGGCGCGTGTCCGTTAGGGAAGGGCAACGCGTCAACGCGGCGTTAATGCGACGACCGCAGTCCGACGCGCCTTCTCCGCTGATCTCGAAAGATGGGAATTCGATATGGGTAACGAAGGCGTAATGAAGGAAGGCTTCATGACCACCCAGCTGGACAAGCTGGTGAACTGGTCCAAGACCGGTTCGTTGTGGCCGATGACCTTCGGTCTCGCCTGCTGCGCGGTCGAGATGATGCACGCGGGCGCCGCCCGCTACGACATCGACCGCTTCGGCATGCTGTTCCGTCCCAGCCCGCGCCAGTCCGACCTGATGATCGTGGCGGGCACGCTGTGCAACAAGATGGCGCCGGCGCTGCGCAAGGTCTACGACCAGATGGCCGAGCCGCGCTGGGTGCTCTCGATGGGCAGCTGCGCGAACGGCGGCGGCTACTACCACTACAGCTATTCGGTGGTGCGCGGCTGTGACCGCATCGTCCCGGTCGACGTCTATGTCCCGGGCTGTCCGCCGACCGCCGAGGCGCTGCTCTACGGCATCCTGCAGCTGCAGGCCAAGATCCGCCGCGAGAACACCATCGCTCGCTGAGCAGAAGCAGGCAGACCCCCATGACCATCAAACTCGACACCCTGCAGGCGGCCCTGCACAGCGTGCTGGGCGACCAGATCGTCGCGTTCAAGCGCGAGCTGGGTGAAATCACGATCACCGTCGCGGCCAAGGATTACTTCAACGTCGCCAAGCTGCTGCGGGACCACTCGGAGCTGCGCTTCGAGCAGCTGATCGACCTGTGCGGCGTGGACTACTCCGCCTACAAGGACGGCGCCTACGAAGGCGCGCGTTTCGCGGTCGTCACCCACCTGCTGTCGATCAACAAGAACTGGCGCCTGCGCCTGAAGGTCTTCGCGCCGGAGGACGACTTCCCGTCGGTCGCGGCCGTGACGCCGATCTGGAATGCCGCCAACTGGTTCGAGCGCGAAGCGTTCGACCTCTACGGGATCATCTTCGAGGGTCATGAAGACCTTCGTCGCATCCTGACCGATTACGGTTTCATCGGCCACCCGATGCGCAAGGACTTCCCGGTGACGGGCCATGTCGAGATGCGGTACGACCCCGAGCAGAAGCGCGTGATCTACCAGCCGGTGACCATCGAGCCGCGCGAGATCACGCCGCGCGTGATCCGCGAAGACAACTACGGGGGCCTGTGAGCATGCCAGCCGAAATCAAGAACTACACCCTGAACTTCGGGCCGCAGCATCCGGCCGCGCACGGCGTGCTGCGCCTGGTGCTGGAGCTGGACGGGGAAGTCATCCAGCGCGCCGACCCGCACATCGGCCTGCTGCACCGCGCCACCGAGAAGCTGGCCGAGACCAAGACCTTCATCCAGTCGCTGCCCTACATGGACCGCCTCGACTACGTGTCGATGATGTCCAACGAGCACGCCTACTGCCTGGCCATCGAGAAGATGCTCGGCCTGGAAGTGCCGGAGCGCGCGCAGTACATCCGCGTGATGTTCGGCGAGCTGACCCGCATCCTGAACCACCTGCTCTGGCTGGGCGCGCACGGCATCGACTGCGGTGCCATGAACATCCTCATCTACTGCTTCCGCGAGCGTGAGGACATCTTCGACATGTACGAGGCGGTCTCGGGCGCGCGCATGCACGCGGCCTACTTCCGTCCGGGCGGCGTGTACCGCGACCTGCCGGACGCGATGCCGCAGTACAAGGTCAGCAAGATCAAGAACCAGAAGGCGATCGACAAGCTCAACGAGAACCGCCAGGGTTCGCTGCTGGACTTCATCGAGGACTTCTGCAAGCGCTTCCCGGCCAACGTCGACGACTACGAGACGCTGCTGACCGACAACCGCATCTGGAAGCAGCGCACCGTCGGCATCGGCGTCGTCACGCCCGAGCGCGCGCTGAACCTGGGCCTGACCGGCCCGATGCTGCGCGGCTCCGGCATCGCGTGGGACACGCGCAAGACGCAGCCGTACGACGTCTACGGCAAGATGGACTTCGACATCCCCATCGGCACCAACGGCGACACCTACGACCGCTACTGCGTGCGCGTCGAGGAGATGCGCCAGTCCAACCGCATCGTCCAGCAGTGCGTGAAGTGGCTCAAGGCGAACCCGGGTCCGGTCATCACCGACAACCACAAGGTCGCTCCTCCGAGCCGCGTGGCGATGAAGACCAGCATGGAAGAGCTGATCCACCACTTCAAGCTGTTCACCGAAGGTTTCCGCGTCCCCGAGGGCGAGGCCTACGCATCGGTCGAGCACCCCAAGGGCGAGTTCGGCATCTACCTGATCAGCGACGGCGCCAACAAGCCGTACCGGCTGAAGATCCGCGCGCCGGGCTATTCGCACCTGGCCGCGCTGGACGAGATGGCCCGCGGACACATGATTGCCGACGCGGTGGCCGTGATCGGCACGATGGACATCGTGTTCGGTGAAATTGACCGTTGAGTGGTGACCGCATGAGCAGCACTGAAATTGTGAGCACCGGCTTCGTGTTGAGCGAGGCCACCGCGGCCCGCTTCGCGCGCGAGGTCGCCAAGTACCCGGCCGAGCAGGCGCAGTCGGCCGTGATGGCCTGCCTGTCCATCGTCCAGCAGGAGCAGGGCTTCGTGTCCCGCGAGGCCGAGGACGCGATCGCGCACTACCTGGGCATGCCGGCGATCGCCGTCTACGAGGTCACGACCTTCTACAACATGTACAACCAGCGCAAGCTGGGCCTGTTCAAGCTGAACGTCTGCACCAACCTGCCGTGCCAGCTGCGCGACGGCCAGAAGGCGCTGGACCACCTGTGCCAGAAGCTGGGCGTCGAGGCCGGCGGCACGACCGCCGACGGCGTCTTCACCGTGCAGCAGAGCGAATGCCTGGGCGCCTGCGCCGATTCGCCGGTGATGCTGGTCAACGACCGCCAGATGCTGAGCTTCATGAGCACCGAGCGGCTGGACGAGCTGGTGGATGCGCTGAGAGCCCACCATGGCCAGCAATCCGCGGCCAACAAGAACTGAGGGACCCCGACGATGACGAACATCGATCTCTCGAAGTGGCAGGCCACGGGCGCCGAAACCTGCTTCCACGACCGCAACATCACCCCGCAGATCTACGCGGGCCTCGATGGCAAGAACTGGTCGCTGAAGGACTACGAAGCGCGCGGCGGCTACCAGGCCCTGCGCAAGATCCTCGCCCAGGGCGAGGGTCAGGGCATGACCTCCGACCAGGTCATCGCGGAAGTGAAGGCCTCCGGCCTGCGCGGCCGCGGCGGCGCGGGCTTCCCGACCGGCCTGAAGTGGAGCTTCATGCCGCGCCAGTTCCCGGGCGCGAAGTACCTGGTCTGCAACAGCGACGAGGGCGAGCCGGGCACCTGCAAGGACCGCGACATCCTCATGTACAACCCGCACATCGTCATCGAAGGCATGGCGATCGCGGCGTTCGCGATGGGCATCAAGGTCGGCTACAACTACATCCACGGCGAGATCTTCGAGGTGTACGAACGCTTCGAAGCCGCGTTGGAAGAGGCCCGCGCGGCCGGCTACCTGGGCGACAACATCCTGGGCAGCAACTTCAGCTTCCAGCTGCACGGCCACCACGGCTTCGGCGCCTACATCTGCGGCGAGGAAACCGCGCTGCTGGAATCGCTCGAAGGCAAGAAGGGCCAGCCCCGCTTCAAGCCGCCGTTCCCGGCCTCGTTCGGCCTGTACGGCAAGCCGACGACGATCAACAACACCGAGACCTTCGCGGCGGTGCCCTGGATCATCCGCAACGGCGGCCAGGCCTACCTCGAAGTCGGCAAGCCCAACAACGGCGGCACCAAGATCTTCTCGATCTCCGGCGACGTCGAGCGTCCGGGCAACTACGAGATCCCGCTGGGCACCCCGTTCGAGAAGCTGCTCGAGCTTGCCGGCGGCATGCGTGGCGGTCGCAAGCTCAAGGCGGTCATCCCCGGCGGCTCGTCCGCCCCGGTGCTGCCGGCCGACGTCATGATGCAGTGCACGATGGACTAT
The DNA here is from genome assembly GCA_946886855.1 of uncultured Roseateles sp. Next base: position 53,046 of record CAMPJJ010000024.1, on the reverse strand, counting down.
GACTCCATCGCCAAGGCCGGCTCCATGCTGGGCTCGGGCGCCGTCATCGTGATGGACGAGACCCGCTGCATGGTGACCAGCCTGCTGCGCCTGTCCTACTTCTACGCGCACGAGTCCTGCGGCCAGTGCACGCCCTGCCGTGAAGGCACGGGCTGGATGCACCGCGTGATCGAGCGCATCGCCCACGGCAAGGGCCGCGTCGAGGACATCGACCTGCTGAACTCCGTGGCCGACAACATCCAGGGCCGCACGATCTGCGCGCTGGGCGACGCCGCGGCGATGCCGGTGCGCGCGATGCTCAAGCACTTCAAGGGCGAGTTCATCGCGATGATCGAACAGGCCCAGCAGAACAAGGCGCCTGCCGCGTCGTCCCCGTCCGCCACGGCGAAGTCGCCGGCGCACGCCTGATCGGAGCCGCTGAGAAGAACTATGGTTGAAATCGAACTCGACGGCCAGAAGGTCGAAGTGCCCGAGGGCAGCATGGTGATGCATGCCGCCGAGAAGGCCGGCACCTACATCCCGCACTTCTGCTATCACAAGAAGCTGAGCATCGCGGCCAACTGCCGCATGTGCCTGGTGGACGTGGAGAAGGCGCCCAAGCCGCTGCCCGCCTGCGCGACGCCGGTGACGCAGGGCATGATCGTCCGCACCAAGAGCGAGAAAGCCATCAAGGCCCAGCAGGGCGTGATGGAGTTCCTGCTGATCAATCACCCGCTGGACTGCCCCATCTGCGACCAGGGCGGCGAATGCCAGCTGCAGGATCTGGCCGTCGGCTACGGCGCCAGCGCCTCGCGCTACTCGGAAGAGAAGCGCGTGGTGTTCCACAAGAACGTCGGCCCGCTGATCTCGATGGAAGAGATGAGCCGCTGCATCCACTGCACCCGCTGCGTCCGCTTCGGCCAGGAGATCTCCGGCGTGATGGAGCTGGGCATGGCGCACCGCGGCGAGCACAGCGAGATCCAGACCTTCGTCGGCCGCACCGTGGATTCGGAGCTGTCGGGCAACATGATCGACATCTGCCCGGTCGGCGCGCTGACCAGCAAGCCCTTCCGCTACAGCGCCCGCACCTGGGAACTGTCGCGTCGCAAGAGCGTCAGCCCGCATGACTCGACCGGCGCGAACCTGATCGTCCAGGTCAAGAACAACGAAGTGATGCGCGTCGTCCCGCTGGAGAACGAAGCCGTCAACGAGTGCTGGATCGCCGACCGCGACCGCTTCTCCTACGAAGCGCTGAACGGCGACGAACGCCTGACCACGCCGATGCTCAAGCAGGGCGGCGAGTGGAAGTCGGTCGACTGGACCACCGCGCTCGAGTACGTCGCCAACGGCCTGAAGCAGGTCAAGACGGAGAAGGGCGGTGCCGCCATCGCCGCGCTGGGCTCCGAGCACAGCACCGTCGAGGAACTGCACCTGCTGGCGCAACTGGTGCGCGGCCTGGGCAGCGAGAACATCGACACGCAGCTGCGCGTCGTCGACCCGGCGCTGCGCGCCGCGGACGGCAAGGCGCTGTGGCTCGGCACCTCGATCGCGTCGCTGTCGCAACTGGACCGCGCCTTCGTCGTCGGCTCGTCGCTGCGCAAGGACCACCCGCTGTTCGCGCAACGCCTGCGCCAGGCCGCCCGCCGCGGCGCGCAGGTCGTGTCGCTGGCCGGCTCGGTCGAAGACTGGAAGATGCCGGTCGCCGCCGCGATCACCGCCGCCCCGTCGGCCTGGGTCGCTGAACTGGCCAACGTCGCCGCCGCCATCGGCGCCGCCAAGGGCGTCAGCGCCCCGGTGCAAGGCAACGCCACCGACGCCGCCAAGGCGATCGCCGACACGCTGCTGTCGGGCGAGCGCAAGGCCGTGCTGATCGGCAACGCCGCGATCCAGCATCCGCAGGCCGCGACGCTGCTGTCGCTGGCGAACTGGATCGGCGAGCAGACCGGCGCCACCGTCGGCGTGCTGTCGGCCGCCGCGAACAGCGTCGGCGCGCAGCTCGTCAACGCGCGTCCGGGGCAGGGCGGTCGCACGGCAGCCCAGCTGCTGAACGACCAGCCGGCCAAGGCGCTGCTGCTGCTCAACACCGACCCGGTGCTGGACGGCGCGAACGCCGCCGCCGCGAAGAAGGCGATCAACGCGGCCGAGATGGTCGTCGTGATGACCCCGTTCAAGACCGGCCCGGTGGTCGAGTTCGCCGACGTGCTGCTGCCGACGGCGCCGTTCACCGAGACCTCGGGCAGCTTCGTCAACGCGGAAGGCCGCCTGCAGAGCTTCGTCGGCGTGGCCAAGGCCCGCGGCGAGACCCGTCCGGGCTGGAAGATCCTGCGCGTGCTGGGCAACCTGCTGAGCCTGCAGGGCTTCGACTTCGACAGCTCCGAGCAGGTCCGCACCGCGGCGCTGGGCTCGTCGCTGGACCTGGCGAGCCGCCTGGGCAACGCGGTGTCGGCGCAGTCCGCCGCCGCTGGCGCGCCGGCGCAAGGTCTGGAACGCCTGACGACGGTGCCGATCTACGCGACCGACGCCCTGGTGCGCCGCGCCACCTCGCTGCAGCTGACCCGCGACGGCCGTGACGCGGCGATCGCTTCGCTGCCGCAGGCGCTGTGGACCGAACTCGGACTGACCGAGCAGGGCGCGCAGGTGCGCGTGACGCAGGACGGCGGCGAGGCCGTGCTGGCCGCGCAGCTGGACGCATCGCTGCCCGCGAGCGTGGTGCGCATCCCCGCCGGCATCCCCGAGACCGCCGCACTGGGCGCGTTCACCGGCGCGATCGCCGTGACCAAGGCCTGAGGACGAGACGACGATGGAAAACTTCTATAACGCCGGCGCCTCGATGCTGGGAGGTGTGGTCTGGCCGGTGGTCTGGAGCGTGCTCAAGATCATCGCCGTGTTGCTGCCGCTGCTGGGCTGCGTCGCCTACCTGACGCTGTGGGAACGCAAGGCCATCGGCTGGTCGCAGATCCGTCCGGGTCCGAACCGCGTCGGTCCGCTGGGCCTGCTGACCCCGATCGCCGACGCCGTGAAGCTGATCTTCAAGGAGATCATCGTCCCGAGCGCCGCGAACAAGGGCCTGTTCTTCCTCGGCCCGATCATGACGATCATGCCGGCGCTGGCCGCCTGGGCGGTCGTGCCCTTCGGGCCGGGCGTCGCGATCGCCGACGTCAACGCCGGCCTGCTGTTCCTGATGGCCATCACCTCGCTCGAGGTCTACGGCGTGATCATCGCGGGCTGGGCCTCGAACTCGAAGTACGCCTTCCTGGGCGCGCTGCGCGCTTCGGCCCAGATGGTCTCGTACGAGATCGCGATGGGCTTCTGCCTGGTCGTCGTGCTGATGGTGACCGGTTCGATGAACGTCAGCGCCATCGTCACGAGCCAGGAGCAGGGCTGGTTCGCCTCGCACGGCGTGAACCTCCTGTCCTGGAACTGGCTGCCGCTGCTGCCGATCTTCCTGGTGTACTTCATCTCCGGCCTGGCCGAGACGAACCGCCACCCCTTCGACGTCGTCGAAGGCGAGTCCGAGATCGTGGCCGGCCACATGATCGAGTACTCGGGCATGTCGTTCGCGATGTTCTTCCTGGCCGAGTACGCCAACATGATCCTGGTGTCGGCCCTCGCGGTGCTGATGTTCCTGGGCGGCTGGTCGGCCCCGATCTCGTGGTCGCTGCTGGGCATGGACACGCCGGCCTGGATCCAGCACTCGATGGCGTTCTGGAACTGGTTCTGGCTGTTCGCCAAGACCTTCTTCGTCGTGACCTGCTTCCTGTGGGTGCGTGCGACCTTCCCCCGCTATCGCTATGACCAGATCATGCGTCTGGGCTGGAAGATCTTCATTCCGGTCACCCTGGTGTGGCTCGTCGTGGTGGGTCTGTGGATCCAGTCGCCGTTCAATATCTGGAAGTAATCCGAGGTACCCGCTGTGATCAAGGACCTAGTCAAGAGCTTCATGCTCACCGAGCTGCTGAAGGGCATGGCCCTCACCGGCCGGCATTTCCTCTCGAAGAACATCACGGTGCAGTTCCCGGAAGAGAAGACCCCGCTGTCTCCTCGCTTCCGCGGTCTGCACGCGCTGCGCCGCTACGAGAACGGTGAAGAGCGCTGCATCGCCTGCAAGCTGTGCGAGGCCGTGTGCCCCGCCATGGCGATCACGATCGAATCCGAGGTGCGCGCGGACGGCTCGCGCCGCACGACGCGTTACGACATCGACCTGACCAAGTGCATCTTCTGCGGCTTCTGCGAAGAGAGCTGCCCGGTCGACTCCATCGTCGAGACCGACATCTTCGAATACCACGGCGAGAAGCGCGGCGACCTGTACTTCACCAAGGAGATGCTCCTGGCGGTGGGGGACCGGTACGAGCCGCAGATCGCAGCCAGCAAGGAGGCCGACGCCAAGTACCGCTGACCGGTCCGGCGGCCTCCTCCACTGCGCCGCGAGGCGAGGGGGGAGGACCGCGACCGGCGGCCTGCTTGCAGGACATCGCATGGATATCACTACCGCGCTCTTCTACGTTTTCTCGGCCGTTCTGCTGGCCTCTGCGGTCCGTGTCATCACGGCCAAGAGCACCGTGCACTCGGCCCTGTTCCTGATCCTGTCCTTCTTCAGCGCGTCCTGTCTGTGGATGCTGCTGAAGGCGGAGTTCCTGGCCATCACGCTGGTGCTGGTCTACATCGGCGCCGTGATGGTGCTGTTCCTCTTCGTCGTGATGATGCTGGACTTCGAGTCCACCGCCGTGCGCGAGAGCATCTGGAAGCACCTGCCGGTGGCCAGCCTGGTCGGCGCGGTCATCGCGCTGGAGATCGCGGCCGTGCTGATGGGCGGCTTCCGCGGCGTCGAGAACGCCCCGGAGATCCCCAACATGGCGCAGCTGGGCAACACCAAACTGCTGGGCATCGAGATCTACACCAACTACCTGTTCCCGGTGCAGATCGCCGCGGTGCTGCTGCTGGTGGGGATCATCGCGGCGATCGCGCTGACGCTGCGCGGCCGCAAGGACTCGCGCCACCAGGACGCGTCGCAGCAGGTGCGCGTGAAGAAGGCGGACCGCCTGCGCATCGTCAAGGTCGCCCCGACCGTCGAAGCGCCGTCGCTGCCGGCGGCTGACAAGAACGAAGGAGCCGCGTGATGGGTGCGCTGAGCCTGAACCATTTCCTGATCCTGGGCGCGTTCCTGTTCGCGCTGTCGGTGATCGGCATCTTCCTGAACCGCAAGAACCTGATCGTGCTGCTGATGGCCATCGAGCTGATGCTGCTGGCGGTCAACATGAACTTCGTGGCGTTCTCGCACTACCTGGGCGACATGGCCGGCCAGGTGTTCGTGTTCTTCATCCTCACCGTGGCGGCCGCCGAGTCGGCGATCGGCCTGGCGATCCTGGTCGTGCTGTTCCGCAACCGCAGCAGCATCGACGTGGAAGAGCTGGACGCCCTGAAGGGCTGACGAGGGAAGCGAGAAAAACAATGTCTGCAACACTCTCTCAGAACATGCTGCTGGCGGTGCCCCTGGCCCCGCTCGCGGGCGCCATCGTGGCGGGCCTGTTCGGCAAGCAGGTGGGCCGCCGCGGCGCCCACGTGGTGACCATCCTCGGTGTGCTGGTGGCGCTGGTCATCTCCGTGATGACGCTCAACGCCGTGCTCGACGGCGCGCGCTTCAACCAGACCGTCTACGAATGGATGGTGCTGGGCGGCCTGAAGATGGAAGTCGGCTTCATGATCGACGGCCTGTCCGCGATGATGATGTGCGTGGTGACCTTCGTCTCGCTGATGGTGCACATCTACACCATCGGCTACATGGAGGAAGACCCCGGCTACCAGCGCTTCTTCAGCTACATCTCGTTGTTCACCTTCAGCATGCTGATGCTGGTGATGTCCAACAACATGCTGCAGCTGTTCTTCGGCTGGGAAGCGGTGGGCCTAGTGTCCTACCTGCTGATCGGCTTCTGGTACACCAAGCCCACGGCGATCTTCGCCAACATGAAGGCCTTCCTGGTGAACCGGGTCGGCGACTTCGGCTTCATCCTGGGCATCGGCCTGCTGGTGGCCTACGGCGGCTCGCTGAACTACACCGAGACCTTCGCCAAGTCGGCCGAACTGGCCAAGATCGGTTTCGCGAACCCCTTCGGCGCCGAACCGTGGATGATGCTGAGCGTGGCCTGCATCTGCCTGTTCATCGGCGCGATGGGCAAGTCGGCGCAGTTCCCGCTGCACGTCTGGCTGCCGGACTCGATGGAAGGCCCGACCCCGATCTCGGCGCTGATCCACGCGGCGACGATGGTGACGGCCGGCATCTTCATGGTGTCGCGCTTCAGCCCGCTGTTCGAGCTGTCGGACACGGCGCTGAGCTTCGTGCTGGTGATCGGCTCGATCACGGCGCTGTTCATGGGCTTCCTGGGCATCATCCAGAACGACATCAAGCGCGTCGTCGCCTACTCCACGCTGTCGCAGCTGGGCTACATGACGGTGGCGCTGGGCGCGTCGGCCTACTCGGTCGCGGTGTTCCACCTGATGACGCACGCGTTCTTCAAGGCGCTGCTGTTCCTGGGCGCGGGCGCGGTCATCATCGCGATGCACCATGACCAGGACATCCGCAACATGGGCGGTCTGGCGCGTCACAAGAACATGCGCATCACCTGGATCACGTCGCTGCTGGGGTCGCTGGCGCTGATCGGCACGCCGTTCTTCTCGGGCTTCTACTCGAAGGATTCCATCATCGAGGCCGTGCACGCCTCGCACCTGCCGGGCGCGAGCTTCGCCTACTTCGCGGTGGTGGCCGGCGTCTTCGTGACCGCGTTCTACAGCTTCCGGATGTACTTCCTGGTCTTCCACGGCAAGGAGAACTTCCATCACAAGCCGTTCCCGGGACCGGACGATCACCATGACGCGCATGGCGACGACCACCACGACGACCACCACGCGCTGCCGATCGACCAGCCCTGGGTCGTGAAGGTGCCGCTGGCGCTGCTGGCGATCCCGTCGGTGCTGATCGGCTACTTCACGATCAAGCCGATGCTGCACGGCGACTTCTTCAAGGACTCGATCTTCGTGAACCACGAGGTCCATCACGCGATGGCCGAGCTGGGCGAGGAGTTCCACGGCGCGGCCGAGATGGCGGTGCACAGCCTGAAGACGCTGCCGCTGTGGCTGGCGTTCGCCGGTGTCGTGACGGCCTACGTGTTCTACATGCTGGCGCCGCAGATCCCGGCCACGATCGCCCGGGTCTTCCGCCCGATCGTGACCATCCTCGAGAACAAGTACTACATGGACTGGTTCAACGAGAACGTGCTCGCCCGCGGCGCGCGCGCGCTCGGATCCGGCCTGTGGAAGGCGGGCGACCAGGGCGTCATCGACGGCGTGCTGATCAACGGCTCGGCACGCACGGTGGGCGGTGTCGCCGGCCTGGTGCGGCTGATCCAGACCGGCCACCTGTACTGGTATGCGCTGGTGATGATCCTGGGTGTCGTCGGTCTGATGACCTGGCAGCTGTGGCCTTACATGGGGCCCCAATTCAAGGCCCTGTTCGGCCTCTGACGCGGGCGGAGAATAAGAATGTTGCTAAGTCTCTCCATCTGGCTGCCCATCGTCTGCGGTGGCCTCCTGCTCGCGCTCGGGCGCGACAACAACGCCGGCGCGGTGCGCTGGATGGCGCTGGTCGGCGCCGTGCTGTCCTTCCTGGTGACGCTGCCGCTGATCAGCGGTTTCGACACCTCGACGGCGGCGATGCAGTTCGTCGAGGTCGCGACCTGGATCCCGCGCTTCAACATCCACTACCACCTGGGCGTGGACGGCATCTCGATGTGGTTCGTCCCGCTGACGGCCTTCATCTCGATCATCGTGGTGATCGCGGCCTGGGAAGTGATCGATACGCGGGTGCACCAGTACATGGGCGCCTTCCTGATCCTGTCGGGCCTGATGATCGGCGTGTTCTGCGCCCTCGACGGCATGCTGTTCTACGTGTTCTTCGAGGCCACGCTGATCCCGATGTACATCATCATCGGCGTCTGGGGCGGACCTCGTCGCGTGTACGCGGCCTTCAAGTTCTTCCTGTACACGCTGGCCGGCTCGCTGCTGATGCTGATCGCGCTGCTGTACCTGTACAGCCAGTCGGGCAGCTTCGAGATCCTGCTGTGGCACAAGCTGCCGCTGGGGATGCCGGCGCAGACCCTGCTGTTCTTCGCCTTCTTCGCGGCCTTCGCGGTGAAGGTGCCGATGTGGCCGGTGCACACGTGGTTGCCGGACGCCCACGTGGAGGCGCCGACCGGCGGCTCGGTGGTCCTGGCGGCCATCATGCTGAAGCTGGGCGCCTACGGCTTCCTGCGCTTCTCGCTGCCGATCGCGCCGGACGCCGCGCGTCACTACGACTGGTTCATCATCGGCCTGTCGCTGATCGCGGTGATCTACATCGGCCTGGTGGCCATGGTCCAGCGCGACATGAAGAAGCTGGTGGCCTACTCGTCGGTCGCCCACATGGGCTTCGTGACCCTGGGCTTCTTCATCTTCAACGAGCTGGGCGTCGCTGGCGGCCTGGTGCAGATGATCTCGCACGGCTTCGTGTCGGGCGCGATGTTCCTGTGCATCGGCGTCCTGTACGACCGCGTGCATTCGCGTGAGATCGCCGACTACGGCGGCGTCGTCAACACCATGCCCAAGTTCGCGGCGCTGGCGGTGTTCTTCGGCATGGCCAACTGCGGCCTGCCGGCGACGGCCGGTTTCGTGGGCGAGTGGATGGTGATCCTGGGCGCCGTCGGCCACAACTTCTGGATCGGCCTGCTGGCGGCCACGGCGCTGATCTTCGGTGCCGCGTACACGCTGTGGATGATCAAGCGCGTCTACTTCGGCGCGGTGACCAACGACAACGTCCGCAACCTGACCGACATCAACGGCCGCGAGTTCCTGATGCTGGGCGTGCTGGCGATCGCGACGCTCTTCATGGGCGTGTACCCGAAGCCGTTCACCGACGTGATGCACCACTCCGTCGACGCGCTGCTCAAGCACGTCGCGGTGTCCAAGATCCAATAAGGACCCAACACAATGAACGACATGAACTGGGTCGCGGTCTATCCCGAAATCCTGTTGCTGGCGCTGGCCTGCGTGGTCGCGCTGGTGGACCTGTTCGTCACCGATCCGCGCCGCACGACGACCTACTGGCTGACGCAGCTCAGCCTGGCGGTGGTCGGCGTGATGCACTTCGCCGCGATGGGCGACGCGCCCGCCGAGACGATGCAGGGCATGCTGGTCGTGGACCCGCTCAGCCACCTGCTGAGCGGCGTCAGCGCCGTCGCGCTGATCGTCACGCTGGTCTACTCGCGTCCGTATGCGGAATCGCGCGACATCCTCAAGGGGGAGCTGTTCACGCTGAGCCTGCTGGTGCTGCTGGGCGTCAACGTGATGGTGGCGGCCAACAACTTCCTGACGACCTACCTCGGCCTGGAGCTGATGAGCCTGTCGCTGTACGCGCTGACGGCGCTGCGTCGCGATCACACGATCTCGACCGAAGCCGCGATGAAGTACTTCGTGCTGGGCGCGCTGGCCTCGGGCTTCCTGCTGTACGGCCTGTCGATGATGTACGGCGCGACCGGCTCGCTGTCGATCCCGCGCGTCTTCGAGGTGATCTCCACCGGCACCGTCAACAAGGGCGTGCTGGTGCTGGGCGTGGTCTTCGTCGTCGCCGGCCTGGGCTTCAAGCTGGGCGCCGCGCCGTTCCACATGTGGGTGCCGGACGTCTACCAGGGCGCACCGACCGCGGCGACGCTGCTGATCGGCGGCGCGCCCAAGCTGGCCGCGCTGGGCATGACCCTGCGTCTGCTGGTGGAAGGCATGCTGCCGCTGGCGACCGACTGGCAGCAGATGATGCTGGTGATGGCGGTGGCCTCGCTGGTGGTGGGCAACCTGGCCGCGATCGCGCAGAGCAACCTGAAGCGGATGCTGGCGTACTCGACGATCTCGCAGATGGGCTTCGTCGTGCTGGGCCTGGCCTCGGGCGTGGTGAACGGCCAGCCCGACCTGCATGCGCTGAACGCCTACAGCTCGGCGATGTTCTACGCGATCACCTACGTGCTGACGACGCTGGGCAGCTTCGGCCTGATCATGCTGCTGGCGCGCCAGGGCTTCGAGTCCGAGCAGATCAGCGACCTGGCCGGCCTGTTCAAGCGCAGCCCGTGGTTCGCGTTGGTGATGGCGATCTACATGTTCTCGCTGGCCGGCATCCCGCCGATGGTGGGCTTCTACGGCAAGCTGGCCGTGCTGCAGGCGATGGTCACGACGGGCCAGTCGCTCTACCTCTGGCTGGCCGTGATCGCGGTGCTGCTGTCGCTGGTCGGCGCGTTCTACTACCTGCGCGTGGTGAAGGTCATGTTCTTCGACGAACCGACCGACCGCAGCCCGCTGACGGCCCCCGCGGACGCCCGCCTGGTGATGTCGCTGAACGGCGTCGCCGTGCTGGTGCTGGGCCTGGTGCCGAGCGGCCTGCTGGCGCTGTGCAGCCAGGCCGTGACGCGCGCGCTGGCGCACTGATCGTCCGCGACGGGTCGCAAGGAGCACGCGCATGGGGCAGGGCGCTTCGGTGTGGACGGTGCTGGTGGTCGCGCTCATCGCGGCCAACCTGCCTTATCTGAGTTCGCGCATCCTGCTGGTCGGGCCGCGCCGCGATCCGAAGGCCGGCGGCTGGCGCCTGCTCGAGCTCTTCCTGCTGGCGTTGCTGACGCTGGCGATCGGCTTCGGCCTCGAATCGCAGCAGGGCCAGCGTTTTCCGCAGGGCTGGGAGTTCTACGCCGCCGCGCTGGCGATGTTCGTGACCTTGGGTTTCCCGGGTTTCGTGTGGCGCTACCTGCGCCGCTCGCGGGCCAAGGTGCGAGAGTTCGATGACGAAGAAGCTGCCTGACGCCAACCGACCCGAGGATGACGGCGTGATCGGCATTGCGCCGGCCGTGGACGCTGACGAGCATCTGCGCGAAACCCCGCTGTCCTCCGACTGGATCCTGCGGGGCAATTTTCTTCAGGTGAAGCGCGACCGCGTCGCGCTGCCCGACGGCCGGGAGGCCACGCGCGAGTACATCCGCCACCCCGGCGCCGCGGTGATCGTGCCGCTGTTCGACGACGGCCGCGTGCTGCTGGAGCGCCAGTACCGCTACCCGCTCGGTCGGGTGGTGCTGGAGTTCCCCGCGGGCAAGCTGGATCCGGACGAAAGCCCGCTGCGTTGCGCGGTCCGCGAGCTGTTCGAGGAGACCGGCTATCGCGCCCGTGAGTGGGCCTACGCGGGCGTGCTGCACAACGCGATCGCCTACTCGGACGAGCGCATCGAGATCTTCTTCGCGCGCGGCCTGATCGCCGGCGAACGCAAGCTCGACGAGGGCGAGTTCCTCGACCTGCTGCCGGTGGCCGAGGACGAGCTCGACCGCATGGCCTGCGACGGCCGCGTCACCGACGCGAAGACGCTGATTTGCCTGCAATGGCTGCAGCGTTGGCGGGCCGGTGCATGGCCATTGGACTGGATGCCGGCGGACGAAGCCTCCAGCCGCTAGCATCGGTCCATCATGCTGGTCTTGAACCTGGCCTGCGAGGCCGGCCATGCCTTTGAGGGCTGGTTCGCCTCCGCCACCGATTTCGAGTCGCAACAAGCGCGCGGCCTGCTGAGCTGTCCGCTGTGCAACAGCGCGGCCGTGCGGCGGATGCCGAGCGCGCCGCGGCTGAATCTCTCTTCCGCCGCCGAGTCGACGACGGCGAAGTCGCGCACGAGCGGCGCCGAAGTGCCGTCGCTGCCTTCGGGGCCCTCGATGCCGGACGGCGTGCCGCCGATCGCGATCGAGCTGCAGAGGCAGGTGTTGCAGGCGGTTCGCACGCTGATGGCGAAGACCGAGGACGTGGGTGACCGATTCGCCACCGAGGCGCGCCGCATCCATTACGGCGAAGCCGAGGAACGCGGCATCCGCGGCCGCGCGACGCCGGACGAGGCGCGCGAGCTCGCGGACGAGGGCATCGACATCGTCGCACTGCCGGTGCCCGACGCGCTGAAAGACCCTCTCCAGTAACGACCTGACGCCGCTTGGGATTGCGGGCGACACCGCTGTGGGTGTCGAATGCCCCGTCGCATCTCTTGAGGAATCAGGTTCATGAAGACTTTCCGTTTGCTCACCTGCGCCGCGGCGATCACCGCGTCCTTCGCCTTCGCGCCGATGGCGCCGTCCCTGGCGGCCTCCGCCGCGCCGGTGGCCGCGCAGAACGGCATGGTGGTGACCGCACAGCACCTCGCGACGCGGGTCGGCGTCGATGTGCTGAAGGACGGCGGCAATGCCGTCGACGCCGCCGTGGCGGTGGGCTACGCGCTCGCGGTGGTGTACCCGGCGGCGGGCAACCTAGGCGGCGGCGGGTTCATGACGATCCAGCTGGCCGACGGCCGCAAGACCTTCCTCGATTTCCGCGAGAAGGCGCCGCTGGCCGCGACGGCCAACATGTACCTCGACAAGGACGGCAACGTCGTCAAGGGGCTGAGCACGCACGGACACCTCGCGGTCGGCGTGCCGGGGACGGTGTCAGGTCTTGAGTACGCGCGGGAGAAGTACGGCACGATGAAGCGTCCCGCGCTGATCGCGCCGGCGATCGCGCTGGCGGACCGCGGCTTCGCGTTGGAACAGGGCGACGTCGACATGTTCCAGACCGCGACCAAGGATTTCGAGGCCGACCCGGCCTCGGGGGCGATCTTCCTCAACAAGGGCAAGCCCTTCCAGCCCGGCGACAAGCTGGTGCAGAAGGACCTCGCGAAGACGCTGCGCGAGATCGGCGCCAAGGGCACGGACGGCTTCTACAAGGGCTGGGTGGCGAAGGCGCTGGTGGATGCGAGCCAGTCGGGCAAGGGCATCCTGACGCAGGCCGACCTGGACCAGTACCGGACGCGCGAGCTGCCGCCGGTCGAATGCGACTACCGCGGCTACCACGTCGTGTCGGCGCCGCCGCCGAGCTCGGGCGGCGTGATCATCTGCGAGATGCTCAACATCCTCGAGGGCTACCCGCTGCGGCAGCTCGGCTGGGGATCGGCGCAGGGCGCGCACTACCAGATCGAGGCGATGCGCCATGCCTACGTCGACCGCAACAGCACCCTGGGCGATCCGGACTTCGTGAAGAACCCGCTGCAGCGGCTGCTGGACAAGGGCTACGCGGCGAAGATCCGCGCGGCGATCGATCCGGCGAAGGCGGGCGTGTCCATGGACATCAAGCCCGGCGTGGCGCCGCATGAAGGCAGCAACACGACGCACTACTCGATCGCGGACAAGTGGGGCAACGCGGTGTCGGTGACCTACACGCTGAACGACTGGTTCGGCGCCAAGGTCACGGCGGCGAAGACGGGCGTGCTGCTCAACAACGAGATGGACGACTTCACCGCCAAGGTCGGCGTGCCCAACATGTACGGCCTGGTCCAGGGCGAGGCGAACGCGATCGCGCCGGGGAAGCGGCCCCTGTCGTCGATGAGCCCGACCATCGTGACCAAGGACGGCAAGCCGGTGATGGTGGTGGGTACGCCGGGCGGCAGCCGCATCATCACGGCGGTGCTGCAGACCCTGCTCAACGCCATCGACTTCGACATGAACGTGCAGGAGGCGGTGGACGCGCCGCGCTTCCACCAGCAGTGGCTGCCGGACGTGACCAATGTCGAGCCGTACGCGTTCTCGCCGGACACGCGCAAGCTGCTGGAGGGCATGGGCCACAAGCTGGGCGCGCCGCATCCGGCGAACCACCTGGCGGCGATCATCGTCGGCGCGCCGTCGCTGAACGGCAAGCCGGTCGGGAACAACCGCTTCTACGGTGCGAATGATCCGCGCCGCAACACGGGGTTGGCGGCGGGGTATTGAGCCGCCGCCCGGCTATTGCGGGGCTGGTGCCGGACGGGCGGGTTCCGCAGCCGCCGGCCCGCTCCACGGCTTCAGGGCCTCGTAGCGCTGCGGCAGCGTGAGTGCGTCGCCCCATGACCCATAGGTCGGATTGGGGATCGGGACCCAGGTCAGGCCCCAGCGTTTCGCATGCTCCTGCTGGACGTACTTTGCGCGCGGCACGAAGTCGTTGAGGTCGTCGCCGACGAGCATGGCGACGCGATGCGTGCGCGCCACCGCGAGGCGCCTGGCGCTCTTGTCGGAGTCGGCCCATTCGGCGCGGTCGCCACGCAGCATCAGGTCGCCGGGCGCGACGGCGCGGCCGAGCACCCGCTCCAGGTTCACGAGCGTCTGCGCCTTCTGCGGGCAGGCGGCGTGAAGGCCGTCGGGGCCGAAGGGGCCGTCGGCGGGGCAGGTCCGGTTGGTGATGAAGACGACGCGGAATCCGAGCGTCCTGGCACGGGCGATGAACTCGGGCGCGCCGGGGATCGCCGTCGCCTGCGCGGAGGCCACCCAGGCGGCCCAGGACGCGCTGTCGTAGGGCTTGCCGGCGCGGATCCGCCACGCCTCGTAGGGCGAGTTGTCGACCACCGTCTCGTCGACGTCCAGCACGATCGCCGGCGGCTTGCGGGCGAAGCCGCCCTGCGCAGCCTGTTCGAGCGACGCGGTCTCGTGCGTGGCCTTGCGGGCAGCGGCCAGGCGGGCGGTTGCGGCGCGGAAGACCGCGAGCGTGGCCGCCCGCCGCTCCACCGCGGTCTGGAACCACAGCGTGGCCGTCACGCCTTCTCGCCCGATGATTGGAGGCTCCTCGGCGGGCACTGACGCGGCCACCGCGGCCACCGCGGCCACCGCGGTCACCGCGGCCGACGCGGCCGACGCGGCTGGCGGGGCCACTGTGTCAGCGGCCATCGCGGTCGATGGGGCCAACCAGGTCACGGCGGTCATCGCGCCCAGCGCGCACAGCGCGCTCATTGGCGCGAACGCGGCCAGCGGGGTGCCCGTGAGGCGGGTTCGGGTCACTGCGAGGCGCATGCCGGAGCTTTCTCGGTGGTCGGAACGCGCCGATTGTGCGGCGGTCCGGCGTCCTACGGATTGATGATGCGCGCCCGCGTGGCGCGGGATATACGGCCACGTCGCCCACTTGTCTCCCGCCATGCAAGCTCCTTCTCCCGGCTCGCCAGCGACCCATCGGCGTGGCGGCCGTGCCTGGCTGTGGATCGCCGTCGTCTGGTGCGCGCTCGCCACCGCCGTGGCGCTGTGGCAGCCGCCGGGGCCGGTGAGTTCGGCGATGCCGGTCACGCGCGCCGAGCGCGGCCTCTGGGACTGGTGGCGCCTGCCCGTCGAGCGCAACGCGTTCCGCCGTCTGCCCGATGTCAGCGGCGTCTTCACGTCGATCGCCGTCGATGCCGGCGGCAGGCATTGGTGGCTGGCCGGGGAGGGCGGCGCGCTGGTCGAGAGCCGCGACGGCGGCGCCACCTGGTGGCCCTTGTCGACCGGCACCGACCGCCTGCTCACGGCCCTGCACGCGAGCGCCGACGGCCGGCGCCTGTGGGCCGTCGGTGAGCGCGGCACGGTCCTCGCCTCCGACGACGGCGGCCAGCATTGGCGCACGCAGCCGTCCGGCACCGATCGCCAGCTGCGCGCCGTCCAGTTCGCGTCGGACGCGCGCACCGGATGGGCGGTCGGCGACGACGGCGCGGCGATCGCCACGGACGACGGCGGCACGACCTGGCACCCGATGACGGGCCTGGGGACATCCCGGCTGAAGGACGTGCGTTTCGAGGCGGCCGGCCGCCTGGGCGTGGTGGTCGGCGATGGTGGGCTCGTTTTCCTGTCCGAGAACGGCGGCGGGCGCTGGCTGAGCCTCGACGTCAGACCGCCGGCTCTCGTGCCGACGAGCATCGCGCAATCGGCGACAGGCACGTCGACGCCTGTCCAGTCGTCGCCCTTGCCATCGATCCCTGTGCAGTCAAGCCCGGTGCAGTCAAGCCCGGCGCAGGCGCAGCCCAGCTTGCAGACCTATCCGTCCGACGACGATTGGGTGGCCGCCGCGCCGACCGCCGACGGCCAGCGGATCGGGCTGGCGAGCCAGCAGGGCCGTTTCTCGTGGTCGATTGATCGCGGCAAGAGCTGGTCTTCCCCCACGGATCTCGGCGTGCCCATGCCGGAATCGATCGCCTTCAGCGCCGACGGCCGTCATGGCGCGGCGCTTGGCGCCTTCGGCTGGCTTGCCACGTCGGTGGATGGGGGCAGGACATGGCGGAACCAGGAGAGTCCCGAGTTCCGGCTGCTGGTCGCCATCCGGGTCGCCGACGACGGGCAACGCGCCTGGGCGCTGGGGAAGAACGGCTACCTGATCACGTCCGAGGACGGCGGCCTGACCTGGGCGCCGGTCATGCGACGGGCGCTGAACACGCTGACGAGCGTCGGCTTCTCCGACGACGGCAGGCGCGGCTGGGCGGTCGGCCTCGGCGGCACCGTACTGAAGACCGAGGACGGCGGCAAGACCTGGCACCGGCAGTCGGCGGGGACCGGCGCCGGACTGGGCCTGCTGCACGTCAGCGCGGACGGCGAGAAGGCCTGGGCGATGGACGTCGAGGGCAAACGCGTGCTCCAGACGACCAACGGCGGGACGTCGTGGGAGCCCGGCACCCTGACCACACCGGACGCGCGGGCGGCGATGGAGCGCCCGCGCCAATCGCTGCAGCCGCCGATGCGGCTGCCCTTGGGCATGCGCTCGGGCCACATCGGCGCGGACGGCCTGCGCGGCTGGGCGGTCGGCGACGGCGGCCTGCTGCTGACCACGCGCGATGGCGGCCGCAACTGGACCGACCCCCGCGCCTATGCGCGTTATCCGGCGCCGTGGTACTGGCTGGCGCTGCTGCTGTCGGTGCCGATGTTCCTGCGCGCCTGGCGGCTTTTCACGCAGGCGCACCAGGCCGTGATCGGCATGGCCGACACGCCGGCCACCGACGCGGCGCTGACCGATCCGCGACAGGACCGGCTCAACTTCGAGCCGCTCGCCGCGGGCATCTCCCGCTTCCTGCGCAATCCGGCGACCGAACCGCCACTGACGCTGGCCATCACCGGCGACTGGGGCTCGGGCAAGAGCTCGCTGATGGGGCTGATCTGCGCCGATCTCCGCAAGCACGGCTCACGGCCGATCTGGTTCAACGCTTGGCACCATCAGAAGGAAGATCACCTCTTCGCCGCGCTGCTCGGCGCGTTGAGCAAGCAGGCGCCGCCGCCGTGGCTGAGCCTCGACGGCATCGCGTTCCGGCTGCGCCTGCTGTGGCTGCGCTCGCGCAAGCACTGGGTCTTCACCCTGCTGCTGTGCACGGCGGTGGCGGCGCTCATCACCTTGCACCTCGGCATGAACGACGCCGTGGCGGAGACGCAATGGCTGCGACGGCTCGGCGACGTGCTGACGTCGCTCGGAGACCTGGGAAGCGCGAAGACTGCGGCGACCGCGGTGACCGCGCCGTCCGGGCCGCCCGTGCCCTGGGCCGGCTGGCTCGCGCTGCTGACGGTCGGCGGCACCACGCTGGCCGCGCTGCGCAAGGCGCTGACGGCCTTCGGCGCCGATCCCGCCGCGCTGCTGGCCGGCGGGCTTCAAGGCATGAAGCCCAAGCTCGCAGCCGAGCAGAACAGCTTCCGCACGCGCTTCGCTGAACAGTTCGGCGAGGTCTCGCAGGCCTTGCCCGAGCGCGTCGTCGTCGTCATCGACGACCTCGACCGCTGCCGGCCCGAGGCGGTGCTGGAGATCATGGAGGCGGTGAACTTCCTGACCTCGTCGGGGCAGTGCTTCGTGCTCTTCGGCATGGCGACGGACAAGGTGCAGGCGGCGCTGGCGATCGCGTTCGAGCGCATCGCCAGGGAGTTGGCGAGCGGCGCCAGCGGCGCCGACGTCGAGAAGGATCCGGAGGCCGCCGCGCGCAGGCAGCGCCGCCACTATGCGGCCAACTACCTGCAGAAGCTGATCAACCTGGAGATCAAGGTCCCGACCGAGCAGTCGTACGAGGCATGGCGGCTGCTCACCGACGATCCGGCGACCGCGGTGTCGCCCACCTGGCGCGCACAGGCGAGGGACGGGCTGCGTCGTCATGCGATGGGGCTGGCGCTCGCGGTGGCCATCGCCGTCGGCGTGAGCCTCGGCGTGCAGCTGCGTCCTGACACGCCGCAGACAGACGAGCGCTTGACGGCGGCCGCGCCATCGGCGACCCCGTCAATCGCGCCCGCGACGGCGCCAGCGGCCAGCGCGAGGTCCGCTTCCGGTGCGGCGTCCTTCCCGGGGCAGGCGGCCTCCGACCCCACGCTGGCCTGGGGGGCGTCGCCGGCCCAGTCGCCGACGCGGGTGCTGGTGCAGTCCGGTCAGGAGAGCCACGCGGACGAAGGGATCGCGGCGGCGGTGCTGGCCGTCGGCGCGGCGCTGGCGGGTCTGCTGCTGTGGCGCGCCGCGAGCCGGCGTCATCGCGAGGCGACCGATTCGAAGGACTTCCGCGACGCGCTCAAGGTCTGGACCGAGCTGGTCCGCGAATCCGCGCACACGCCACGCGCGGTGAAGCGCTTCGGCAACAAGCTGCGCTACTTCGAGATGCTCCAGCAGGGCGAGGAACGCGACCGCACGCTCCTCGACGACCTCAAGGCGAGGCTGCGCCGGATGACCGAGCAACGCGACGATCCAGCGCCGGGTCCCGGGCCGGGAACGGATACGCCGCGTGCAGAGCCGAATCGCCGCATCGCCGCGCCGCAGCTCGTGGCGTTGGGCGCGTTGCATGAGGCCTTCGGCGCGGAGTGGCTGTCGCACTTCCGTTCTGGCCTGGGCGCCGGCCTGGGTGGCTACTCCCCCACCTTCTCGGGCGCCGAGGACGTCCGGCTGGTGGAGGAAGCGCAGACCTTCATCGCGCGGCACACGTCGTTGTTCGGAACCGCGTGGCCGCCGAGTCTCGAAGAGGTGGAGGTCTTCGCGCGCTTGCTCGACGGCGTCCGCATGCCGGGGGAGTCGACAGAACTTGGCATGAGCGTCGTCGTCAACGTGCAGGGCAGTGAATCGTCGGCATCACCCGCGCGGCCTTCCTGGCCAAACGCCGAAGCGTGACGGCAGCGAGCTCAACGGCGCCGTATGGCAGCGGCCAGGTCTTCCGGATGGACCATCAGTTCGCGCACGGCGCGCAGCGTCACGTACTGGCGCAGCACCGAGGTGAAGGCGGGCGCTTCCAGCAGCAGGCGCCACACCGGCTCCAGCAATGTCGGATCGGCCGGCGCGCCGTCCTCGAGCAGGCCGGCGAAGTCCAGGCTGGCCTCGGCCGACAGCAGCTGCATGCGGCTCGCCGCGTTGAGCAGGCGCGGCGCGCGTTCCTCCGCGCCGTCGCAGCAATAGAGCACGGCGCGCGCGAGGTCGCCTTCCTCGGTGGGCAGCGCGTTCAACGAGGCGCCGCGCAGGCGGACCTCGCCGTCGTTCGAGGCGAACGTGTAGGTGGTGGCGACGTCGGCCTGCGCGAGCAGGCGCAGCCCGCGCAGGAGCTTCGGCAGATCGGTCGTCGCCGCGTCGGGCGAAGCCTTGGCCTCGATCAACAGGCAGAGGTCCCAGTCGCCGCCGCCGTTGTCGCGCCTCAGCAGCGCCACGTCCCACTCGCTCTTCGCGCGTTCAGCATCCCCCGGGAAGGACGGCGGCACGCGCAGCGAGGCCGCGATCCGATAGCGCGTCGCGCCGGCCTCGATATTCATGCGGTCGACCAGCGCGCTGAGCGCTTCGACGGCCAAGGCCTCCACTGCATCGCCGCGCCGCTGCGCGCCGGCACCGCGCGCGGCCGCCTGCTTGCTTCCGGCCGTCGGGCCCCGTTGGTCCCACAGCGCGCGGTAACGCGCCACCAGCGCCTCCGAGGACAGGCTGTCGAGCCGCCGTACGCTCGCCAGCGCCGGGTCGTCGATCAGGCGCTCGATGCCGCGATGGAGTGCCGGCTCGGCGCGGACGTCGGCCTCATCGCGCAGCGGAAGGAGGAGCTCGGACAGCCGCTCCCACTCGTCGGTCTCGCTCGCTGCGTGGATCGCCAGCAGCGCCTCGCGCGTCGGACCCGGCGCGCGGCGCTGCGTCTTCGCCGGATGCGCGAGCGCGTTGACGGCCGCGCGCACCACGCGTCGATCGCGCTCGACGTGCGCGCTCAGCGAGGCGTGCTCGCGCACGACGGCGGAGCGATGACGCAGCACCATCGCCTGGAAGGCGGGATCGCCGCCGCTGCCCGCGGCATCGTGAGCGCCATCGTGCGAGGCGTCATCAGGGCCATCGCCGCCGGACGCCGGCAGCGGACGCATGGCCACGCGGATCAATCGGGCGAGTGCGTTCAGGAAGAGCGACTGAACGCCGTCCTCCGGCGAATCGCCCGCGGCGAGCGCCGCCCGCGCGCGTTCGATGGCGAAGGCGAGCGCGGTCGACGGTCCGGCGGCACGGGCGACCTCCAGGACTGTCGGCAGCGCGGGCGCGAGATAGCGGCGGGCCGTCCGCCGCAGCACGTCGTCGAACAAGGTCAGACTCCCGCGACCGTGGACCACGCCAGCCCGATCGCCGCACACGTGCCTAGCACGGGCAGCACGCCCCGCTTGAAGCGGAACAGCGCGACCGCCGCGCCCGCGGCGATCAGCGCGGCCGCGACGTCGATGCGGCCGTGCGGTCCTCCGGACCAGAACACATGTCCCGCGAAGAAGCAGGCGAGGTTGACGATCACGCCGACGACCGCGGCGCTGATCGCGGTGAGGGGGGCGGTCAGGCGCAGGTTGCCGTGTGTCGATTCGATCAGCGGTCCGCCGGCGAGCACGAGGACGAAGGACGGCAGGAAGGTGAAGAAGGTGACCACAGCGGCCGCGACGGCGCCGGCGAGGACGGGCGCATCGGCGCCGAAGGGAAGGGTGTTCCAGCCGCCCATGAAGCCGACGAAGGCCACCACCATGATCAGCGGGCCGGGCGTGGTCTCGCCGAGCGCGAGTCCGTCGATCATCTGGGGGCCGCTGAGCCAGTGGTGCTGGTCGACGGCGCCCTGGACCACGTAGGGCAGCACGGCATAGGCGCCGCCGAAGGTCATCAGCGCGGCCTTCGTGAAGAAGCCGCCCATGCGCGTCAGCACGCCGTCGGCGCCGTGCACCAGCGTCAGGCCACCCATCGCGACGGCCCATAGCGCGAGGCCGACGCCGAGCACGCTTAGCAGCCGACGCCGGGTGAAGCGCGCATGCGGTGGCGGGGGCGTGTCGTCGTCGATGAGCGCGGGGCCGTAGCCGGCCTGCGCCGCGTGCGACCCGCCAGCGCCGGAGAACGCCGCCGGCGCGAATCGCGCGCCGATCACGCCGATGACGGCGGCCGACACCACGATCAGCGGGAAGGGCGCGTCGAAGGCGAAGATCGCGACGAAGGCCGCGACCGCGATGGCCCACAACCACGCGTTCCTGAGGACGCGCCCGCCGATGCGATGCGCCGCATGCAGCACGATCGCCGTCACGGCGGGCTTGATGCCGTAGAACAGCCCCGCGACGACCGGCTGGGTGCCGAAGGCGGCGTAGATCCACGACAGCGCGATCAGGATGAGCAGCGACGGCAGCACGAACAGGCCGCCCGCGACCAGCCCGCCCCAGCGGCGATGCATCAGCCAGCCGATGTAGGTGGCGAGCTGCTGGGCCTCCGGGCCGGGCAGCAGCATGCAGTAGTTGAGCGCGTGCAGGAAGCGCCGTTCGCTGATCCACCGGCGCCGCTCGACGAGTTCGGCATGCATGATCGCGATCTGGCCGGCCGGTCCGCCGAAGCTGATGAATCCCAGCTTCAGCCAGAAACCGAAGGCTTCCCGGAATCCGACCGCAGGGGGCCGGTCCGGCGGACTGGAAGCAGGGCGCGTCATGCGGGGATCGAGTGGCGGAGGGGCGGCCGCGAGGACCGGGCGATGGCAGCGGAGTGTGCCTCATCGCCCCGTCCGACGGCGCGGCGCATGGCAACATCGCAGGTCAGAACCGACCACCAGCTTTGCCCATGCGTGCCCCACCGTTCTTGATCCGGCTCACCGCCACGTGCGCCGCCGCTTTAGCCGCCAGGATCGTCGCCGTTTTCGCCGCCGGTGTCGCCTTGCCGACCGGCGCCTGGGCGGACCCGCTGCCGCCGGCCGCGAAGGCCGAGGTCACCGCGCTGCTCGGCAAGCTGACCGCCTCGTCGTGCGAGTTCAACCGCAACGGCGACTGGTTCTCCGCCGCCGAGGCGAAATCCCATCTCGAGCGCAAGCTGAAATACCTCGAGGACAAGCAGCTCGTGAAAACCGCCGATCAGTTCATCGATCTCGCCGCTTCGAAGAGCAGCATCAGTGGCAAGCCTTACCTCGTGCGCTGCGGCGGCGCGGCACCGGTGAACAGCGGAAACTGGTTGAAGCTGCAGTTGATGGGGATCCGCGGCGTGAGCGCGACTGGGGCAGCGTCGGCATCCTCGACGACGCCGACGCCGACGCCAACGCCGACGCCCTCCCGCTGAGGCGGGCTCAGCGTGCCTCGATCGTCTGCAGCCGCTGCAGGATCGCGTAGGCCGCGTCCACGCGCTCCGGGATCGGCCAGCGCCGGTTGCCCAGCAGCACGACGCCGATGCGCTGCGCCGGCACGAACGCCACGTAGGTCCCGAAGCCGCGCGTCGAGCCGGTCTTGTTGAACAGGCGCGACCCCTTCGGCGTGCGATCCAGCGGCACGACCGTCGAAGTCACGTTCCCCAAGGTGTTGCCCGCCTGCAGCTGCGCCAGCGACACCGGCCACGGGTACTGCTCCCAACCCAGGCCCTGCGTCATGCCGTCGACCTGGAAGTGGCCGATGTGCGTGGCTTCGACAGCCTGACGCGTGGTCGCGTCGAGGCCGCTCGGATCGATGTTGAGCTGCATGAAGCGGACCAGGTCCGCCGCGGTCGTCTTGATGCCGTAGGACTCCGCGTCGAACGCGCCCGGCGAGACCCGCACGGCCATGTCCGGGGCGCTCTGTTGCTCGTCCTTGTCGTAGCCGGTGGCGTAGTCCGGCAGGGCCGCCGACGGCACCCGCAGGTAGGTGTCGCGCAGGCCGAGCCTGGGCAGCAGGTCGGACTCGACCGCATCGGCGTAGTCACGCCCCGTCGCCGCGGCGGCCGCGCGGCCGAACAGGCCGATGCTCGGATTCGAATAGCGTCGCTTCTCGCCCGGCGCGAAGTCGGGCTTCCACTGTTGGAGGTAGCGCAGCAGCGAGGCCTCGTCGGTCACCGCGTCCGGCACCTGCAGCGTCAGGCCGCCGGCCGTGTAGGTGACCAGGTTCAGCAGCGTCGCGCGGTCGATGGGGTGGCCCTTCAGCGCGGGCAGGAAACGGCTGGGGTGGTCCGACAGCCGCAGCCTGCCTTCCACCAGCGCTTTGGCGCCGAAGGTCGCGTTGAAGGTCTTGCTGACTGAGCCGACCTCGAACAGCGTCCTGTCGTCGACCGGCTTGCCGGACGCCTTCGACGCGACGCCATAGTTGAAGACGAAGGACTTCCCGCCGACCGTCACGCCGACGGCCATGCCGGGGATGTCGTGCTTCGCCATCATCGGGCGGACGGCCGCGTCGACGGCCCCGCGGATGGCTGCGGCGTCAGGCGTTGTCTCCGGCGCGGCCTGCGCGGAGCAGAGTGCCAGGCCGGCGGCGGCGAGCGCCGCCCGTCGTGTCGTCGATCGCGCCGCGGCGCGTGAATTCCCATGCATCGATGAAGCCTCGTGGAGTCGTTGTATCGGGCCGCGCGAGTGGCGCGGTGTTCATCCCGGACCTTAGAGGCTGGCGCGAAGTCGTGAAGGCGAAAGGCGCGTTACGGGTGATCGCCGTAACGCGCCATGTGACGGCCGAGTGCGCCGGCAGCATCGAGCGCGCCGTGCGTCCTCGCCGCCATCGCCCCAGTTCAAGGCTGGATCTCGAAGACCAGCATCTGGTTGCGGTCCGTCGGCGAATCCGCCGTGGGGAAGTTGTCGTCGGCGATGACGACCAGGCTGCGCTTGCCGTTGGCCAGCTTCGGCCCGAAGGTCATGCCCTCGAGGTTGGCGATGCCGCCCAGCTGCGTCTTCAGCGTCTCGAAGTCCAGCACCAGCTTCTTGGTCACCGGCGTCGCGCCGGCCAGCGAGGCGGCGCTCAGCACGTTGGTGGCGGCGGCGGTGTCGATCTCGTAGAGCCGGACCTGGTTGCCGATCACGCCGACGGAGAAGCTGCGCTCCAGCACCAGGAAACGCGTCGCCGACAGCGCCAGGATCTCCGTCGGGCCGTTGACCGTGAACTGGTCGGCCGGCACCGGCGTCGCCTGGACTTTCTCGATCGGATAGAGGTATTGCGCGTTGGCCGTGCCGCTCGCGCGGTCGAAGCGCGTCAGGCGCGAGGCGCTGCCCGCCGCCGTCGTCGACGCGGCACCGTCCTGGATCAGCGCGCCTTCCATCAGCACCCACGCCGACTGGGCGTCCGGCGAGAACGTCAGGCCTTCGAAGACCAGGTTGCCGCGCGGGCCGGTCTCCTGCGCGCTCATCTGGAACATCGCGGGCAGGGTGTACTCGCGCACCGCGTTGCCCTGCGGCGTGATCTCACGGATGAAGGGATTGATCACGCGCGGCGGGGTGCTGGTCAGCGTGCGGTCGCCCTCGCTCAGCCAGACCCAGTTGCCGGTGACCGGATCGACGCGGACCGACTCCGGATCGGCGACCTTCGCGTCCGGCACCTTCGGATAGACGCTGCCGTCCGGCTGCTTCATCGTCACCGCGCCGGTGAAGTTCACCGCGCTGAAGGTGGTCGCGTCGAAGCTCAGCTTCGCGGTGTAGAGGCGGGGCGCACCGGCGGAGTCGGTCGTCGTGCGGTCGTCGCTGATGAACACGTAGCTGTCGGTCTTCGGGTCATAGTCGACGCCGGACAGACCGCCCACGACGGTGCCCGCGTAGTCCATCCGCCGCGGCAGCACCTGCTGGCCGATGAGGCGCAGGCTGGAGACGGTGATGTTGTTGTTGCCGTTGAGCGGATCGCCGGCGTCGTCGCTGCCGCCACAGGCGGCCAGGGTTGCCGTCGCGAGCAGCAGCGGCACAAGGACCCTCTTTCCGGTCGGTGGGGTGCGATGGCCGCTGGCCCTCACCCCCTGCCGCTCCCGCAAGCGGGAGAGGGAGCAAGACGTGGCGTGGAGGAAAGAGAGCGTCGAGGGGAGGGCCATGACAGCGATCGAGGTCGTGATGCGTGTCATGTTCGTTGCGCCAGGTTGCGCGGAGGTGACAAGCCGTGGCTATCATGCGCACCCGCCGCGTCGAATCATGTCGAAACAGAGGGCCGGCGATTCAGGGAGAAGAAGTCATGCGAGCCGTGCTGCTCATCATTGTTGTCGCCGTGCTGGGTGTCGTCGGCTGGAAGAAGCGCGACGAGATCCCGTTCCTGCGCGACGCCGCCCGCGAGGTCGAACGCCAGGCCGACAAGGTCGAGGTGCCCAAGATCCGCTTCGACAACGAACCGGCCGCGTCCTCGGACGGTCCGCCGGCGAGGCCGGCGCTCGGCGGCCCGCGCCGTTGCCTGGTCAACGGCAGCGTGCTCTACACCAACGATGCCTGCCCGGCCGGCAGCACCGAGCAGAAGGTCAAGGGCGGCACCATCACCGTCATGCCGGCCTACAAGGCGCCGCCGGCGCCCGAGTCGCCCAGCTCCGGCATCCCCAACGCCCGCGACCTGCTCAAGCCCAAGGGCGGCACGCTGAAGGAACAGGCCCAGGAGAAAGCGATGGAAGGCCTTTGACGCCTGCAAGGGCCCCGGAGCATCCGAGGCCTCTCAGCGTCTGAGCAGTTCAGCAGTTCAGCAGTTCAGCAGTCGAGCAGTCGAGCGGTCGAGCAGCTGAGCCGCTGAGCCGCTGAGCCGCTGAGCCGCTGAGCCGCTCGTCTGACGCCGGGGGCGCCTCGGCGATCACCTGTCGCGAGGTTCATGCAGGGTCAGGTCTTGCGTCCCACCTTGCCGACCGTCTTGACCGGCAGCACCGCCAGCAGCGCGCGGCCCACGCCGAAGATGGCGATGCCCAGGCTCCAGGCGAGCAGCTTCACCATCGAGCAGGCGCTCATGACCAGCAGCGCCACGCCCGCGAGGCGGGGCATGCCGAGGGTCTCGATCGCGACCGCGGCCAGCGTCGACAGGTCCTCCAGCGCGTCGGCGCCGAAGGCCAGCGCCGGCAGCCAGCCGATGGCCAGCAGCAGCCGCGACCGGGATTCGCCCGGGTGGCGCCATCCCGCCAGCCACGTGAACACGCGCGACGCGAGCCGCGACAGCAGGTAGGCGGCCGCCAGCAGGAAGAGCAGGTCCCACGCGAGGCCCCAGAAGATGCCCGCGCGGTTCTGGCGGATCCAGTCGAGGTGATCGGGCCAGCCGTGGACCAGGACGTGGATCAGGAAACCCGCCTGGTGCCGGGCGAATTCCCAGGGCGCCGCCGCGCTGCGCATCAGGCATTCCCACCAGCCGCCCGGCGCGGGCAGTCTCGACTGCAGGAAGGGCAGCTGTTGCAGGTTCCAGCCGGAGAACAGCAGGAAGACCGCGGCGGCGACGACCGCGAACAGCAGCCACGGCAGGGACCGCCGTTCGTCCCAGACGCTGGGCCCCTGGAACGGGGCCGGCGGCACGTGGGGCCGCACGTCGACCGAGATCTTCTGCTTGCCCTTGGGAATGCGCACGATCTCCGTCGACATGCGCCGCACCGTCATGCCGGCGAGCGCCCAGAGCGGCGTGTCGTGGAGCGCGTCGTGGCGCAGCGGCAGCGTGCCCGCGAAAGGCTCCGGCAGCGGCATGCCGAAGGCGTCGCTGCCGGCGGGCAGGCTGGACAGCGGCGGGACGCCGAGCTCCTTCGCCACCTCGTTGACCATCCACACCATCGAGGCGTCCGGCAGTCCGGTGCGGCCATGGGGATAGCGCCGGCTGTCCTCCGACGCCGCCGGATAGCTGCCGCCGACATCGCAGTGCACGCCAGGGAACCAGAGCTGGCGCAGCGTGCGCGTGATCGGGCGGTTGAAGCGGTCGACCGCGGGGATGTCGACGCGGCTCGGCGAGTCGTAGACCCGCGGCAGGAAAGGCCAGCGGTGCTCGTCGAAGGCCAGCGCGTGGCGGACGTGGAGCATGTGCTTCTTGTCGGCGAAGGTCGCCGTGGCCGGGTTGTCCCGCGACCCGAAGGGCGGCAGGCCGACCGATTCCACGGTGTCCCAGACGCCGACCCAGAAGACGTCCGCCGGACGCGCGAAGTTGCGCCGGACCTGCTCGGCGAGCCGGTTGCGCGAGGCCGCGGTGGCCTCTTCGCCGCCCTGGGCGCCGCGCGCGCCTTCCTGGCCCGGTCTGGCGAATCCGCGGTGGACGAAACGCGCGAGCCAGCGCCGCCAGTGCTTGCGGCCCTCGGCCTGTTCCTCGATCGGCGGCTGCGAGAAGTAGATGCGCACCAGCGTCGGGATCAGCTCCTCGTGCTCGGGACGCAGGATGCCGAAGAGGTTGACCATGCCGACGATCGCGCGCGCGGTGAAGGCGCCGCGCGAGAAGCCGAAGCAGAAGATGCGGTCGTCGATGCGCTCGTCGACATGGCGCATCAGGAAGCGGTAGCCCTCGCCGATGTTGTCGTAGACGCCCTGGCCCGAGGCCAGGCCGGCGATGCGCGCCCAGCGGCGCTTGATCAGGTCGATGAGGCCGGTGGGCGGGGCGGCATCGGGCGAGCCGACGCCGGGGTCGTAGTACAGCAGCGACTCGATGGTGGGCTGCTGGCTGCGCAGGTAGCCGAACAGCTTCAGGACGTTGGTGTCTTCGATGCCGCCGGTCAGCGTGTTGTTCGTGCCGTCGCAGAACAGCACGAGGTTGCGCTGTCTGAGGTCGGCGCCCGCGCCCGCGCCCGTGGTCGTTCCCGTGCCCGCGTCCATGCCCGTCCCCCCGCCGTGTTTCTTCTGCCGAAAGACGAAGGCTAGGACGGATGGGCGCGCCGGTCATCCCCGAATGTGGGGACGCGGGAAAACACCTCGTGACGGAGGCGGCGCGCCCGCGCCGGCGGCCGCCTGGCTGAGGCAACATTTGAGCATGCCGCTCTCCGATCCGCAACTCTTCGTCGACGGGGCCGCGCGCCGCCGGCGCCGCATGATGGCCTGGCTGATCGGCGCCAATCTCACCGTCGCGCTGGTGCTGGGCGCGCTCGTGACGCATGTGCTGGTCACCTCCCACCGCGCCTACGCGGCGCAGGCGCGGGATGTGGCCGAAGGGCTGGCGGCGGTCGCGCAACTCAATGTCGCCGCCGAGATGGGACGCGTCGACGCGGTCCTTCGCGCGACTGGGGCGGAGATGGAGCGGCTGCTCGACGCCCCGGGGGGCGCTTCCGACGCGGTGCTCAACGACGTGCTCAACGCGCGCTACCGGCTGCTCTTCGGCATCGAATCCCTCCGTGCCGCCGACGCGTCCGGTCTGGTGCGCTGGGGCACGCGCCTGCCGGTCGCCACGCCCGCGCAGATTGCCGATCGCGACTTCTTCATCAAGGCCCGCGACCTGTCGACACCGGTGACGCAGGTCACCGGCCCGCTGGTCTCGCGCGTGTCGGGCAACTGGGTGATCGGCTTCGGCCGGCCGCTGGTGGTGCGCGGCCGGTTCGCGGGCGTGCTCTACGTGACCGTGGGCGTCGATCATTTCCGGCATCTCTTCGAGCGCTACGACCTCGCGCCGCTCGACGCGATGACGCTGCGCCGGGACGACCTGCGCCTGGTCGCGCGCATGGCGCCGGGCAGCCCCGCGCAGGGGGACGTCGGCGAGCGACAGGTCTCGCGCGAGCTGCGCGAGAGGCAGGCCGCGCAGCCGCGCCAGGGCACCTTCGTGTCGACGGTGACGATCGACGGGCAGGACCGGACCACGGCCTACCGCGCACTCGACGACTGGCCCTTCATCGTCTACGCCGGCGTGAACCACGAACGCTTCTTCAAGACCTGGCGCCAGCAGGCGTGGACGGTGGTCGCGCTGGCGGTGCTGGCGTGGCTGCTGGTGGCGCTGGCGACGGGGCTCGTCCATCGCGCCACGCGGCGACAGGACCGGGCGATGCAGGCGCTGGCGGACCAGGGCAGGCGCATCCAGGCGCTGCAGCGCGAACAGTCGGCCATGCTCGACAGCGACCTGGTCGGCATGGCGAGGATCGCGCGCCGGACCATCACCTGGCGCAACCGGGCGGTGGAGCGGCTGCTCGGCTACGGCCCCGGCGAACTGCAGGACAAGCCGGCGCGGATCTTCTACTGGGACGACGCGCAGTACGAGGAGGTGGGCCGGCAGGTCTACGCGGCGGTGACCGAACACGGCTACTACCGCGCGCAGATCCGCATGCGCAGCAAGACCGGCGAGGCGGTGTGGGTGGACTTCGGCGCGGTGCCCTTGTCCGACACCGAGGTCTTCGCGATGGCGGTCGACATCACGGCGATGAAGGCGGCGCACGAGGACATGGCCCACGCCGCCTTCCACGACGCGTTGACGCAACTGCCCAACCGCGTGCTGCTGTACGACCGGATCGAGCAGGCGCTGGCGATGGCGCGGCGCGAGCGCAGGCAGGTGGCGGTCTGCTACCTCGACCTGGACGGGTTCAAGGCGGTCAACGACGCGCAGGGGCACGACGCGGGCGATCAGCTGCTGCAGACGGTGGCGGCGCGCCTGACGGCGGGCATCCGGCCGCTGGACACCGCGGCGCGGCTGGGCGGCGACGAGTTCGTGCTGGTCCTGACCTGCGTCCAGGACGATGAATGGCGGGCGGCGCTGGCGCGGGTGGTCGACGCGATCGGCGCGCCCGTCGTGCTGTCGTCCGGCACGGTGGTGACGGTGGGCGTGACCGCCGGTGTCGCGGTCTTCTCGCCGGACGACGAGGCCGGCGCGCACGAGCTCATCGAGCGCGCGGACCACGAGATGCTGCGCGGGAAGCGGGAGGGGAAGGGGCGGATGAGAGGTGGTGAGGGGAATCGCCACAGAGGATGATCAAGGCAACGACGCGAGGCCACCGCTCGCCGTATCGCGTCGCGGCCATCGTCATGCGATGGGATCGATCTTTCACGACACGAGGTGACCGGTGAGCACACGGGGACTGTTCGACGACATGCACATCGATGGGGCTGTCGATGGCGTCCAGGAAATCGGCCCAGGGGCGCGCGTGCTGCGGGGATTCGCGCGGCCTGGCGCCGGCGAATTGCTGAAGGCGATCGACGAGGTGGTGCGGACCGCTCCGTTCCGGCACCTGGTGACGCCGGGCGGGTACACCATGTCCGTCGCGATGACCAACTGCGGCGCGCTGGGCTGGACGTCCGATCGGCGGGGTTATCGGTACACGACGATCGATCCCGACACGGGAACGCCCTGGCCGGCGATGCCTGATGTGCTGAGGCGCCTCGCCCACGATGCCGCGGCGGCGGCTGGCTTCGAGCGCTTCGAGCCCGACGCCTGCCTGGTCAATCGCTACGCACCCGGCACGAAGCTGAGCCTCCATCAGGACAAGGACGAGCAGGACCTGGACGCCCCCATCGTCTCCGTGTCGCTGGGCATGCCGGCGGTCTTCCTGTTCGGGGGACTGCGACGCGACGATGCGACCGCGAAGATCCCGCTGTTCCACGGTGACGTGGCCGTCTGGGGCGCAGAGGACCGGCTGCGTTATCACGGCGTCATGACGCTGAAGGACAACCCCCATCCCGATCTGGGGAGTCACCGCATCAACCTGACCTTCCGCAAGGCGGGATGAGCAGCAACTAACCCGGCAAGCACACGCTCCCCGACGCATTCCGCTTGCAGCGCGTCGCCTTGCTGTGGCACCTTGCCTGCTCACTCAGCGGTCTTGCCCCGGGTTGTTCTTCCAGGAACTTGTCGATTTCCGACGCTCCCCCTCGTCGTCAGTGCATCAACCCCCTCAAAGGACTTCCCTTGAAATACCTCGGCCTCGCCTACTTCACCCCTGAAGCCTTCGCCAAGATGGCGCCCGAAGACGTCAAGGCCTTGGTGAGCCAATGCCCGCCCCTGGACGAGAAGATGCGCGCCACGGGCAAGGTGCTGGTGTCCGCGTCGCTCGGCGATCTGGAAGGCTGGAAGACGCTTCGTCCGAGCGGCGGCAAGACGCACGTCACCGACGGGCCCTATACCGAAGCGAAGGAAGTCGTCGGCGGCCTGTTCATCATCGAAGCGGACAGCGAGGAAGAAGCGCTGCGCATCGCTTCGATGCATCCGGCGGCCACGCTGGGCGAGGCCGGCGGATGGGCGGTCGAGCTGATTCCGATGGATTTCTATCTGAGCCGCTGAGGACTGAGCGTCGGCGTCTCTGCATATGCTGATGGTTCTCCGGGTGACAGGGTCACCGGGGTGACGTCGAACTGGTTGCCGCTTGGTTGATCACGACCTGCGGCGGACCGCGACGACCGGGTCTTCATCGCCTCCGCGAATGGCCAAGGACACGCACCCATCTCCCTGATTGCCGCCGATGACGTAGAGGCGTCCATCGGCTTCCTTGCGGAAGACCCAGGTGACGTGGAATCCGGATCGAGTCTGCAAGTTCTGGTGGAAGATGGCGACG
The DNA here is from genome assembly GCA_946886855.1 of uncultured Roseateles sp. Next base: position 21,684 of record CAMPJJ010000024.1, on the reverse strand, counting down.
TCGCCTGGTTGAGCCTCCGCTGGCGTCACGGCGGCTCCCCATGTCTTCCAGCTGTCGGCTGCCAAGGCGCTGCCTGGTGCAGCCGGAAGCGCTTGAGCCGGGGATTCGCCGTTGTACTGCTGGATCACCCAGGCAATGAAGGCACCACACCAGGACGTCGCATCGCCAAGCGGAGTGCCGCCGTTGCCGGCACGCAGGTATTCGACGATGCGCGGGTTGCTAGCGTCGACAGCCTCCCGGTCTTCCTCGGTCTGACCGAGTTCGCCAAACGCCCAATCCAGCCACCTAGCGGAAGAGCGCTCGAATGTCGAGGCCGATGATTGCCTCATCACGTCGAGTTGGGCGCCGTCCAGCGTTTCGATGGGGTGACGGGCCGTCGTATCCCAATCGATCAGTTGATTGAGCCGGCGCGAGCGGGCCAGCTTGTCCAGCTCCGCAAGCGACGGCGTGTGGCCCTTGCCGGCCAGCGCCAGCTTGACGAGGAACAGCGTTGCCATGGCGCGCTGGCTGGGCTTGCCGGCCGCGAGGGACTCGTCGAAGTGCAACAGCCGTGCCAACGGTGCCGCCAGGCTGGCGACCTTCGCCGGGAAGTCTGACGGCGAAGCGATGGAGACCGCCACCGGCTCCGGTGATGCGCCCCAGCTCCCAGCCTTCTTGCCGGTGTCCGTTGCTTCCGGTGCGCGCGTCTTGCTCGACGTCGCGAGGTCGGACAGCGCGTTGGGCAACCGACCCACGATCGCCAGGAAGGCCTGCAAGGAGACCTCGTCCGTCCCGTCCAGATCGATGTCCAGGGCTTTCGCCCGCGCGACGAGGGCCCTCCGCGTGGCTTCGTCGAGGATGCCGGTGGCGGTGACACCCAGCGATGTCTGCAATGCCACCTTGTCCGCTACCGCCATGATCCGTTCGATGAAATTCTTGGCGTCGGTGAATGGACCCAGACCGTCGAACGTTTCCGGATCCGGTGCGGGTGTCTCGCCCGGTGCGGCCCCGCCGCCTGCAGGTAGTTTGGCGTTCGCGCTCTTCTCCGCCTCCGTGGCGGGCTTTTCGCCCGCGGCGCGCATCTTGACGACACGCCCCAGCAAGTCGAACCAGAACGGAGCGCCCAGCGCCACGAAGAAGGCGGTGATGATGAAGCCGAAAAGGAAGAGCCAGGTGTGCCAGCTCCAGAAGGCGCTGCCTTCGAGGGCCATCGGTGGAATGCCCAGACGCGCGTCTCCCGCGAACGCATGGTGCTTAGTCTGCAGCGGGCATTCGTGATCGACCCGAGGCGCGTGTCTTTCTCCGTTCTCGCCCTCTCTCACCCGGCAGAGGGCATCCCGCGCATTGCGGGCGGTCCAGCCGACGGGCAGGCTCAGGCGGCCGCTGCTCGCGCTTTCCACACACGACTTCAAGCGCTGGACGTCGACGCCGGGCAGCTTAGCGCAGCCCGCGAACGCATCGGGATCGCGCAGGAACAGCGGACCGGACAACAGGATCGGGCCGCCAGCGACGTCGAAGCTCAAGTCCTTGAGCGCCTCCTTGGCCGTCAGCAGGGACACCTCCGCCGCCTCGAGCTCGGTGCGGGTGGTTCGGTTCATCGCGCCCTTGATGTGCGCGAACCAGCTGCCGAGCGTGTTCAGGCACTGCCTGACGTCGGCCAGGCGCTGCTGTCGACTCGGCAGACTGGCGGACGGGACCGGCTTCTGGGCGCCAGGCGTCGCGGACGCCGATGGCACCGGTGGCGCCGGCGCCGCCGGTGGCGCGAGGTCGCCGCTGATCGTCATGTCTCGAAGCGCGCCGACTTCGGTCTGCAGTTGAGGCAGCAGTTGAGCCCAGGTCATCGGGTTGCTGATGGGGAACTTGGCGAGGTCAGCGGACTCCAGACTGGCTTTGACCCGAGCGCATCGCTGTACCGTGGTTGGGGAGATGGCCAGCAGGTCGTTTGGCGTTCCGTCGGTGAGCTTCTGCTGATTGGGATCGAAGTTCGCAAAGGGGCGATTGGAGGACACCATCGCCGCGATGCGCGTATTGACGTCCGAGATGGCCTTCACCGCCCGATCGATCGGATGCTCCGGGGTGACCGTCGGCGGCGCGTTGGCCTCGCCCTGCGTGCCGAACTCATTGAGCGTGCGCTGCGCCAGCGAGGCGAAGCTGCGTCGCAGATCCGGGTCGCCCGACAGACGCTCCGCCAGGAGGAAGGTGTTGACGTTGAGCGCCGCCGCTGCGCCCAGCGAGAAGATCAGACCCCACCGCATCGCCTTGCGCTGGAACCAGCCGTCGGCGCGCTGGCCGACTTGGTCGAACCAATGGGCGATGGCGGTCTCGTAGCCCGCCCAGTTGGTCTCGTTGCCGGGCAGCAGCGCGCGCAGCACCCCGTCGACGCCGGCCCCGCCCGCGGGCAGGTTGTCGATGAACAACTGGGGTGTGCTGTGTCTGTCCTTGGGATGTTTGCCTTCCTTGCGTCCGTTGTCGAACACCTCGATGAGGAGTGCGCGGGCGAACAGGTCGCTGGGAATGGCCGAGGGTCCGCTGGCGCGGGCGATCCCGCGCTCGACGCTCTGCCCCTTGAAGAGGCTGAAGATGATGGGGTTGGCGAGCAGACGCGCCTTCAGCTTGCCGTCGCCTTGCAGCGCCTGGTCCAGCAGGTCGTGCATCGTGAACTGGCGCGACGTGAACAGCTGGCCCATCACCGTTTCCTGCAGCTTGGTGACCAGCAGCGCAAGCACGAGGTAGGTCAGGACCAGACCGATGACGACATCGAGGATGACGGTGTCCATGGCAGCGTGTTCCGGTCAGGCGACGTCGTTGTAGAAGAGGTGGTCGCCGATCGCGGCGCAGGGCTGCTTGCCGTTGGCCCAGAAAGGGCGGACTCGGCTGGTGTGGTAATGGCGTGCGCCCCGGGTGATGTCGGCGATGCTGCCTGCCAGCACGTCGTCGGCAAGCGCCAGCGTCTGGAGCAGGATCTCGTCGGGCTGCCTGACCACGGCCAGCATGCGTGCGCGATTGGGGTCTTTCTCGTTCCAGCAGCTGAACTGCCAACGGTCCAGACAGACGGCCCGCGCGTCGACGCATCGGCGGTATCGCGTGCGTGCGCGGTTGGCGATGACGCCGGCCACCGCCTGCAAGCCGCGCGGCCCCTGGTTGCGCGCCTCGCCCCAGAGTGTGGCGGCGATGACTTCGCGATCGGTCAGCGCCGCAGCGCTGCTCGCGGGGTGCGTGTCCCGGGTCACCGCGGTCGATGCTGCCGTCACGGTGGCCGTGCCACCCCCTCTCAGGACGGGCAGTACGTTGAACCAGTCCAGCACCGGCTGGATCGGGCCATAGACCGCATTGGGCGCATCGCTGCGTGGGTCGGCATCGATCAGGCCGGCCAGATGCATGCCGCGCAGCCGGCCAACAGCATCCCAGACTGCAGCGCCGCTGTCGCCCGGCTGAGTGGGGACCTCGCAGCGGTAGCCGATCGCGTTCTCCAGGAAGTAGTCAGCGACACCCGGCGTCAAGCCGGGGATGTCGACCTCGCCGGACCAGTGGACCAGCGCGGTTCCCTCGGCAGTGCCGCCGCGCCGGCGCAACTGCAAAGATTCACGCAAGGCCGGTGTGGCCGCGTTGACACCTTGCGGAAGCAACTCGGGCTGGCGCGCCAGCACGTCGAACAGCTCGGCGTCGATCTCGACCAGCGCGGCGTCGATCGGGGTCCTGAACGCGCCCGCGGCTAGCATCGGTTGCCAGAGACGCAGCTGTCCCGTGAAGCCTTCCGCGCCGGACAGGTCGGAGACCAGGACCCGGTCGCTGCTTTGCGCATCCGGGCCAGGCGCCGCGACATGACCGCAAGTCAGCAGGTAGCGACGGCCGCTGGCGCGGTCGCGCAGCAAGGCCGTCGCGGACCCGGTGAATGCGGGACGGCGCTCCGGCGACAAGGTCGGCAGGCCTTGACCCAGCGCCCGACCGCCCGGCAACCACCGCAGCGCGAGCGGCGCATCCATGCCTGCCAGTTGCCAGTGGCGGGGAAAGGCGGCGGATGTCCAGCCGGGCCGAAGGACCAGATGCAAAGCCGGATCGGACGATTGCAGCGAGGTCCAGACGCCCGAGATGGCGGAGCGATCCAGCCAATCAGGCATCCTCGGCGAGCCGCGGCCGGCCAGGCATTGCGTGGCGAGCCGGAAAGCGTTGTGGACGAATGGAGCGCCGTGCATGGTCCGTCTCAAGGGTTCAGCGGTGAAACCATGCCGCCGCCATTGGTCGGCTGCCCGGGAGGAGCTGACCCCGCCGCGCTTCCCATTCCCGTTCCCGCACCGGCCGGCGGCGGGGCCGCGGCGGGCGTTCCCGATGCCGGACACTTCGCGCTGACTTGAAGGTCCTTCAGGCGCTGCGCATGCTCGAGATGCTTGCGCAGGAATCCTCTGGCGGCCTTCCACGCGCGCAAGAGTTCTCCTCCCTGGAACGTCACGAAGTCGTTGAGTTTCTGCGGGGACTGGACGCCGTCCAGCAGTTCCTGAGAGAGGTCGGGGTCCACCCTCGAATCAGGGACGCGATCGCTGGCTTGCGCCATCGCCAGGATCTTGGTGTTGAGTCCGCTGCCGACGGCCTGCGGGTCCTTCAGGGCCGGCTGTGCCTTGCCCAGGGTGCCAATCAGTTCCGGCGCCATCAGCCTTGCCTCCAGCGAGAGATCCGCGCCGGCGCTGTCGATCTGATCCCAGAGCGTCGCCAACACGTCGAGGGTGTCTTGTGCCACGGCCTCGCGGTCCTTCAGGAGAGTCTGGATCCGGTCGCGGGTATCGCGCTTGACGTCAGCCTTGCCCGTGCCCCGCGCGCGGTCGAACGCGTTAGCCGGCGTGTGGCCTTTCACGACGACGGGCTGCAGGTCGACGCGCAGCATGCGGCGGCCGCGACCATAGTTGTCGATGGCGAATCGCAGATCGTCGTGGATGCGCTTGAGCGAAGCCTTGCGTCCTTCGTCTCCCAGGATCTCGTCGTTGCGATAGAGCAGAGGGGCATAACGCAGCGAGAGGCAGCGCAACTGCTTGGCGCCGTCCTGATAATGCCCGTGGATATCGGGAATGCCGCCGCTGAATGCGGCATAGGTACCGGCAGCCACCGCAGAAGGGAACAGCAAGCTGCTATGCGGTAGTCCACGGATCCGCCGATACAACAGGATGGAGCCGCCGATCGGCAGGGCCATGTTGATGGCGGCGGTGCGATTGATGTCCGCGCGGGCGCGCTCGTCCAACGAGGCGCTGTAGCGTTCGAGCGTGTCGAGCACGTAGGCCAGATCGCCGTAGAAGCACTTGGGATTCTTTTCCCAATCGGTGCTGCTGTTGCGGCAAGGCTCGGTGCCGGTGCCGGTGCCGGTGCCGGTGCCGGCCCCAGTGGATGTCCCTTTCTGGGTCGATTCCGAGGGCTGCGACAGGTAAGGGAACTGCGGCATCTCCGGCACTGGCGCGAAGACAGAGCATGACGCCAGCAGCGTGGCCGCACACAGCGCCATCCTCCGTCCACAGACCCGTCGCATGGGACCCTCCGCCGATCGTTGTTGTTCTCCGCTCGGATGTTCTCCGTTGGCGGCGTTGTAGCGCATCCTCAACCTTGGGGAGGTAGGGGACGGACTCGTCCTGATTGGCGCAGCGACCCTGTGAGCACGATCGCCACCACCCCCAGCGCCGCCCCCGCCGGCACATCCATCACATGGTGCTGATACGTCGTCAGCACCGACACCCCGATCAGCGCGAACCACGCGTGCAGGACCACGGCCCAGGCGCCGCGCAGCACCGGCGCGAAGCGCGCCCACAGCAGCACCAGCACGCCGATGTGCAGCGACGGCGCGCGGTTGTAGGGCATGTCGCAATGCCCGAGCACCTCGAAGAAGAGCCCGATCAGCCCCTGCGTTGCGGGCCGCTCGAAGGTGAAGCGCAGCGGGAAGGCCGCATAGCAGAGCACCGACACCACCAGCACGATGAGCAGCCGCATCACATGGCGGCGCTGCCGCCCGGCGTCCGTGTCGATGAAGAACGAGAGCGCGAAGAAGACGCAGATCGACAGGTAGGGCACCACCGTCCAGCCCACGAAGGGAGTGGCGCGTTCCCACGCGAACACACCCGCGCCGACGTCGGTGCGCAGACTGGTCATGTGGTTGGAGGCCGTGTACAGCGCGGCATACGCCGTCGAGGTCGCCACGGCGCTGGGCAAAGGCCGCCAGGCTTCGGGCCACGGGATCGGAACGCGCATCGGAATCTCCGCCACGGGCAAGCTCGCCCGCCTATCCCTGATGACGAGATCCCGCTCCCGAAGCGGACATCGCCGCGAGTGATCACGACGCTTGAACGTGCTGGCCTTGAGCGGCGCGAATCGCGCGGACCTGTTCGAGCGACCGGTCGGCCTCGGCGTTGCGGCGCAGCGCGCGCTGGGCCTGCGCCAACGCGCTGAGCGCATCCGCCACCGCGGGGCTGAGCGCCGGGTCGTAGATCAGCCGATGCAGGCGCACGGCGTCCTGCAGCACTGGTTCCGCGGCCTCGGCCTTCTGCTGCTGAAGCAAGGCCTGACCCAGCACCTGCGTGGCGCTGGCCTCGTGGTCGCGTTGGTAGTCGGCGTTGCGGCCGTTCCGGATCGTCGCGAGCGTTTGCCGGGCCTGCGCCTCCGCCACAGCGGCATGGCCGGCGTTGAGTTCGAGCCAGGCGGATTCGGCCTGCTCGGCCACGGGCTCGCTCGCTGCGGGCGCTGGCGGCAGCTTGCGCGTCGCGCGCTGCGCCTGGAAGCCCGCGAGCGCTGCCTCCGCCTGACCGCTTTGCACCTGCCAGCGCCGCAGGGCGAGGCTGTAGAGCCGCCCCGGCGGTTTGCCGGCGGGTGTCGACTGCCGTTGGCGCTCCAGCAGCGTGTGCGCGTCGGCCAGTCGACCGAGGCTGGTCAGCGCCAGCGCACGGTCGGTGAGGATCTGCTCGTCCATGCCGTCGGGCGGATGGGGCGTCCCCAGCACCGAGACGTCGTCGCCGCTGACGGCCAGCGCGGCCTGAGTCTGGCCGAGACTGGCGAGCGAACGCGCCTGCCACATCCGCACCCAGCGGCGCTGCGGAAGATCGGCCGCGGCGGTCTCGCTCCATCGCCATGCGGGCGCGAGCGCTGCCAGGCCGTCGCGGAAGCGCCCGGCCTGGTTGAGGAAGATCGCGTAGTGCGTCTGCGTCTCCGCCACGCGGACCGGGTTGGCGTTGCGCGTCACCTCCGCCTCCATGCCTTTGCGCAGGCTGGTTTCGGCCTCGGCGTATCGACCCTGCGCGCGTTGGGCATGACCGAGGAATCCGTAGATCAGCGACAGATCGCCCGCGCCCAGCGGCGGGTTCGCCTCGCAGAGCTGCACGGCCTGCGCATACGCGGTCTCCGCGCGCTCGAAGGATTTGTTGAACAACGCCGCGTCGCCAAGGATGCGCAGCACCATCAGCAGGTCGGCGTTGGCCCGGGAGCCGCCGTTGACGACGGTATCGCCGTCGGCCCCGGCGCTGGCGTTGCGGGCGGTGCTGCCCCGTCGCGCGATCGCCAGCGCGCGTTCGGCGAAGGCCATCGCCACTTCCGGCTTGACGCGCCGGTTCAGCGACGCCTGTCCGATCTCGACCTGCAGCCGCGTCGGCGAGCTGGTGTCCTGTCGCGCGTCGAGGATGGCCGTCGCATCCTTCAACAGCGAGGCGGCTTCGTCGCGCTGGGTGTCCAGCGCGAGCGCGTTCGCCAGCGCCGCCATCGCGAGCACGGCCTCATCGCTCGCCGGTCCGTGCAACTCGCGCGCCACGCCCAGGCGCTGGCGCTGCAGATCGACCTCGCGCGCGTTCAAGCCCAGGTCCTGGTACATCGAGGCCAGCACCGTCAGCAGCCGCAGTCGCGCCGCGGGCGCGTCCTTGAGCTCGGCGTTGATGCGCTCGGCGCCGCGGTCCAGCAGTTCGCGCGCGGTCGTGTCGCGCGCCTTGGCCGGATTGGCCTGGTCGGCGGAATTCGCGCGGAACACGCCCTCCAGGAAGTCCTGCACGGCACGCGCGGTGGCGGCCTCGGCCTGCGCACGCTGCGTCTGCAGTCCCGCCTGGTGCGCCTGCCACAGCGCGACCGAGGCGCCGCCCAGCAGGGCCATGGCCGCGACGGCGCCCGCCGCCACCGGCAGCCGGTGCCGTCGGACGAGCTTGGCCGCGCGATAGGCCCATCCATCGGGCCTGGCCTGGACCGGCTCGCCCGCCAGCCAGCGGCGCAGGTCCTGCGCGAAGGCTTCCATCGTCGGATACCGATCGGCGGGCGACTTCTTCAGCGCGTGGTTCAGGATGGCATCGAGGTCGCCGCGCAGCTGCCGGCGCAGTGCGCGATCCGCGCCGGGGTCGCTGTCGCCGGGGCCGATGGCGAGGGCGATGCCGCTGGCCATCGGCACTTCCGCGGCTTCGATCACTTCCTCCAGCTCGGCCGCGCTGCCGCGCTTGAGGCGGTACGGGCGTACGCCGGCCAGCAGCTCGTACGCGACCACGCCCATGCTGTAGACGTCGCTCGCCGTGCCCAGCGGGTCGCCGCGGATCTGCTCGGGACTCGCATAGTCGAGCGTCAGCGCGCGGCCCGAGAGCTCGGTCAACGCGGTGCGCCTCGTGCGGTCGCCCTCGAGCAGCTTGGCGATGCCGAAGTCCAGCAGCTTCACCTGGCCCTCGCGCGTCACGAGGATGTTGCCCGGCTTCAGGTCGCGATGGACGACCAGCCGCGCATGGGCATGCCCGACCGCCGCCATCACCTGCAGCAGCAGCGCCACGCGCTCCCCCAGCGACAGCGCATGCGCGCGGCAGTACGCGTCGATCGGCACGCCGTCGACGTGTTCCATCGCGAGGAACGGCCGGCCGTGCGCGTCGATGCCGGCGTCGTACAGGCGCGCGATGTGTTCGTGCTCGAGAGTCTCGAGGATCTCCCGTTCCCGATCCATCCGTTCGGCGAGGCTGTCGCCCCAGACGATGCGCGGCAGCTTCAGCGCCACCCGGCGGTGCATCAGGCCGTCCGACCGCTCCGCCAGCCACACCGAGCCCATGCCGCCGCGACCGATCGGGTCGATCAGCCGGTAAGCGCCGACGCTGCTCCCCGGCGCGACGCCGTCGAAGGGCCCGAGCCCGCCGGCGGGTGCCTCCGCCGAGAAGAGCCGCGGCAGCGTGTCGAGGAAATCGTCGGTCTCCACCTCGGCCTGATGCGCGAGCAGGGCGCGCAGCGCCTCGCGATGCACGGCGTGTTCGCCGATCAGGCCTTCGAGCCAGGCCTCGCGCGCCGGCCGGGACAGGTTGAGCGCCTCGTCCAGCAGGGCGCTGATCGCGGGCCAGTCGCCTTCGAATCGGGAGAGGGTCGTCATGCCGTCATCCCCCGCGCCATGACGGACCGCGACGGCATCGTCAGTCGCGCAGCGCGTGCGCGAGCAGCAGCCGGGCCTTGTCCCAGTCGCGGCGCACGGTGCGCGCGGACAGTCCCAGCGCCTCGGCGATCTCCTCGTCCTCCAGGCCGCCGAAGTAGCGCATCTCGACCACGCGGCCCAGCCGCTCGTCGACGCGGCCGAGGTCCTCCAGCGCCGCATGCACGGCCAGGATCTCGTCGGACGCGGCGGGCAGGCCGCCGATCAGCTCGGAGTTCAACGTCACCTGCTCGGCGTCGCCGCCGCGGCGGTCGGTCTTCGCCTGACGCGCGGCGTCGACGATGATCGATCGCATCACCGTCGCCGCATAGGCCAGGAAATGCCCGCGGTCCGAAGGCGTCAGCGTGTCGCGCTGGAGGAACTTGAGGTAGCACTCGTTGACCAGGGCCGTCGTCGCCATCAGGTCGTTCCCGGAGCCGCGCGACAGGCGCCGGTGGGCCACTTGCCGGAGCTCGGGATAGAGCAGCTCGAAGATCCTGTCGAAGGCCTCGCGGTCGCCTTCGCGCGCCCGTCCGATCAACTGCGTCACTTCCCCCATGCCGTGCTTCCGTCCAAAACGAGGTTGGTGACGGCGATGGTAGCGCGGGCTTCCGGCGGTCCGTCCCGCCGGGCGTCCCCAAGTCCTGCCGGGTTGGTGTCATCTCGTGTCACTCCGCCCGGCGCGCAGCCCGGGACAGGGGGCGCATCGGGAGCATGGAACGCATCGGCCGCAGCGAAGGCAGGGCCAGGCCCAGCGACGGCAGACGCCACCGCAGGGTGGACAGCAGGCACGCGCAGGCGCAGGCGAGCGTCAAGGCCGCGAGGGCCCCGGTGCGGGGCGCGAGCAGGACGAACAGGGTGCCGAAGGCCGCCTTGCCGAAGAGTCCGCCGACATAGCCGCGCAGGAAATGCGCGGCGGCGCGATGGCCGCCCTGGGCGTGTTCCGCCATGGCGACGGGGCCGGTGATCAGCGGCAGCGAGGACAGCAGGCCGGCGGCGAAGCCGCCGAGGGCGGGGCCGAAGAGCGTCGCGATCGCGGTGAGCGCGCCCGCCATCGCGGCGACGATTCCCATCGAGCGCCATGTCGCGCCATCGGGCCGCCCGTTCGCCACGATCTCCGCCCCGAGCCGGGGCATCGCCACGAAGGCGAGGGCGCAACTGCCGAGCGCCAGCATCAGCGCGGCGCCCAGATCGGTGCTGGCCGCCTTGGCCGGCAGCGCCATCGTCAATGCACCGCCCAGCCCGCAAGCCAGCGCCAGGGCGCCGCCCCCGTGACGCGCGGCACGCGCATAACCCAGCGCGAAGACCGCCAGCACCGCGCAGGCGGCGACGCTGCCGATCGCGGCGCTGATCGCGAAGCTCATGCCCTCGTCGTGCGCCAGCCAGGCCAACGTCGGCGCCGTGATCGTCGGCAGCGCGGCGACAAGACCTGCCACTCGTCGGCCGCCGTGTCGCGCCGCCGCCATCACCAGCAACACCGTGCCCGCCGTCAGCAAGGCCTTGAACAACTCGTCCATCGCGCTCCCCCTTGGAGACGGCGGGAGAAATCACGCCGTCCTGCCCAGGTGAACGAGGTGGGCGGCCGGGGACGGACAGCGGCCTCGACCCTCAAGCAAGGGACAAGGACATCGGCCTGCAGCGCCCGCCGCGTGTCCGGCGCAGGTCCGGAACTTCGTTCAGTGGGGTAGCAGGCGCTGCGTCGGAATGACTGTGTGATGGTGTGATGGTGTGACGACGCGGCGCTCCCTTCTCGTCATTGCGGAGTTGCCATGTTCAGTGTTGACTGGTTCCCGGTGGAGCGGCGGTTGCATGCCGCCCTCGTCGCCGTGCTTGGTGTCCTCCTCGTCGCCTGCGGGGGCGGTGGCGATCCGGCGTCTCCCGATGGCGCCGCGCCGACGGCGCCGCCCGTGGTGACGCCGCCCGTCACACCGCCGGTCGTCACGCCCCCCGTGGTCACGCCGCCGGTGCTGACCATCACCCAGCAGCCTGCGGACGCCTCGGTCGTCGCGGGCGCGCAGGCGACCTTCGTCGTCGCCGCCACCTGCAGCAGCGGCAGGCTCAATGTCCAGTGGCAGCGCAACCTGGGCGCGGACGGCACGTTCGTCGCGATCGCGTCGGCGACGACGCCGAGCTACGCGCTCACCACCGCCGTCGCCGACAACGGCGCGAAGTTCCGTGCCGCGCTCGACTGCGGCGGCGAGAGCGCGACCACCAGCACGACGGTCACGCTGATGGTGAGCAGTCCCGCGGTCAGCGTGCTGTCGCCGGTGCTGGTGACCGGGCTGCGCCATCAGGCGCCGCTGTCCTTCTCGCGGGGCATCGTCCGGGAAGCCTCGGGAAGCTATGCGTTCGTCACGGGGAATTCGGTGGCACGGATGTCGGCGGACCTGCAGTCGATCACGCCGATCGCCGGCGACGTCGCCGACTTCACCGGCGCCACGGTCGACGGCGTGGGCGCGGCGGCGCGCTTCAACCTGCCCTACGGGATCACGGCCGCCGCCGACGGCACGCTCTACGTCACCGAGCGCTACGGTTACGTGATCCGCCGCATCGGCACCGATGGCGCCGTGACGACGATCGCGGGCTCGCCGGGCCAGTTCGGCAATGCCGAGGGCACGGGCAGCGCGGCCAGGTTCTACCTGCCGAGCGCCATCGCCCTCGGGCCGGACGGCGATCTCTACGTCGCGGACCGGAGCAACCAGGTGATCCGCCGCGTCACGACGGCCGGCGTCGTGACCACCTATGCCGGTACGCCGGGCTCGGCGGGTTACGTCGACGGTGCCGCCGGCACGGCGAAGTTCAACCATCCTTCGGGGCTCGCGGTCGCCGGCGACGGCACCGTCTACGTGGCCGACTTCGACGGCCGCATCCGCCGCATCTCCCGCAATGGCAACGCGGCCGGCAGCGTCGGCACGGTGGCGGGCAGCGGCTCCAGCTCGATCACCGCTTCCATGGACGGCGCGGGACTGGCGGCGACCATCGTCCTGCCGGAGCACATCGCGTTGTCCGGGAGCACGCTCTACATCCGCGACGGCGCGGGTCTGGTGCGCAAGCTCGACACCGCGACCGGGGTTGTCACGACCATGGCGGGCACCGTCGGCGTGACGGTCCCCAGGGACGGCCCGCGCGGCGTGGGCTCGCTGGAGACGGGCTTCCACAGCGGCGGCCTGGTCCCCATGCCGGACGGCGGGCTGCTGATCACGGAAACCACCTTCTATCTGGGGGCGGTGCGCCGCGTCGATCCGGACGGCCTGATCACCTCGCTGGCCATTGCCAACGTCTTCGGCTTCGACAACAAGTCGCCCGGCACGGGCGTGCTCGCGCAAGTGCCCTTCTCCTCGTTCGCGGATGACGCCACCGACGGCGGGCCCGCCCAATTCACCGGCAACATCTCGGTGGCGGCGTCGCCGGACGGCGGACTGGTCGTGGGGACGCGCAGGGCGGTGCGCCGCATCGCGACCAGCGGCGCCGTGAGCCCCGTCATCGGGCTGATCGGCGCCGGCACCATCGACGGCAAGGGCAGCGCCGCCGACGTGGTCACGGCGGATCAGACGATGGTGGTCGGTCCCGACGGGACGATCTACTTCTCCGACCTCTCGACCGTCCGCACGATCGACTCGACGAACACGGCACGCACGATCGCCGGGACGCCGTCGTTCTACGGCGACCCGTCAGGACAGGGGCAGGGCGCGGTCGACGGTCCCGGCGCGACCGCGAAGTTCACCAACATCACGGGTCTTGCCCGCGCGGCCAACGGCGACCTGTACGCGTCCGATTCGCAGAACTACGCCATCCGCCGGATCGATCCGGCCGGCAACGTCAGCACGTATGCCGGCGTGATGAAGGAGCGGGGGACGGACGACGGCACGCGGGCGACCGCGCGCTTCACGATGCCGCTGGATCTGGCGCTGTCGCCCGACGGCACGATGTGGCTGCTCGACGGCGGCCGCGGCGACACGCCCACGGTGCGCCGCATCGAGCCAGACGGCACGGTCCGCACGCTGCCGGCGAAAGCGCGGCGCCTCGCGGTCGATCCCGCGGGCAACATCTACGTCATCACGCTGGCCGGCGACCTGGCGAGCCTGGATCCGGCGACCGGCGCGATGACGGTGCTGGTGCAGGCGGGGCAGCGGCTCGTCTTCGGCAGCGATCCGCGCATCGGCATCGACGCGAGCTGGGCCTTCGCGGCGGTGGGCGTCAAGCAGCTGGTGCTGATGTCGGATCGCCAGTTGATCCGGGCGACCTTGCCGTGAGGGCCGCCGTCGAGGACGCGCGGCGCGTTGGCATCAGGCGTACGCGTAGAACAGCGCGGCGAAGAAGTGGCACACGCTGCCGCCCAGCACGAACAGGTGCCAGACGAAGTGGGCGTAGCGCAGCTTGTTGTCGAGCAGGAAGACGACCGCGCCCAGCGTGTAGCTGAGGCCGCCGGCGACCAGCAGCGCAAGACCCGGCCCCGGGGTGCGCTCGATCAGCGGCCCGATGGCGAAGACGACGACCCAGCCCATGGCGAGGTAGAGCGCCGTCGACACCAGCGGATGGCGCAGCCGGTTCAGCAGCTTGATCGTGACGCCGAAGGCCGCCGCGGCCCAGACGGCGACCAGCAGCGTCACGCCCGGCCCGGAGTGCAGCACGCCCAACGTGAAGGGCGTGTAGCTGCCGGCGATGAAGACATAGATGGCGGCGTGGTCCAGACGCATCAGCCAAGCCTTCAGGCGGCCGTTGGCCAGCTTGGCAGGCAGGGCGTGGTACAGCGTCGAGATGCCATACAGCAGGATGCCGCTGGACGCGAAAATGGCGGCAGCGGCGACGTCCGCGGCCGCGCCGTGGTTCATCGCGCGGATCACGAGGATGGGCAGGGCCGCGATGGCCAGCAAAGCACCCAGCCCGTGACTGATGGTGTTGGCGATCTCTTCGCCCAGAGTCTGGGGGCGGTCGACGAGGAGGGAACGAGCGGTCATGAGGCAGGTCGTGTGAACGGGCGGACAGCCCGATGATCGCTCATCGGCGTCCGGTCGTCCCGGGCTACAGTCATGGCTGGTGAGGCACGGGGCCATGGGCGATGACTGAAGAAGAATCCCTTCTTGCCGCGATCCACGAAGGTGTGGAACTTCTGCCTCATGACCTGGCGTGGCCGGGCGCATTCGAGTTGGAGCGTTCGCGTCTCTCATCGCTCTTTCCCGGGGTCTTCGTCGCGATCGAACACATCGGCAGCACGGCCATTCCAGAGATGACCGCCAAGCCGATCATCGACATCCTTGGCGGCGTCGATTCGCTCGACGGCGTCGACGTGTTGTCGCGCCGGCTGTGCGAATCGGGTTACACCACCTCTGAGGAATTCAACGCATCGCTGCATGACCGGAAGTGGTTCATGCGATGGGCCAACGGGCGCCGGACGCATCATCTCCATGTCGTCGTCCACGACGGTCCGGTCTGGCGCGATCGTCTGGCGTTCCGGGATCTGATGAGGGCCAATCCCCAGGCGGCCGCCGAGTATGAGAGCCTGAAGGCAAGGCTCGCCATCGAGTACCGGGACGACCGGGAGGCGTATACCGAGGCGAAGGCGCGTTTCGTGCGAGCTGCCTTGTCGTCACCGAGGCTGACAAGCCAGATGCCAACGTCATGAAGCAGGTCGTGTGATCTTTCGGACGGACCACTGATCGCTCAGCGTTATCCGGTCACGGTGGCCGGGTGCATCGGGGTTCGCCTTCGGATGCATCGTCACCTGCTCGATCCAGACCGTCTCGGAGGGATTGTGCTCCTCGATCGTGTTGAGCGCATCGTCAAGGCGCCCGGGTTCCGCGATCGAGTAAACAAATCGGGTGACGTTGCGCAGCGCATTGGCCGCGAACTCGGCATGCGTGATGGCGTCGCTGCCGCACCAGATGAAGTCGTCGTCTTTGGCCTGCTCCAGAGCCCGGCTCAGGCCAGCCGCAGTGACTGCGAGGTAGATCATGGGTCGTGATGCTACTGCGCACGGCCATGCACGAACGGATGCAGAGCGCGGATGCTTGATCCGTGGGCAGGTCTTGAGAGTGCGGAACGGCGTTCCCGCCCAGCTCGGCCTACCTTGGCAGAAATTCTGGAGTTCCACCTTGCCTCACTTCACCCTGCATCACAGCGCCAATCTCTCTTACCTCGATGTCAATCGCTGTCTCGCGGCGGTGAACGCCGCGCTCGCCGAGTCGGGCCACTTCGAGGAGATCGACATCAAGAGCCGGGCGTTCCAGGCGGAGCAGTTCCTCGTCGGCGTGGAAGCGCGCGGACGCGCGTTCGTGGCCGGCACCTTGTCCGTGTTGACCGGGCGCAGCGATGAAACGTGGCGCGAGATGGGCGCGATCGCCTTGAAGGCGCTGGTGTCCAACATCCCCGCCACGTCGGAACTCCACATCCAGGTGTCCTTCGAGATCGTGGAGATCCAGCGGGAAACCTATGCGAAGGCGGTCATCGCGGGGTGAACCGGCGCATCTGAACGGGAGCACTTGAGACAAGATCGCCTGGCCACCTATCGGTCGTTGTCCACGACGTAGGCCTCTTCCAGATCCCTTCTCATCATCAGCGTTCGTGAGGACGTCGATGCTGATTCGCCTGCTACGAACTGTGAGCGCAGCGCCGCCTCATAGCGACCTTCCGGCGGCGTCAGCCCGGCGCGCGAAAACTCGGCCGAGGAGGCCTGCCGCGATTCCTCGATGCGTTCAAACTGTGCTGCGGTCACGGTGATCGCATGCGCGATGCGATATGCCACCTTTGCCAAGGACCAGGACGGGTGCTGATGCATCGGCACGCGCCATTCGCCGACGCCGACGGGTTCCCCGAAATAGAAGTACCAAGCCGCCAGCAGTGCTTCGTCCAGTGTCTTGAAAGCGACCTTGAAATCGTTGGGACCTGGCCCGGGGCTGTACTCCCAGCAAGTGAAGAGGATGCCTCCGGAGCCTTCTTCCAGCATCGAGGCCCGCCCGCCCTCGACGCTCAGCGAGAATTGATTGGCCGACAGCTCGCTGACGGTGATGCCGCGCTCCGAGAGGTACTTGATCGAAGTAGACAGTGGCATGGTGATTGAACCCGGAGTGCTACGGCGATCGTTCTAGCGAGCCATCAACGCCTGATACGCCTTCCGCTTGAACCTCAAGCCATAGGGGTGGGCGTATCCGAAGTAGCGCTGGGTCAGCAGCACCGCCGCGACGTTCAGGCGTGGATGGATCCACCACAGCGTGCCCGCGAGGCCGCCCCAGCCGACTTCGCCGGCTGCCTCGGGCGGCTCGCCCCGATCGGCGAAGGCGCGCACCGCCGAGCCCAGACCGAACAGCCGCCCCGGCGTCGGGGGCGCGTCATCGAAGCGCACATGCAGCCCTGGCGCGAGCTGGTTGCTGAACATCATCTCGATCGTGGCGGGCTTGAGCAGCGTCGGACCGCCGGGGATCAGGCTCTGGATCAGGCGGATGGAATCGTCGAGCGTGCTCACCAGTCCGCCGCCGCCGGACTCCAGCGCTGCGCGCTGGACATAGGCGCCGGGGTAGGGCTTGTGGTCGACGCGCGGCAGGCCGGGCTTGTCGGGGTCGTTGAAGTCCGCACCCTCGTAGAGCACCGTCAGCCGGTCGCGTTTCGAAGGCGGTACCCAGAAGTCCGTGTCCACCATGCCAAGCGGCTCGAAGATGTGCCGCGCCAGGAACTCGCCGAAGCGCTCGCCGCTCACCACCTCGACCAGGCGACCCAGCACGTCCATGGACACCGAGTACTCCCACTGCGTTCCGGGATGGAAGATCAACGGCAGGTCCGCCAACGCCTTAATCATGCCGGCCAGATCGCGACGGTGATCGAGCACGCGGGCCCGGTTGTAGGCGTCGTACATCGGCGAGCCGGGATCGAAGACGCCGTAGGTCAGGCCCGAGGTGTGCGTCAGCAGATGGCGCGCGGTGATCGGGGTCCGGGCGGGCTCGGTGTCCGACAGGTCGCGCGCGCCGGGACGCAGGACGCGACGATTGGCGAGTTCGGGAAGAGGGCGGTCGACAGGATCGTCCAGGCCGAGCCGACCTTGTTCCACGAGCAGCAGGACGGCGCAGGCCGTGATCAGCTTGGTGCTGGAGAACATCCGGAAGAGGTGGTCCTCGCGCAGCGCGATGCCGGCCTCGCGGTCGGCGGCGCCGTAGCAGAACCGGTCCACGACCGTGCGTCCGCGCAGCAGCGCAGTCGCCACGTTGGGCAGGAACTGCTGATCGACCTCGGCGCGCAAGGCAGCGTGGAGGGCGTCGAAGGGGTTGTCCGTCATCTGGTCTTCCCGGCGTTGAAGCGGGGACTGTAAGGTCCGCCGCGGGCAGGATCACACCAGCAGCAAGCCCAGCACGTGCTCGTCGACGTAGTGCGCCTGGTCGGCGCGCTTGTAGAAGTCGCGGAGCGTCCCTTCGATCACGAACCCGAGCCGCTGGTAGAAGGCCAGCGCCTGGGCGTTGTCGGACTCGGCGTAGAGCTCGACGCGGCGGATGCCGGCATCGCGGAAGTGGCGCAGCGCGTCGTCGATCATGGCGCGACCGACGCCCTGGCCGTGGCGGCGGGGATCGACCGCCAGGGTGCCCAGCAGCAGCACGTGGCTCACGCGGCCGGGATAACGCGTGGCGCGGTAGAAGCCGGCGATCTCGCCGTCCACTTCCCAGATCCAGAAGGCGCCGCTGCGCACGAGCTCTTCGTAGATCGGCACGAAGGACGGGAGGTCCATCGGCTCGTAGGTCAGGTAGGGAACGACCTGCGGATGCGAGTAGATCGCGAAGACCGGTTCGAGGTCTTCAGCGCGGGCGAGGCGTCGTGCGGGGCTGGTCATCGGGCGATCCACTGGGGGCAGTCGTTGCCCCCAGTGTCTCTCAGGCCGCTTCAGGCAGCCTGAGGTCACCCAGCTTCCGGCAGCTTCGCGATGACCTTGATCTCGAACTGGAAGCCCGCCAGCCAGGTGACGCCAACGACAGTGGCGGTCGGGTAGGGCGCGTCGCCCCAGAACTCGGCGGCGATGTCCCAGGCGCGCTCGAAACGGGTGTGCGGGTCCACCATGAATATCGTCACGTCGATGACGTCGCGGAAGCTGCAGCCGGCCGCGGCGAGGATCGCGTTGAGGTTCTTGAACGCGAGGCGGACCTGGGCATCGAGGTCCGGCTCGGGAGAGCCGTCGGCCCGGCTGCCGACCTGGCCCGACACGAACAGCAGGCCGTTGGACCGGATGGCGGGGGAGTAGCGGTGCAGTTCGTAGAGGGCGTGGCGGTCGGGCGGGAAGACGACGTCGCGGGGGGTCATGGGAAACAGTCCTTCGGGGTGATTGCAGATGCGATCACTTTAGGAATTCGACGGACGGCGATAAACAGGCGGTTCGCACAAGCACTGTTTGGGGATGTCAAACAGTGGGGTGGTGAAACGCGCTGTCACGACTTCGGCAGTGGGCGACATCGTTGAATCCGGGACGGTGGTTGCCGTCCATTTCCTCCAAAAGGGGGTGTCACGGCGCTGCAGAACTTGGGCTGGCAGAATCGCCGCCGGCCCATGCAGGGAGGGGCCGCACGGCATTGGACGCGCAGACGTCCCCCCGGCGGCGACGGCACCGGACGCTCGCGCGTCGGGGCGCCCCTTCCTGGATGGCAAGACCTGTCACTTTGGGAGAGATCGCGTGAGCGATACGACAAGACGTTTCTCGGCTGCCAGGGCCGTCCGCTGCCTGCTGATGGCTTTCGGCCTCAGCTTCTTTGCGCTGCCGGCGATGGCGGCCAAGGACTGCTGGACCTTGTGGTCCGAGGTAGGCCCCGTCGGCCAGAACAAGGTCCAGACGCCGGCGCAGTCGCTGCGTACTCACTGCAGCGATACGCCGGACGATTTGGCCGCGTCGTTCTGGGGCCTCGCCATGGGCGCATTGACGGAACCGGAGTATTACTCGGAGAGCACGAGCGTCACGACGGCGGTCCCAGGGTCCTGCTCGATCACCGGAGAGGAGTCGCCGACCCGATACGGCATCGCGACCTGCCGCTACACCTACAAGACCACGACCACCTACTCGAATCCGATCTACCCGCCAGTGGTCATCCAGGGCCAGGGCTTCCTGAAATTTGTCATGACCTGCGGCCGCAGGCTCAACACGACGTCGATCGACGGAACGACAGCAGGCTGCAAGTCCATCAAGGACGTAGTGGCGTCCCCGATCGGCAGCTGTCCCGTCAGCAATCCGATCGAGCCTCTGACGGGTTTGAAGCGACAGCCGGAGACGCTGTTCTCGTGGGGGCGTGGCCATTCCCTGAGTGCCAACTACTGGAGTACGCCGAAGAGCGGAGGCACCGAAGTAGACGAGCTGGGCGCCCATTCGTTCGGCCAGTACTGGTCCAGCAATCTGCATCGACAGATGGTCACGGAGTACCGGCTCTACTTGTTCCAGCGCGGGTCCGGCATCTGGAAGAACTTCCCGGAGTATGGCTACAACGACGAGCCCACTGAACGCGATCCCAAGCCGGCGATGTCCGCCGACGGATCGGTCTGGCTGTACCGCGACGAGACTGCCCGTGCGATCGAGGTCTACCGCCAGGACGGCAGCCTCGCGTCGATTGCGTATGCCGACGGCCGACGGCTGGACTTCTCCGGGGTGACCAATGCGCCGGATGCCGCCACGGGCAGTGGCAAGTACCTGGTGCTCGCCGTCGTCGACGAAGCGGGACGGCGCGTGTCGTTCAACTACCGGGACGCCCAAGGCGGGCGCTATGCCTCGATCGGCAGCATCGTCGATCCCGCCGGCGTGTCGTTGCCCATCAGCTATGACGCGATCGGCAACCTGACGTCGATCACCTATGCGGACCAGAGTTCGCGCCAGTTCCTGTATGAGAACTCCGCGTTCCCGCACGCGATGACCGGACGGTTGGATGAGGCCGGGCAGCGTCTGGGTTCGTATGTCTACGACGAGCAGGGGCGTGTGGTCTCTTCGGCCACCGGCAGCGAGCCGCCGTGGACGGTCACCTGGACGAAGGCGCCTGATCCGCTCCCTTTGGAGTACTACGACCCGGAATTGAACGTCGTGATCCGCAAGGCGGTGAACGTGCTGCCGACGAACGCCATCGTCAAGGCACCGGACGGACGGGAATCCACCTGGGAGGGGGCGACCGTGGGACGCGCGGCGCTCGTGGCCTCGCGCAGCCAGCCTGCGGGTTCGGGCTGCGCCGCGTCGATGGCCGGCTCGGCCTTCGACGCCACCGGCAATGTCACGCGGACCGACGACTTCAACGGCAATCGCAGCTGCATGGCCTATGACGCGACGCGCAATCTGGAGAGGTCGCGCTTCGAAGGCTTCACGACGGCCACGGCCTGCGAGGCCGTGACGGACGCGACGCTGCCAGCGGGCGCTCGCAAGGTCAGCTCGCGGTGGCACCCCGACTGGCGCCTGTCGACGGCGACCGCAGAACCGCGTCGCATCACGACGTTGATCTACAACGGCCAACCGGATCCGTTCAACGGCAACGCCGTGGTGAGCTGCGCGCCCGTCGATGCAAGGCTGCCCGACAACAAGCCCATCGTCGTGCTGTGCAAGCGCGTCGAGCAGGCGACGACCGATGAGACGGGCGCGCTCGGCTTCAACGCGACGCTGCAATCGGGCGTGCCGGCTCGTGCGACGAGCTGGACCTACAACGCCACGGGTCAGGTCTTGACCGAGACCAATCCGCGCGGCCAGGTGGTCATCACCAACGAGTACTACACGGACACCACGGCGGACCACACCAAGGGCGACTTGAAGTCCACGACCAACATCGCCGGCCATGTGACGCGATTCACCCGCTACAACGCCTACGGCCAAGCGCTGGCGGTGCTGGATGCCAACAACCTCGCCACGACCTATGTCTATGACGCGCGGCAGCGGCTGACTTCGGTGACGACCAACGGGAAGGCCACGACCTACGAGTACTGGCCCACCGGCCTGCTCAAGAAGTCGTCGCAACCGGGCGGCAGCTCGGTGAACTACGAGTACGACGATGCGCATCGCCTGGTGGCAGTCTCCGACTCGCTGGGCAATCGCATCGACTACACGCTGGACGCCGGCGGCAATCGCACCAAGGAAGAAGCGAAGGATCCGCAAGGTGCGCTCAAGCGGACGATGAGCCGCGCGTTCGACGCGCTGGGCCGCGCCCAACAGACGACGGGCAGGGAGTAAGTCATGAGCGGAATCAACGGGCACTCGAAGTGCCGTAGCCAAGTCGTGTCCGCCGCGTCCGCCGTGGTCGCACTCATCGCCGTGATTGGGCTCAGCGCGCACGCGGCCACGCTGCCGCCGTCACCGGTCTCACCGGCGCCGGTCACCGACTACGAATACGACGCCAAGGGCAATCCCA
>CAMPJJ010000023.1 GCA_946886855.1 uncultured Roseateles sp. | reverse complement strand
GGCCGCATGAGGGTCGGAGCAGGCAAGCGGAGATCGACGGAAGGTCGGAACTTTGATCGTGGAACGAGGAACGAGGAACGAGGAGCGTGAATGCGGCGTGTCGATGCAGCGTGTGAACGCCACGTGAAAGGCGCTTGAAAGGATCGCCCGGACGTGCCGTGGCGAGCGGGTCGCGCGCGTGCGGGGCAGGCAGTATGGCGCGCGCGAAGCCCGTGGCGATGCGCAGTTTCGCGTATGTGCCTGCGGCCCTGCCGACATGCAGCATACGCATAGTCCGCACTGCCGCCGTCGGGGCGGACTCCTACAATCGCCGACCCGGCCCACGACGGCGGACCGGTTTCAACCAGAAGAGTCCCCCATGTCCACGTCCGAAGAAAAACGTGCGCAGTTGCGCCAGGCCGCTCTCGAGTACCACGAGTTCCCGACCCCCGGGAAGATCGCCATCGCGGCCACCAAGCAGCTGATCAACCAGCGTGACCTGGCCCTGGCGTACTCGCCGGGCGTGGCGGCCGCGTGCGAGGAGATCGTCGCCGACCCCGCCAACGCGTTCCGCTACACCTCGCGCGGCAACCTGGTCGCGGTGATCTCCAACGGCACCGCCGTGCTGGGCCTGGGCGACATCGGCCCGCTGGCTTCCAAGCCGGTGATGGAAGGCAAGGGCGTCCTGTTCAAGAAATTCGCCGGCATCGACGTCTTCGACCTCGAGATCGACGAGAAGCACGACCTCGACAAGCTGGTCGACGTGATCGCCGCGCTGGAGCCCACCTTCGGCGGCATCAACCTCGAGGACATCAAGGCGCCGGACTGCTTCTACGTCGAGCGCGAGCTGCGCAAGCGGATGAAGATCCCCGTCTTCCACGACGACCAGCACGGCACCGCCATCGTGGTCGCCGCCGGCCTGCTCAACGGCCTGAAGGTCGCCGGCAAGGACATCAAGTCGGTGAAGCTGGTGACCTCGGGCGCCGGCGCGGCCGCCCTCGCCTGCCTGAACCTGCTCGTCAAGCTGGGCCTGCCGCGCGAGAACATCTGGGTGACCGACCTGGCCGGCGTGGTCTACGAAGGCCGCACCGAACTGATGGACCCGGACAAGGCCGTCTACGCCCAGCCCACGGAACAGCGCAGCCTGCGCGACGTGATCGCCGGCGCGGACATCTTCCTGGGCCTGTCGGCGGGCGGCGTGCTCAAGCAGGACATGGTCGCCTCGATGGCGGCGCGGCCCATCATCTTCGCGCTGGCCAATCCGAATCCGGAGATCCAGCCGGAGGACGTCCACGCGATCCGCGGCGACGCGCTGATGGCCACGGGCCGGACGGACTATCCGAACCAGGTCAACAACGTCCTGTGCTTCCCGTACATCTTCCGCGGCGCCCTGGACTGCGGCGCGACGACGATCAACGACGAGATGGAGATCGCCGCCGTCCTCGCCATCGCCGAGCTCGCGCAGGCGGAGCAGAGCGAAGTCGTCGCCGCGGCCTACGCCGGCGCGAACCTGAGCTTCGGCCCCGAGTACCTGATCCCCAAGCCCTTCGACCCGCGCCTGATGATGAAGATCGCCCCGGCGGTCGCGCTGGCGGCGGAGGCCTCGGGCGTGGCGCTGCGCCCGATCGCCGACATGCCGGCCTACCTGGAGAAGCTGCAGAGCTTCGTCTACGCGTCCGGCACGACGATGAAGCCGATCTTCCAGATCGCGAAGAAGGCCAAGCACAAGCGCGTGGCCTACGCGGAGGGCGAAGAGGAACGGGTGCTGCGCGCGGTGCAGATCGTCATCGACGAGGGCATCGCCCGCCCGACGCTGATCGGCCGTCCCGAAGTCATCGCGCAGCGCTGCGAGCGCTTCGGCCTGCGCCTGCAGGAGGGTCGCGACTACGACGTGGTGAACACCGAGTTCGACCACCGCTACCGCGACTACTGGCAGACCTACCTCGCGATGACCGAGCGCAAGGGCGTGACCCAGCAGCTCGCCAAGATCGAGATGCGCCGCCGCCTGACGCTGATCGGCGCCATGATGCTGCACAAGGGGGAAGTCGACGGGATGCTCTGTGGCACGTGGAGCAACACCGCGATGCACCTGCAGTACATCGACCAGGTCATCGGCAAGCGCCCCGGCGTGAAGACCTTCGCCTGCATGAACGGCCTCATCCTGCCGGGCCGCCAGGTCATGCTGGTCGACACGCATGTCAACTACGACCCGACCGCCGAGCAGATCGCCGAGATCACGCAGATGGCGGCCGAGGAAATGATGCGCTTCGGCCTGCGCCCGAAGGCGGCGCTGCTGTCGCACAGCAATTTCGGGTCGAGCAACTGCCCCTCCGCCGTCAAGATGCGCGACGCGCTGGCCTTGATCAAGGAGCAGGCGCCCTGGCTGGAAGCCGACGGCGAGATGCACGGCGACGCGGCGCTCGACCCGCACTACCGCGAACAGCTGGTCTCCAACAGCACGCTGACCGGCGAAGCCAACCTGCTGGTCATGCCCAACATCGACGCCGCCAACATCAGCTACAACCTGCTGAAGACGGCGGCCGGTGGCGGCATCGCGATCGGGCCGGTGCTGCTCGGCGCGGCCAAGCCGGTGCATGTGCTGACCCCGTCGGCCACCGTGCGCCGCATCGTGAACATGACGGCGCTGACCGTCGCGGACGCGAACGCCGCCCGCTGAGGGGGTCGGATCCGACCGAACCATGTTCGATGCCCAGTCCTGGGCGCCCCTCCCCAGGGCGCCCGAAGGGCTTCCGAAGGGCTGCCGAAGGGCCTTTAAACCCGACCTGCGGCCCGGCCTATAGAAAAAGTTTGTAGCGGCTCACCAGTCGATTTCTCCGGGATGACGGCTACGCACCGCTAGGCGCATCCCGGATGTGTGCGCACGCCAACATTGCCGCTTTTTAGGGCATTCTGGTCGCCCCCGGCTTGAGCATTCGGCCCCGTTTCTGTACCATCTCGGTTTCAGAGTTCAGGGTTAACCCTCTCTGACCCCGCCCACGCCACCGACGATCGCAGACGCCCAGCAGCTTGCAATCGGGGGCCACGGCACGGGTTTGACATGAACTCGGAACCCCCATCTAGGAGGAACGCGACAATGCTTTTGCAGACAGTCCGTCCCAACATCGTGCAGGCGATCAGAGCCTACCGGGTCGAGGACTTGATGCAGGCCGCGCAGGACGCCGGCCAACACTTCCTGTACGCCGACCTGTCTCCAGCGGAGACCAAACAGGACGTGCTGGAATTGATTGCCAGCAATTTCCTGTTTCCGGCGCACTTCGGCAAGAACATGGAAGCCCTGTACGACTGCATGACCAATCTGGTCCACAAGTCGGGCACGCAACCAGGTTTCGTCGTGGTGCTGGACCAGTTGCCGGACCATGCGAAGTTCGATCGTGAGGCGCGCGAGCAGTTGCTCGACGTCTTCCGCGAGGCGGCCGATTTCTGGGCCGAGCGGAAGGTCTCATTCCGGTGCTTCTATTCTTTTCAGTAGCCCGCTCCCAAGAACAAGGGTCATGGGAGCGGGCGACTGAGGTGGCCCCAGAAGCGAAGCCGGTGCTCAAGAGCACCAAGGCGAATCCGAATCCGAACTTCGGCATGAACATGCCGATGATGTGCAGCGCGTTCGACACGTCCATGTGGCTCAGCGCCGCATGACCGGCAGCCAGCGCGATAGCCGCTAGAACACACAGTTGAAGCACGCGGGACCCTCGGGTCCGATGCAGAAGGCCTTCCGGCGACGGAAGGCCTTTTTGTTTGGCTCAGCCCTGGACGGCGAGCGCCAGCGCGACGAACTCGTCCACCGGCACTTCCTCGGCGCGGCGCTGCAGGTCGAACTCACCCTGGAAACCGCGGGCCTCGAGCCACTTCCCGAGCGAATGCCGCAGCAGCTTGCGGCGCTGCGAGAAGGCCGATGCGACCAGTTCGCTCAGCAGCGCCTCGTCGATCTTCGCCGGCGCCGACAGCGGCACCATGCGCACGATCGCCGAATCGACCCGCGGCGGCGGATCGAAGGCTTCCGGCGGCACGTCGAACAGCGCCTCGACGTCGTAGCGCCACTGCAGCATGACGCTCAACCGACCGAAGTCCTTGCCCCCGGGCTTGGCGGCCATGCGGTCGACAACCTCCTTCTGCAGCATGAAGGTCTGGTCGACCACATGGTCCACGACGCCCAGCAGGTGGAAGAGGATCGGCGACGAGATGTTGTACGGCAGATTCCCGACCACCTTCAGCTTGCGGCCGCGTTCTGCAGCCAGCGCAGCGAAGTCGACCTTCAGCACGTCGGCCTCGATGACCGTCACATCGCCGCGCTTGCGCATGCGGGCGGCGAGGTCGCGGTCCAGCTCGATGACGGTCAGCGGCCGGCTCGAGGCCGGCATCCGCTGCAGCAGCGGCAGCGTCAACGCGCCCAGGCCCGGGCCGATCTCGACCATGGCCTGATCCTCGCCGGGGGCGATCGCGTCGACGATGCCGTCGATGATCGCCCGGTCGGTCAGGAAGTGCTGGCCGAAGCGCTTGCGCGCGACATGTCCCATGAACTCAGTCCCGGCCGGTCAGTCCAGCCACTCGCGCGTCTCGATGAAGGCGCGGGCGCGTATTTCCTTCATCCAGTCGTTGTAGGCGTCGTCGTACTTGCGCTCGCGCAGCGCATTGCGGGCCTGCTCGCGCAGTTGCTTCGTGTCGAGGACCACGTCGCGGCGTTCCATCACCTGGATCAGGTGGATGCCGAAACGCGACGGTACCGGATCCGAGATGCCGTTGATCGGCAGCGTGTCCATGGCCTGCTCGAACTCGGGCACGAAGCCGCCCGGCGAGACCCAGCCCAGGTCGCCGCCTTCCTGCGCGCTGCCGTCTTCCGAGTTGGCGCGGGCCAGTTGCTCGAAGGTGGCGCGCTTGGACTCGATCGCGCGCTTGAACTCGACCAGCCGGCGGGTCGCCTGCTCGGGGCTCAACTGCTCGGACGGACGCAGCAGGATGTGGCGTGCATGCGTCTGCACGACCACGTTGATCGAGGCCTTCCCGGTCTGGCGCTCGATCAGCTTCAGCACGTGGAAACCGGCCTCGGAGCGCAGCGGCTCAGGTCGCACTTCACCGTCCTTCAGGCCCTTGACGGCCTCGACGAAGACATCGGGCAGCTTGTCGGCGGCGCGCAGGCCGATCTCGCCGCCGCGGCTCTTGTTCGCGTCTTCCGACACTTCGCGGGCGACCTTGGCGAAATCCTCGCCGGCCTTGATGCGGGCGAGCGCGGCGTCGGCGCGCGCCTTGCGCTCGGCGACCACCGCGAGGCTCGAGCCTTCAGGCACCGGCACCAGGATCTGCGCGATGTTCAGCTGCGCGCGCCCCTGCAGCGCCGCCTGGCGCTCCTCCAGGTACTTGTCGATGTCGCCGTCGGTGATGCGGATGCGGCCCTGCACCTCGCGCTCGCGGACGCGCTCGCTCAGCATCTGGTCGCGCAGGTTCTCGCGGAAACGCTTGAAGTCGATGCCTTCCGCGGCCAGACGCTGGCGCAGCTCGGGCATCGTCAGCTTGTTCTGCGTCGCGACGTTCGCGACGACGCGATCCAGCTCCGGCTCGTCCACGCGCGGGCCGTTCTCACGGGCGTAGGTCACGATGACGCGCTCGTCGATCAGGCTGTCCAGGGCCTGCTTGTGCAGCAGCTCGTTGGTGACGGTCTGGCCGCGCTGGCGGGCTTCGTCGCGCGCCCGCTCGGTGCGCTGGATCACTTCCGACGCCGCCACGATGTCGGTGTTGACGATCGCCGCGATGTAGTCGCCCGGCTTGAGCTGCCGCTGCTCGACGACCGGACGATTGGCCGGCGCCGATGCCGCCGCGGCAGGCGCGGGGGCGGAGGCTGCACGGGCTGGAGCGGGCGTCGTCTGCGCCGAAGATGCCGAGCCGGCCAGGGCGGCGCTCAGGGACAGGAGGGTGGCCGCCACCGGCTGGAGATATCGCATCGAACGCAGTTCAGTCATATGTGCCAAAAGCCGAGCGCTCGGAGCTCAGCGAACGGTAACCCGGGATATTGTCTCTCAACACTTTCAGCGCATTGGAGCCCAGCGGCGAGAGGCCGACCAGCTCCAGCTGGAGGATCAGTCGGGTGTTGGTTTCCGCGCGGCCGGTGGCCTGGCGTTCCGCGCCGACGCGCAGGATCCAGCAGCCGGAGTCGTACTCGGCGCCGATCACGGAATCGGTGAAGCGCTTGTCGCGCATGCTGTATTGCAGACGGCCCGCGCCGTACCAGGCTCCGGCGCAACCGGGTCCGCCGGCGACCGACTTGCGATCCGGCCCGAACAGCGGCCATTGCCATGCCAGCTCGACCTGCTCGCTCTGCCCGCGGGCGAGGCGGTAGGACGCACTGACGGTACGGAAGGGCCCGGGGGAATAACGCAGGCGCAGCACGGTCCGCTCGACCTTGCCGTCGGCGGAATTCAGCTGCAGCGTGCTGTCGGTCCACCAGGCCTGGTTCAGGTGCGCCGAGGCCAGCAGCACCACGTCGGACAGGCGGTGGGTCTGCGGCGAGCCGTCGGGGGTGATCTGCTGGTTGCGGAACAGGTAGCGCTGGACCATGCCCAGGCGCAACTGCTCTTCGCCGCGCTCGTCCTCGATCCAGCGCGTGGTCGCGCCGAAGGCCAGCATGTTGGCGTCGTTGACGCGGTCCACGCCGGAGAACTGGTTCTCGGCGAAGACCGAATCGAAGTTGTAGTCCCGCGGCGACGCGTCGAAGTTGGGGATCGCGCTCTGGTCGCGGTACGGCGTGTTGACGTACAGCAGGCGCGGCTCGAGCGTCTGGCGCATCGCCTGGCCGAACAGCGAGGTGTTGCGCTCCAGGATCCAGCCATGGTCGACGCTGAAGGTCGGGATGGTGCGCCCGATCGAACGCCGGCCGGCCGCGTCGATCGGCTGGTCGAGGTTGTAGCTCGCCGCGTTGATCGACATCTTCGGGATCAGCCACCAGGCCGCGCCGCTGAACGGCAGGCTCACGTGGCCGAGCAGGTGGATCCGCTCGCCGGTCTGCGTCTGGGAGTCCAGCGCGCCGCCAGGCAGGTCGAAGCGGTTGTATTCCACCTCGAGGCCCCCCTCCAGCCGCGCGCGGCGGCCGGTCGGGAGGTAGCCGGCCAGCACCGATTCATCGGCGCCGGTCTGCAGCCGCACGCCGATCTGCGGCGAACGCTGGTACGGCGAGGCGAACTTGTCCTCGATCTGCGCGACCTGCAGCGGCTGCCATTTCTGGACCCGCGCGTAGGTCTGCATCTCGCCCCAGTTGAAACTGAACTCGCGCTGCGTGCGCAGGTCCGTCGACAGCAGGCGCGGCGTCTGCGTCAGCATGCGGCTGCGCAGGTCCTTCCAGTAGTCGTCGTCGGAGACGCGCTCGGTATGGACGTTGTAGGTCCAGTTCGGCGTCACGTCGCCGTCGGCGTTCAGCCGCAGGTCCCAGCGCGAGGTGCCGGTGACCCGGTCGTGCGGCAGCAGCGCGTAGTCGATCTGGCCGCGGTGGCCAGGCTCCAGGTAGCGGAACTGCGTGTCCACCCCGGGGCCGCGGCGCGTCATCACGAAGGGCGTGATCGTCGCATCGCGGTTGGGCGCGATGCTCCAGTAGAAGGGCTGGCTGTACTCGACGCCGCTGCGGTTGTCGATGTTGACGTTGGGCGGCAGCAGGCCGGACTTGGGCTGGTCGCCGAGCGGGAAGCTCAGCGACGGCGCGGCCAGGATGGGCACGCCGAGGAACCGGACCACGGCATCCTTCGCGACCCCCTCGCCGGCGTCGAAGTCCAGGTTGAGGCTGCTGGTGACCAGTTCCCAGTCGCGCTTGCCCTTTCCATCTTTTCGGCCGCTGGCGGCATCGGCGGCGTCCTGCTCGCCCTTCTCCGACACCGGGCAGGTCGAGTACGTCGCCTCGTCGGCGCGCATGCGCTGGTCGCCGAGGAAGTGGATCGCCTTGGCGCTGCCGCTGCCGCCGGTCGCGGCGAAGAAGTAGGTCGGGCTCTGGAGCTGGCCTTCGAACTTGTCGACGAAGAGCTCCAGCTTGGGGCCGCGCAGCACGGCGCCGTTCTGGCTCAGCTCGACCTCGCCCTCGGCCGTGGCGAGGTCCTGCGGGTAGTCGTAGCGCAGGGTATTCGACTTCAGCAGCATGCCGCCGTAACGCAGCTGGACGTCGCCCTCGGCGGTGGAGGTCTGGTCCATCTCGCTGCTGATACGGTCGGCGCTCAGCGCCAGCGCGGGACGGGCGTCCTTGCGCTTGGTCTGGTGCAGTTGCTTGACCGACTTGAGGGTCAGCGGCTGGCCGGCGGACTCCTGCGCCTGGGCGGAGAAGACGGAGAAGCCAGGCAGGGCGACCGCCAAGGCGGCCGCCAGCGAGATCGGGCGGGGACGGGAAACCGGTGGGCGCATCGGGCGGGCAGCGTCTTGCAGAGGTCAGGCGGCCGCGCGTCGATCGCGCCGCGCTGCCCGGGGTTTGTAGAATCATTATCCACGAGGCTTGCGAGCCGGCAGGACCGCCGGAGCGCCTTGTCACCGACCCCGGGGCCGCTCGCGCAGCGGCCCTTCTGCTTCCCCGCCGATGACCCCTTCCGCCCCGCACGCCCTGCCCGCAGCGTCCCCGCTCTGGCCCGACGCCGACCGCGCCGCCCGATTCCATCGCTGGCTGGCGCCGCTCGTGGCGACGCACGGCCTGCGCGAGGAGACGCTCGCCGCGGCCAGCAGCGATGCGGGCTTCCGCCGCTACCTGCGCATCGCCACCGCCCACGGCGGCACGCTGATCGTGATGGACGACCCGGCCTCGCCCAACCAGGTGGCGAGCTTCGTCCAGGTCGGCGCGCTGATGGCGGAACGCGGCCTGCATGTGCCGACGATGCTCGCGCACGATGCCGGGCTCGGCTTCGCGCTGATGGAAGACCTCGGCACCGCCTCCTACCTCGACGCCTTGCTCGCCGCGCAGCGCGAGGGCGACGCGGAAGTACCCCGTGCGCTGATGCGCGATGCCACGACCGCGCTGCTGCGCTGGCAGACCAGCGAGGCCGCCCGTGCCGAGGGCGCGCTGCCGCCGTTCGACGAGGCTTTCGTGCGCCGCGAGCTGCAGATCTTCGTCGACTGGTGCGTCCAGGCCCACCACGGCAAGACCTGGAACGACAAGCAGCGCGGCTACTGGGACCGGACGGTGGCGCTGCTGTCGGCCAATATCCTGGCGCAGCCGCGCGTGCCGATGCACCGCGACTACATGCCGCGCAACCTGATGGTCTGCCCGGCAGGGACCGGCGCCGCCACGGCCGACGTCGCCGCCGCCGGCGGTGATGCGGTCTTCGCCACGCCCGGCATCCTCGACTTCCAGGACGCGGTGCTGGGCCCCATCACCTACGACATCGCCTCGCTGATGCGCGACGCGTTCATTTCCTGGGAAGAGGCCGAGGAGCTGGACTGGGCGGTGCGCTACTGGGAAGGCGCCCGGCGCGCCGGCCTGTTCGGCCTGGACCCGAACGGCGAAGACCCGCATGAGATGGCGCTGGACTTCGGCCTGTTCTGGCGCCGGCTCGAATGGACCGTGCTGCAGCGGCAGCTGAAGATCATGGGCATCTTCTGCCGGCTCAAGCACCGCGACGGCAAACCGCACTACGCGGAAGACCTGCCGCGCTTCTACGCCTACGTCGTGAAGACGGCGACACGCTACATCGAGCTGTCGCCGCTGCTGCGCCTCATCGAAGATCTGCAGCCGCAGTACACGCAGGTCGGCTTCAGCCTGCGCTGACGCCCGAAGGCGCCCGCAGACTCAGAAGCGACGCCCGGGCGCCGCGCGCCGCCTCAGTCGCCCTCGGCGGGCGTGGCCGGCGCCTTCGCGGCCCTCGCCGCTTGAGCCGCCTGAGCGGCGAGGAATTCCTGAGCCGCCCGATACGACGGGCAGCCCGCCGCGGTGAGCCACGGATCCTCGTCCTTCCCGCCGAAGATCTCGACGAGGAAATCCATGAAGGCGCGGGTGCGCGCCGGGACGAACTTGCGGGTCGGCATCGCCGCCCACAGCTGGTAGCTGTAGATGCGCCACTGCGGCAGCACGCGCTCCAGCGCGCCTTCCATCAGCGCGTCGCCGACGACGAAGGACGGCAGCCCGGCCACGCCCAGCCCGTGCAGCGCGCAGGCGTACTTGGTGTCGACCGAGGAGGTGGTCATCACCGGCCGGCTGGGGATCGCGAAGAAGCTCTCGGTGGTGAGTCCGTCCGCGCCACAGCGCTCGAAGGTCACGCCGCGGGTCAGCTCGTGGATGGGCGGCAGCATGACGTCGTGCTGCTTGAGGTCGGAGGGATGCTGCGGCTTGCCGCGCCGGCCCAGGTACTCGGGCGACGCGCACAGGATCACCTCGGTGCGGGCCAGCTTGCGGGCGATGAAGTCGCCCTGCAGCGGACTGCGGGTCGAGATGACGGTGATGTCGAAGCTTTCGTCGAGCGTGTCGACGGGACCGGGCGCGACCAGTTCGACGCTGACCAGCGGGTACAGCGCATGGAAGCGCGCCATGTGCCGCGCCAGCTGATGGATCGCGATGGCCGGCGGGATCAGCACGCGCAGCGTGCCGCGCGGCTCGTTGGTCGCCGCGGACGCCAGCGCCTCCGCCTCCTCGATGTCGCTGAGGATGCGGCGGCAGCGTTCCAGGTAGCCCTCGCCGACGTCGGTCAGCGACAGCCGCCGCGTGGTGCGGTTGAGCAGCCGCGCGCCGAGGTGCTCCTCCAGATCCGCCACCAGCCGCGTGACCACGGCGGGCGCCAGGTCCATGGCCCGCGCCGCGCCGGCGAGGCTGCCCTCGTCGATCACGCGGGTGAAGACCCGCATCGCCTTGACCTGATCCATCCCGTCTCCTCCGGGCGGACGCCGCGTCGCCGCGGGCCGCCTCTGCTGTGCGTCGATCAGCGGACCTGCGCGACCCACCGAGCCAGCGGGCCGCCGACCGGGTCCGCGGCGTTCAGGGGTGCGCCGCGATCACCTGCGCCACCGCGGCGGTCAGGCGCTTGCCGTAGGGCACGTGCAGGAACTCGTTGGGGCCGTGGGCGTTGCTCTTGGGGCCCAGCACGCCGCAGACCATCATCTGCGCGGCCGGGAAGCCCTTCTGCAGCATGCTCATCAGCGGGATGGTGCCGCCCTGGCCGATGTAGCCGACCGGCTGGCCGAAGTGGGCCTGGCTGGCGTCGTCCAGCACCTGGCTCAGCCACGGCGACAGCTCCGGCGTATTCCAGCCGGTGGCACCGTAGGCGCCGGCGCGACCGTCCGGCACGAAACTGACCTTGGCGTTGTACGGCGCGTTGTCCTCGAGCAGCGCCTTGAGCTTGAGCGCGGCCTCGTTGCCGTCGATCAGCGGGGGCAGGCGCAGCGACAGCTTGAAGGCGGTGTACGGGCGCAGCACGTTGCCGGCGCTCTTCAGCTCGGGGAAACCGTCCACGCCGGTCACCGACAGCGTCGGCCGCCAGGTGCGGTTGAGCAGCACCTCGACCGGGTCGGAGGTCACCGGCAGGACCGGCCCGCCGTCGGCGCCGCAAGCCCAGGGCAGGCGCTTGTAGACCTCTTCCTTCAGGATCGCGGCGGTCGCCTGCGCCTGCTCGAAGCGCACGCCGGGGATGTCGCAATGGAAGGAGTCGGGCAGCAGGCGGCCGGTCTTGGAATCCTCCAGCCGGTCCAGCACCTGGCGCAGGATGCGGAACGAGGACGGCACCACACCCGACGCGTCGCCGGAGTGGATGCCTTCGGTCAGCACCTCGACCTTGAGCACGCCGGAGACCATGCCGCGCAGCGAGGTCGTCATCCAGAGGCGGTCGTAGTCGCCGGCGCCGGAGTCCAGGCAGACCACCAGCGAGACATTGCCCAGGCGCGGCCGGAGCAGGTCGATGTAGGCCGGCAGGTCGTAGGAGCCGGACTCCTCGCAGGCCTCGATCAGGCCGACGCAGCGCGGGCGCGGGATGCCCTGCTGGTCCAGCGCCAGCAGCGCGGTGATGGAGGCGTAGATCGCGTAGCCGTCGTCGGCGCCGCCGCGGCCGTAGAGCTTGCCGTCCTCGTACTTCGGCGTCCACGGACCGAGGTCGGCGCGCCAGCCGTTGAACTCGGGCTGCTTGTCCAGGTGGCCGTAAAGGACCACGGTGTCGGCGCTCTCCGCCTTGGTCGACGGCAGCTCGAAGAAGATGACCGGCGTGCGGCCTTCCTGGCGGATGACCTCCAGCTTCAGGCCGGGGATCTTCTTGCTTTCCACCCACTGGGCGGCGTCGCGGACGACGCGCTCGATGTAGCCGTTGGCCTGCCAGTCGGCATCGAACATCGGGCTCTTGGCGGGGATGGCGATGTAGTCGGTCAGCGCGGGGACGATCTCCTGGTCCCAGACCTTCTCGGCGAAGGCGCCCAGGGCGCTGATTTCATCGGTCTGCAGCGGCAACGACGGGTCACGTGCGTTCATGCGGGTCTCCTGCGCGGCCGGTGGGCCGCCATGGCTGGGTCCGGGGTCGCGCGGGGCGGCCGGTCCGGGCGGAAAGTGACGAAACCGGGTCCGGGTGGGGAATCCGGTGGATCGGTCGATTCTAGGAGCGTGTGCCCAGCCAGGCGCGCAGCCGGGCGAAGACCTGTTCGCGCTCAGGTTCGTTGAAGATCTCGTGGGACAGGCCCGGGAAGGGCACGGCCTGCACCGCCCCGCCCGCGGCCGCCGCCGCGGCGAACGCGGCGCTGCCGGCCGGGGCGACGCACCGGTCGGCGCCGGCCCACATCAGCAGCGTCGGCGTGGTCCAGCGCGGCACCAGCGGCAGCGTCTCGGCACCGAATCTGGCGATCATCCGCGCCAGCGTCGGGGTGATGCGGTTGTGCACCAGCGGATCGGCCTTGTAGGCCTGGACCACGTCCGCGCTGCGAGAGATCCAGGCCGGATTCAGCCCATTGCCGACGGCCAGGTGCGGCACCAGCGGCAGCGTCGCGCCGAGCAGGCCGCGCTGGAAGGCGGACAGCCCCGGATCCAGCGCCGGGGAGCTGAGCACGAGCCCGTCGACCGGCCGCGACCACTGGGCGTTCTCCAGGGCGCCGGCGACGAAGCGGGCCGCGACGGCGCCGCCCATCGAGTGGCCGAGCAGGATCAGCGGCCCCCGTCCCTTGCGATCGTCGGCGCGCAGGCAGTCGATGGTGGCGGCCAGATCGAGCAGCAGGCTGTCGTGCTTCGGGATGTCGCCGCGCGGGCCGCCGGAGGCGCCGTGCCCGCGCTGGTCGAAGCCGGCGACATGCCAGCCCCAGTCGTTCAGGCGCCCGGCGACGGCTTCGTAGCGGCCGATATGTTCGCCCAGGCCGTGGACGATCAGCACGGTGCCGCGGGTGGGCAGCGACAGGTCGGCGCCCCATTCCCGCCAGTGCAGCGGGAGGCCATCATGGCCGGTGAGAGTCTTCATGGGGCCGGAGTGTAGGATCGCCCGGACGGTCCACCCGCCGTGGACGACCCCCACGTTTCGACGACGATGACGCCCGCCCTGCTTGAGAGCTTCCCGCCCTTCAATCCGGAAGTCCGGCTCCTGCCGCCGGCGATCGAGCGCTGGCGGCGCGGCACCGGGACCGACGTCGAATTCGTCCACGTGCTGGACGCCGGCCGGCCCGGGCCGACGGCGATGATCGTCGCGCTGACGCACGGCAACGAGCTGTGCGGCGCGATCGCGCTGGACAGGCTCTTGAGCCAAGGCGTGAAGCCCCTGCGGGGCCGGCTGATCCTGGCCTTCGCCAACGTCGAGGCCTTCCGGCGCTTCGACGTGTCGGAGCCGTTCTCGTCGCGCTGCGTCGACGAGGACATGAACCGGATCTGGGACGACGCGGTGCTGCGCGGTGCGCGCGACTCGGTGGAACTGCGGCGGGCGCGCGCGCTGGCGCCCTTCGTCGACGCGGCGGACGTGCTGCTGGACCTGCACTCGATGCAGGAGGCGGGCGCGCCGGCGCTGACGATCTGCGGCATGACGGACAAGAGCGTGCCGCTGGCGCACGCGCTGGGTCAGCCGGAGACCTTGCTGGTCGACACCGGCCATGCGGCGGGCCTGCGGCTGATCGACCGGGGCGGTTTCGCCGATCCGGCCAGCGACCGGCAGGCGGTGCTGGTCGAATGCGGCTCGCACTGGGAGCCTGAGAGCGCGGACATGGCGCAGGACGTCACGGTGCGCTTCCTGCGCCACCTGGCGATGGTCGACGCGGCGTGGGCGGACGCGCAGCTGCGCGTGCCGGCGCCCGCGCGGCAGCGGCTGGTGCGCGTCGGCGAGGGCGTGACCGCGGTGACGCCGGCCTTCCGCTTCCTGATGCCGACGCACCACCTGAAGGTGGTCCCCAAGGCCGGCACGCCGCTGGCCGAGGACGGCGGTCGGCGCTGGCTCACGCCGCACGACGCGTGCGTGCTGATCATGCCTTCGCGCCGCGCCGGTCTCAGCGGACAGACGATGGTGCGCCTCGGACGTTACGAGGATTGAGCGCGACGCCCGGGTCGCCCACGCTCAGTCCCGGTCGAACTTGAACACCGCCATGCTGGCCATCAGGTTCGGCATCACGCGCACCTGTCGGCCCCCCTGCACGCCGAAGCTGTCCAGCACCCGCAGCCCGCATTTGCGCGCCAGGATCTGGAAGTCGGCGTAGGTGCCGACGCGGATGTTGGGCGTGTCGTACCACTGGTACGGCAGCACCCGCGTCACCGGCATGCGTCCCGCGAGGATCTGCAGGCGGTTCGGCCAATGCGCGAAGTTGGGGAAGCTCACCACCCCCATCCGGCCGACGCGCGCCGTCTCGCGCAGCATCGCCTCGGTGTTGCGCAGGTTCTGCAGCGTCTCCAGCTGCAGCACGACGTCGAAGCTCTGGTCCTCGAAGATCGCCAGCCCTTCTTCCAGGTTGAGCTGGATCACGTTCACGCCGCGCTGCGCGCAGGCGAGCACGTTCGCATCGTCCAGCTCGACCCCGTAGCCGGTGCAGCCCTTCGTGGCCTGCAGGTGCGCCAGCAGCTCGCCGGTGCCGCAGCCCAGGTCGAGCACGCGGGAGCCCGGCGGGACCAGCTCCGCGATCATGTCCATCACCGCGCGATCACTCATACCGCCACTCCCTGGAGACGGTGAGACACCGGCGCGGAAGCACCGCCCGGCAGCGGCTTCTCATGCTCCTTCGCGACGCGGTCGAAATAGGCGCGCAGCACGCCGTGATACCGCGGGTCCTCGAGCAGGAAGGCGTCGTGGCCGTGCGGCGCGTCGATCTCGGCGTAGGACACGTCGCGCCGGTTGTCGAGCAGCGCCTTGACGATCTCGCGCGAACGCGCCGGCGAGAAGCGCCAGTCGGTCGTGAAGCTCACCACCAGGAACTTGCACAGCGCGCTGGCGAAGGTGCGGCTCAGGTCGCCGCCGTGCTCGCGCGCCGGATCGAAGTAGTCCAGCGCCCGCGTGATCAGCAGGTAGGTGTTGGCGTCGAAGTACTCGCTGAACTTGTCGCCCTGGTAGCGCAGGTAGCTCTCGATCTGGAACTCGATGTCCGAGGTCGAATAGCCCAGCTCCGCCGAACGCATCTGGCGGCCGAACTTCTCCTCCATCACGTCGTCGCTCAGGTAGGTGATGTGGCCGATCATCCGCGCCACCCGCAGCCCGCGGCGCGGCACCACGCCGTGCTCGTAGAAGAAGCCGTCGTGGAACTCAGGGTCGGTGATGATGGCCCGGCGGGCGACCTCGTTGAACGCGATGTTCTGCGCCGACAGGTTGGGCGCCGTCGCCACCGCGATGCAGTGGCGCATCCGCTGCGGGTAGCGCAGCGTCCAGTCCAGCGCCTGCATGCCGCCCAGCGAGCCGCCGAGCACCGCCGCCAGCTTCTGGATGCCGAAGCGGTCCAGCACACGCGCCTGCGCATCGACCCAGTCCTGCACGGTGACGACCGGGAAGTCCTTGCCGTACACGCGGCCGGTGTCCGGATTCAGATGCATCGGCCCCGTGGAGCCGAAGCACGAACCCAGGTTGTTGATGCCGATGACGAAGAACCGGTCGGTGTCCAGCGGTTTGCCCGGGCCGACCAGGTTGTCCCACCAGCCTTCGCTCTTCTCGACGCCGGCGTGCGTGCCGGCCACGTGGTGGCTGGCGTTCAAGGCGTGGCACACCAGCACCGCGTTGGACTTGTCCTCGTTGAGCCGGCCGTAGGTCTCGACCATCAGTTCATACCCGCCGATGCGGGCGCCGCTGCGCAAGGCCAGCGGCTCCTCGAACAACAAGCGCTGCGGTGTGACGTCACCGACAGATCCCATGGAACACCTCAAAAAACAAAACCCGGCGCCGCTGCTTGAAGCGGAACACCGGGTCTCGATCCGTGGATCGGGTGTCCCTCTTTAGCTGCATTTCTTGGGCGCCCGCAAGCCGGACAAATCGGCGCCATCCGAGGAAGTATAGCTAGGGCGCGGTACAGAGGCAGTGCACGATCGCGCGCACCGGCGGCTTCGAGCCCGCCGGACCGGCCTCGGCCTGCTCGGCCAGCCAGGTGATGTCGACCTGCGCCTCGCGCAGCGGTGCCGGCACCGCCGGAATGCCGCCCAACGCATGCATGACCATGCCGCGCAGCGACGGCGCCGCGGCGTCGCCCATGCTCGACAGCAGCCGGTCGAAGGTGCTGCGGTCGGGCTCGACGTAACGCACCGTCGGATCGTCGCCGAGCTTGGCGCGCTTGGCCGCGCTGGCGATCGCGTCGGCCAGCAGGCCGGTTCTGTCGACCAGCCCGCGCTCCAGCGCCTGCGAGCCCGTCCACACGCGGCCTTGGCCGACGGCGTCGATCTGCTGCGGCGACTTCTTGCGCGCCTGCGCCGCCTTGCCGGTGAAGTCGGCGTAGATGTGCTCGATGGACGACTGCACCACCTGCGCCATCCGCGGATCCAGCGGACGCCGCGGGTCGTAGCCGTTGGCCAGCCAGGTCGTCGTGTAGCCGCCGGTGTGGATCGAGAGCTTGTCCAGCAGCTTCTCGCCGGTGGGCAGCATGCCGAACACGCCGATCGAGCCGGTGATCGTCGATGCGTCGGCGATCACCTCGTCCGACGACATCGAGATCCAGTACCCGCCCGAGGCCGCCACGCCGCCCATCGACACGACGACCGGCTTGCCGACCGCGCGCGTCAGTTCCAGCTCGCGGCGCACCAGCTCGGAGGCGAAGGCGCTGCCCCCCGGTGAATTCACGCGAAGCACGACGGCCTTGATCTTCTCGTCCTCGCGCGCCTGGCGGATCAGCCTGGACATCGACTCGCCGCCGATCTTGCCCGGCCCGGCGCTGCCGTCGACGATCTCGCCCTCGGCCACGATCACGCCGACCTGCCCCTCGGGCTTGGGCAGCTTGGGCGGCAGCTGCGCGACATAGGCGCCCAGGCCGATCTGGCGCAGGCGCTTCTCGTCCTTGGCGCCGCGCTTCTCGAGCAGCGCCTCGACCTCGTCCTCGGTCTTCAGGCCGTCGACCAGCTTCTCGGCCAGCACGAATTTGCCGGGATCGCCGCCCACGGCCTTCAGGCGCTCCGGCAGCTCGTCGATCGCGCGCTGGATGGATCCCTTGGGAAGCTTGCGCGCCGTCTCGACACCGGTCTGGTAACGGGCCCACAGCTCGTCGTACAGATAGGCGTCGGCTTCCATCGTCGCGGGCGACGGCCCGTTGGCGAAGTAGGGCTCGACCGCGTTCTTGTAGGTGCCGACACGCAGCACGTTGGGCGAGATGCCCACGCGGTCCAGCGCGTCCTTGTAGTAGTTGCGATAGCGGCCGTAGCCTTCGATCATCACGCCGCCCATCGGGTGGACGTAGACCTCGGTGGCTTGCGCCGCCAGGTAGTACGAGCGCTGGTCGAAGGCCAGTCCGGCGGCGACCACCGGCTTCTTGCTGGCCTTGAAGCGGGTCAGCGCGGCTTCGATCTCATGCAGCGCGGCAGGCGTGGCGCTGCCCATCTGGTCGAGGTTGAGCACGACCTGCACGATGTGATCGTCCTTGGCCGCCGCGTCCAGCGCGCGCAGGATGTCGCGCAGGCGCGTCTGGGCGCGCGCCTCGCCCTTGATCTGCGCGATCGCCTGGTCGCGCGGCGACCCGGAGAACTGCTCGACGACATCGCCGCGGATGTCCAGCACGAGCGTCGTCTTGTCCTGCAGCGGCTTGCCGCCGCGCACCGCCGCCCAGATCAGGCCGATCACGATCAGCCAGAACAGCAGCGTGAACACCACGCGCCGCGTGCCGTTCAGGAACCACCACACGCCACCGAAAAAGCGCCCGATCGGCGCCAACGCTCGCTTCACACCCATCCAATCCTCCCGGGATCCGTCAACGGTATGTCAGGACAGCGAGGGTCTGGATCGAACCCCGCCGGACCGGGCCATTGTGGGCCCAGTTGAGGGCCGCGCGCCGCATCAGGCGTTCGCGGGCGGCAGCGTGTCCTGGAAGCTCTGACGCGTCATGAGCTTGTCGAAGTGCTTCGCGAGGTTGGGGTGCGCCGCGCGCCAGTCGATCTGGGCGAAGCGGAAGTCCAGGTAGCCGAGCGCGCAGCCGAGCGCGATGTCGGCCAGCGTGAAGTGGTTGCCGGAGCACCAGTTCTTCTCGCCCAGCCCGTTGGCCATGGCCTGCAGCGAGGCCAGGACCTTGTTCATCTGACGTTCCACCCAGGCTTCGCTGCGTTCCCCCGGCGCGCGGCCGGACCAGGTGTGCTCCAGGCGCGCCGCGATGCAGGCATCGATCAGGCCGTCGGCCAGCGCCTCCCAGGTGCGCACCTCGCAGCGCTCGCGGCCGCGCTCGGGGATCAGGCGGCCGACCGGCGACAGCGTGTCGACGTACTCGACGATGACGCGCGAATCGAACACCGCGCCGGTGATCGAATCCTGCCCCTCCATCACCAGGCACGGCACCTTGCCGAGCGGGTTGACCTTGAGGATGTTGTCGCTGCCCCAGACGTCCTCCAGCTCGAACTGGTAGTCGAGCTTCTTTTCCGCCATGACGACGCGGACCTTGCGGACGTAGGGGCTGGTGAGGGATCCGATGAGCTTCATGGTGTCAGGGGATTCTAGCGAGTCGACTCCGCAGACTGACTCCCGGACGCGACAGTGGCGCAGCCCTCATTTGGGTGTATTGCCGTCCCTTGCGCCGGTGACGCACACTCCCGCCCGCCCCGCCCGAATGCGGGGTCGCGGCCGAGGGGCCGACGAGGCGCATCAGGCAAGCGGTGCGCCCAAGAGACGGACCGGATCCCCAGGAGACCGGTCCCCACACCACAGAGAGAGGGAATCCATGCAGCAGCACGAGGAGGGGGCGGCGACCGGCGGTTTGACCGGATGGCCGTTGTCGGAATATCGCAAGCGCAAGCTCGAGATCCAGTTCACCGGATCGGGCAGCGAGTACTTCCGGATCTGGATCGTCAACCTGCTGTTGACAATCGTCACGGCCAGCCTGTACTGGCCGTTCGCGAAGGCGCGGCGCATCCGCTATTTCTACGCCAACACGCTGATCGACGGCCACGCGCTGTCCTTCCACGGCGACCCGTGGAAGATGTTCCGCGGCCACCTGCTGCTGCTGGTGCTGATGGGCACGTACTCGGCGGCGGGGCATTTCTCGCCGCTGGCGGGGCTGGTGGCCTTCGGCGTGATGGCCGCGATCTGGCCGGCGCTGTGGCGCGCCGGCATGCAGTTCCGGCTGGGCAACACCGGCTGGCGCGGCTTGAGATTCGGTTTCGCCGGCTCGCTCAAGGGCGCCTATGCGCCGGCGCTGCCGGTCTGGATCCTGTCCGGCGTGGCCCTCACGGCGCAGGTGATCGGCGGGCCGGCCGGGCTGCTGGTCAACGGCAAGCCGCGGTTCGGCCTCGTCGAGCAGCTGGTGGTGCTGACCGTGATCGTCATGGCGCTGGTCGTGCCGTGGATCGTGGCGGCCGCGAAACGCTACCAGCACAACGGCTACCGCATCGCGGCGCAACAGGGCGAGCTGCGCCTGGGCGCCGGCAGCGTGTACTGGCTGTGCCTCAAGGCGGCCGGCCTCGGCCTGCTCGTGCTGCTGGCCGGGATGCTGCTGGCCATGGGCATCGTGGGGGCGAGCAGCTTGAGCAAGTCCCAGGTCGTGATCATGATCTCGACCTTCGTGTCGTTCGGCCTGACCTACCTGCTGCTCTTCGCGCTCGTCGGACCGTTCTTCACGGCGCGCTTCCAGAACCTGGTCTGGAACCGCACGACGACCGACGACCTGTCCTTCACCAGCCAGCTGCGCTTCGGCGCGCTGGCGAAGCTCACGCTGAAGAACTGGCTGCTGACGGCGGTGACGCTGGGCCTGTACCGGCCGTTCGCCGCGGTGCACACCGCGCGCCTGCGCCTGGAGGCCGTGAGCCTGACGATGGACGGCGATCCCGAGACCTGGGTGGCCGGCCAGGAGAGCGCCTCGCAGGACGCCGCGGGCGACCTGGCGGGCGACTTCTTCGGCATCGACATGGGCCTGTGATGCCGGACGCACCGGGCGTGTCGGAGGGCGCGCACACCGCGGAGGCCGCGGCAGCCGCCGCGACGCTGCAGGCGGACTGGTTCGACGGCCGCAGCGCCCGCGCGCGGCCGGTCCGGCTCTGGCTGGAACGCGAGCAGTTGGTCGTCCACGACCAGGACCTCGCGGGCGTCGAGCGCCGCTATCCGATCCGCCAGGTGCAATGGCCGGAGCGCACGCGTCACGGACAGCGGCAGGCGCAGCTGCCCGATGGCGGCGTACTGATGGCCAAGGACGCCTCCGACTGGGACGCCTGGGCCGACGCCTCCACGCAGGGTCGAGGACTGGGCGGCGGACTCGCGGTGCGATGGTTCTCCAGCTGGAAGCATTCGATCGTGGCGCTGGTCGCGGTCGTGGCCGTCGGCGGCATGACCTGGCACTGGGGCGTGCCCGCCGCCGCGGACGTGATCGCGCGCCACCTGCCTGCGGCCATCGAGCAGTCGATCGGCGACGGCGCGCTGGACCAGATCGACCGCCTGCTGTTGAAGCCGAGCACGACGTCGGCGCGCGAGCAGCAGCAGTGGCGCGAGCGCTTCGCCGCGATGGTGGCGAGTCAACCGGCGGAGGCCACGCCCTACGAGCTGCACTTCCGCGACGCCGGTCAGACCTTCGGACCGAATGCGTTCGCGCTGCCGGGCGGGCACATCGTGATCACCGACGAGCTGCTGCGGCTGCTCGGCGACGAACCCGACGCGGTGCTCGGCGTGCTGGCGCATGAACTGGGCCATGTGCGGGAGCAGCACGGCCTGCGCCTGACGATGCGGGCGAGCCTGATGGGCGGCTTGCTGGGCGTGGCGATCGGCGACTTCTCGAGCCTGCTCGCGGGTGCGCCGGCGGTGCTGATGCAGGCGAGCTATTCGCGCGACTTCGAACGCGCGGCGGACGCGCAGGCCAAGCGCCTGCTCGTCGACAGCGGCCGGTCGCCGCGCGCGATGCGGGTGCTGTTCGAGCGCCTCGGCGAGTGGCGTTCGAAGCGGTCCGCGCAGGGCCGGGCGGAACGCGCGTCCGAGCCGCGGGGCCTCGGCCGCGATGTCGGCGAGCGGGCCAAGGCCGGCGCCGGCGAGCTGCTGCGCATCGCGTTCAACTCGCATCCGGCGGACGACGAACGGATGCGGTTCTTCGAGCGCTGATCGCGCGCCTGGCGGCGCTCCTACACTCTCCGCACCCCTTTTGCGGAGAACGTGATGACCGCCTCCCCTTCGCCTTCCAGCCCGGCTGCCAACCCGACGCCCGACGCCGCGTCCGATGCCGGCTACGTCCTCTACGGCACGCGGGGCTCCGGCTCCGCGATCGTCGAGATCGGCCTGCGCTGGTGTGGCCAGGCCTACCGCACGGTGCATGCGTCCTCGTGGGAGAACGCGTCGGAGCAGGACGCGCTGCGCGCGCTCAACCCGCTGATGCAGATCCCCACGCTGCACACGCCCGACGGCGACGTGCTCACGGAAAGCGGCGCCATCCTGATGCACCTCGGCCTGCGCTTCCCGGCCGCGCAACTGCTCGGCGACGGCGATCGCCGGCGCGACCAGATCCTGCGCGGCCTCGTCTACATCGCCGCCAACTGCTACAGCTGCATCAGCGTCATCGACTACCCGGAGCGCTACTCGACGCGCACCGGGCCCGACGACCGCGAGGCCATCATCGCGGGCACGAAAGCCCGGCTGTACAAGCACTGGGAGATCTTCGCGGACATGTTCCCCGGACAGCCGTGGCTCAGCGGCGCGACGCCCGG
The DNA here is from genome assembly GCA_946886855.1 of uncultured Roseateles sp. Next base: position 38,136 of record CAMPJJ010000023.1, on the reverse strand, counting down.
CGCGCTCGATGCGATGGCGGTGATCGTGTCGAAGTGGTCGGGGTCGCGGAAACACCTGGAGGCGAACCGCCCCGGATTCTTCGCGCTGCTGCAGCGCATCGAGGCGCTGCCGGAGGCCGCCGAGGTGTGCGCGGCCCACTGGCCGCCGAAGACGGCCTGAGCCGGCGATCCGTTCAGGCCGCCTGGAACTGCGGCAGCAGCCGCACGTGCGTGTAGCGGGCGGGACGCTCGATGGGCTCGAGCTTCGCGTCGATCGGCGCGAAGCCGCAGCGGGTCCAGAAGGTCGCGGACGCCGCTTCCTCGCAGTTGACGTGCAAGCGGCTGAAGTGCCCCTGCGCGCTGGCGAGCACCGCGTTCACGAGCCGCTTCGCCAGGCCGTGGCCGCGCCAGTCGGGATGCACGTAGAAGCGACGCATGCGGCCGGTGCCGGGACGTCCGGGCGGCGGCTCGACGTTGAGGCCGCCCACCGCGACGACCTGCCCGTTCGTGGCCACCCAGGCCCACAGCGATTCGCCGGGCTGCTCGTAGCGGTTGGCGCCGCTGCGCCATTCGTCCATCAGGCGGCGCAGCATCTGCCGCCCTTCGCTCTCGCTGGCCGCCAGCAGCGGCGCCCAGGCGAGGGGATCCATCTGATGCACGCGGATCAGGCGCGGTGCGACGCCATCGGAGGCCAGGGGAAGCATCGAACGAAGCGGTAGTCAGTCGTCGACCGAACGGGTCGGGCATCGGGAAAGGCCGGATTAAGCAGCAAGCGGAACGCCCCTCGCATCAGGGACAACCCGCCTGCCGTCGGCGCTTCCCAACGCCCGCCCGATGACGGCGCCGCCTGTCTTCCCGGCCGCGCACGCGGCGGCCGGGATCCCCCATCAGCGCGGCGGTTCCGGCTTCTTCGCGCTGTCCGGACGCTCGATCCAGGCCTTGAGTTCCGCGGCCCGCGCGTGCTTCGGCGAGAGCTCGATGAAGGCCTGGTACGCCGCCTGCGCGCCCGCGTCGTCGCCCGCGCGCAGCAGCGCGTCGCCCAGGTTCAGGTGCGCCAGCGCGCGGCTGCCGTCCATCTCGATCGCCTTGCGGTACCAGCGCGCGGCCTCGGCCGGCTTGTCGCGCTTGTAGTAGATGAAGCCCAGGTTGTTGGCCGCCAGCGCGAACCTGGGCTGCAGCTTGAGCGCTTCGGTGAACGCGGCCTCGGCCTCGTCGTAGCGGCGCTCCTTGTAGAGCTGCAGGCCGCGGTCGTTGGCGCGCTGCGCGGCGATGCGCGCGCTGGTCGGCGCCGGCGCGGCGCTGGTGGCGATCGCCGTGTCCGTGCCGTCCAGGCCCTTCAGCGTGACCTGCACCGAGGTGGCGCTGGCCGCGGGCGATCCGGGCGCGGCGCCGGTCGGCGCGGAGGCCTGCGCCACCGGTTGCAGTTGCGCGTTGCGGGCATCGTCCGCCTGCTTGGCCAGCGCGCTGGTCTTGAGGTCGAGCTGGTTGCTGTCGCCGCTGAGCGCCTGCTCCTGCGCGGACGCGAGCTCGAAGATGAACTCCCCGCCCTCGCTGCCCGGCAGGCTGCCGAAGGCCGGCGTCTGGTGCGCGATCGCCGACACCGCCGGTGCGACGTAGGCGGCCAGCTCGGTCGCGGTGATGAGGCCGTCGCCGTTCAGGTCGGCCTTGCCGGACAGCGCCTGCAGCAGCGTCCAGGTGAAGACCGAGTGCCCGCCCGGCCCGTCGTCGGCGACCTGCTGGTCGGCGCCGCCGGCCGTCATCATCTGGCGGCCCAGCCGGCGCGCGTTGTCGCGCACGAAGTTCGAGCTGCCGCCCGGCGCGCCGCCGCGCGTCAGGCCCAGGCCCGAGTAGCAGGCATCGATCACGAAGAAGGCATGCTTGGCGGGCAGCGCTTCGCTGAGCTCCTGCAGCTGCGGCATCGCGATCGCGTCGGTCTGCAGGTCGTCGGTGCCGGCGTCGACCGGGATGATGTAGCCGACGTCGCGCCCGCTCGGTAGCCTGCGCGTGCTGCCGTGGCCGGCGAAGAAGACGAACACGCGGTCGTCGCGCCTGAGCCTGCCGTCGCCGCCCTTGCGCGCCATGCCGTTGAGCGCGCGCAGGATGTTGGCGCGCGTGGCGTCGCCGTCGGTCAGCGTGGTGACGTTCTCCGGCCGGAAGCCGAATTGCGTCTGCAAGGTCTCCTGGATCGCGCGGGCGTCGCGCACGGCGTGCTGCAGGCGCGGCCAGGCCTTGTACTGGTCGATGCCGATCACGAGCGCGACGCTGTCGCGATAGAGGTTGGCGCCGGCGAGTTCCGGCGGCGTCGCGTCCGCGGCGGGCGTGTCGGCCGCGACGATCTTGCCGTCCTTCCAGGCCGCGAACTTGTAGCCTTCCGCCTTGAGCTGGTCGAGCACCAGCGGCAGCGCCTCGACGGTGCGCGCGTGGATGTCATGGAAGAGCACGATGCCGCGCTGCTGCTTGCCGAGCTCGCCCAGCACGCGCGCGGCGATGGACTTGGGGATGGGGTCGGACCAGTCCAGCGAGTCGACGTTCCACATCATCGAGCGCAGCTTGAGCGCCTCGATCGCGCCCAGCGCGGCGTCGTTGCGCGCGCCGTAGGGGAAGCGGAACAGCGCCTGGCCGTCGCGGCCGGCGGCGTCGAGCAGCGCCTCGGTCGAGCTCGCTTCCTGGCGCACCTTGTCGAGCTCGAACTTCGACATCACGCCGTGGCTGAAGCTGTGGTTCGCGATCGGATGGCCGGCGGCGAGCACGCGCTTGGCGACTTCGCTGCCGGGACCCGGCTTGATCTTGCCGCTGGCGTCCACGCTGCCGAGGTTGCGGCCCAGCTCGAAGAACACGGCCGGCGCCTGGTAGCGCTTGAGGATCTCCAGGATCTCGTCGGTGTAGCGCGGATGCGGGCCGTCGTCGAAGGTCAGCAGCACCGTCTTGGGCGGCAACTGGCGGCCGAAGAACTCGCGCTCCTGCTTGGTCGGTCCCCGCGTCGCCGCTGCAGCGGGCGCAGTCGTCGCCGGCGTCGGCGCGGCCGTTGCGGGCGCGGCGTCCTCCGGCGTGTCGCTGACGCTCGGACGCGCCTGCAGGTCCGGCAGGATGGTCGCGTAATCCTTCAGGATGCGGTCGCGCGCGTACAGGCCCTTGAGCTTGGCGACGTAATCGGTCCACTTCTCGCGCTTGGGCACGATGCCGCGCTGCGCGAAGCGGCCGAAGGTGTCGCGCAGCTCCTGCTCGTAGGCGTTCTCGATCTCGGCCAGGACGCTGAGGTCCTCGCCGGCGCGCTTGGCCAGCTTGAGGCCGGCGATGCTCTGCGAGGTCGAGAACTGCTGCGCGAGCTGCGCCAGGAATTCCTTGAAGGCGAGCCGGTCGGCGTCGAACCACGACGGCTCCTGCTCGACGCGGTCCAGCAACGCCGACAGCGCGGCCAGGCCGGCCGGGTCGGTGCTCTTGGCCGCCGTCTCCCCGAGGGCGCGGATGCTGTCCTGCATGTCGTGGAAGAGCAGCATGCCGACGGCGCGCACGGCGTCGCGCTCGGCGGGCTTGAGCGCGGCTTCGCCGTCCATCAGCACGATCATCTGGCGATAGCGGGCGAGCACCTCGTCGCTCTGCCGCTGCAGCGTGGCGCTGACCGCCGGACTCGCGGAAGCCGCTTCCACCGGCGCCAGCGGCCGGGGCGCGTCGCCGCCGGGCTTGCAGCCGCTCAGCACGGTCATGGTGGCGGCGGACGCGGCGGCCACGATGGTCGCCTGGGCCGTCATCCAGACGGCGCCCTTGCGTGGACTTCTCTCTTGCATGCCTTCCCTCGAACCTTCCCTCGAACCTGCCCTCGGATCCATCCTCGATGCGCTCGTGCGGGCCTGCCGGACGCCCTCCCTCGGGCGTCGGCAGGCCGAAGCGGCGCCATTGTGACCCGCTCTGTAGAATCCTCGGGTTTGTCCCACCCCCTGAATGGCCGGTTCCGGCCCGCGCGCGCCATGAATCTTTCCGCCCTCACCGCCCTGTCGCCCCTGGATGGCCGCTATGCGTCGCGCATGGCCGCGCTGCGTCCGCTGCTGTCCGAATTCGGCCTGATGCACCGCCGCGTGCAGGTGGAGATCGAATGGTTCATCGCGCTGTCCGACGCCGGCCTGGCGGAACTGAAGCCGCTGTCCACGGCCTCGCGCGAGTTCCTGCGGGCGCTGGTGGCGAACTTCTCCGAAGCCGACGCGCAGGCGATCAAGGACATCGAGAAGACGACCAACCACGACGTCAAGGCGGTGGAGTACTGGATCAAGCAGCAGTTCGCCGGCAAGGCCGAACTGGAAGGCGCCGGCGAGTTCGTGCACTTCGCCTGCACCAGCGAGGACATCAACAACACCAGCCACGGCCTGATGCTGAAGGCCGCGCGCGACCAGGTCATCCTGCCGGCGCTGGACCGCGTCATCGAGAAGATGACCGCCATGGCCCAGGCCCACGCCGCCGCGCCGATGCTGAGCCGCACGCACGGCCAGACCGCCAGCCCGACGACGGTCGGCAAGGAGATCGCGAACGTGGTGGCGCGCCTGCGCCGCGCGCGCACCGTCATCGCCGAGGTGAAGCTGCTGGCCAAGATGAACGGCGCCGTGGGCAACTACAACGCGCACCTGTCGGCTTATCCGGAGAAGGACTGGGAGGCGTTCAGCCAGTCGGTGATCGAAAAGCAGCTGGGCCTCACCTTCAACCCGTACACGATCCAGATCGAGCCGCACGACTACATGGCCGAGCTGTTCGACGCCGTGACGCGCGCCAACACCATCCTGGTGGACTGGTCGCGCGACGTGTGGGGCTACGTGTCGCTGGGCTACTTCAAGCAGAAGACCAAGGCGGGCGAGATCGGCTCGTCGACGATGCCGCACAAGGTCAATCCGATCGACTTCGAGAACGCGGAAGGCAACTTCGGCCTGGCCAGCGCGGTGCTGACGCACCTGAGCCAGAAGCTGCCGATCTCGCGCTGGCAGCGGGACCTGACGGACTCGACGGTGCTGCGCAACATGGGCGTGGCGTTGGGTTACGCGCTGCTGGGCTACGACTCGCTCACCAAGGGCCTGGACAAGCTGGAACTCAACCAGGCCGCGCTGGACGCCGACCTGGATTCGTCGTGGGAAGTGCTGGCCGAGCCGATCCAGACGGTGATGCGCCGCTACGCGCTGCCCAACCCGTACGAGCGCCTGAAGGAACTGACGCGCGGCAAGGCGATCACGCGCGAATCGATCCAGGCCTTCATCCAGGGCCTGGAGCTGCCCGAGGCCGAGAAGCAGCGCCTGCTGGCGATGACGCCGGGAAATTACACCGGCACGGCGGAGGCGCTGGCGAAGCGGATCTGATCGATCGGGATCCGTCGATCGGCTTCATCGGCTTCATCGGCCTGATCCGCCTGATCGCAAAAAAGGGGCAGTGCATGCAGGCACTGCCCCTTTTTGCTATCGGACCTTCCGACCGGGCCTTCCGACCGGGCCTTCCGATCGGGCACCCCGATCAGGTGTCCCGATCAGCCGTCGCCGGCTGACGCCAGCGGTGCACGACGAGCACCCCGCAGCAGGCGATCCAGGCCGCGGCGCTGACCTCGAGTGCCGGGCCCACCAGCGGTTCCGGCGCTGCCGTGGCGAGCGTCAGAAAGGCCTCCGCGCCGATGGCGGCGACCAGGACACCCAGCACGGCGACCGCGGCCCGCGAGACGCGCGGCCGTGAGCCGTCCATCGCTGCGGCCAGGAACGCCGCCGTCACGCGGAAGACGACGGCGCCCCAGACCAGCGCGCCCATGATCGCGATGGCGAGCGCGGGGTACGGCCAGTCCGGGCAGCACCCCGGCAGCGCGAGCACGAGACGGGCGCCGGCGCCCGCCGCGATCACGCGCGCCACCGTCAGGGGCAGGCCGCCCGCCGCCGGCCGTGCGTGGGCGTCGCCGCTCACCGCGTGATGTTGCAGGACCGGGAGTACTGCGCCGCCAGCCCGCCGCCGATGGCCCAGCCGCCGAGCACGCTGATGAAGCTGCCGCCCATGCCGCCGAAGGTGGCACCGACGCCGCTCCAGGCCAGGATGGTGTTGGCGCAGGCGGTGGCGTCCGCGGTCGCGCGTCCTGCCGGCGTGCCGGCCCAGGAATCGCCGCCGTGCACGGCGTCGATCTCCGCGTCGGTCAGCGCCCGGAATGCCAGGTCCTGCCCGTGGAAGGCGCCGTCCACGGCGGCGGTCGTTGCGCGGGTCTTGTCAGAAGTCATTGCGGTCATTTCGATGTTCTCGAGGGAAAGTGGGACTCACGACCTTGGCGTCGATGAGTCACGCCGTCGGGTGACGGCGCAGTGGCATTCCATCGGGAAGGAGCCCGCGCGCCCATGACCCGCCTGTGCGTCGGCGGAGCCGGCGCCGGGCCGCCATCACGACGCTCGCCGGCCCGATCGCCATGAAAAAAGGGCAGTGCATTTCTGCACTGCCCTTCACCTGGCGGGGAATCGGGGGTCGGGTGTCGCTCGGAGCAGCCCCCGTCAGGCGCCGGTGCCGGGGGGAATCGGCACCGGTCAAACGCGGTCGATCAGAACTGGTAGGCGACGCCCATGCTCAGACGATCGTCCTTCTTGTCGAAGCCGTTGGCTTGCGGCATGTTGTTGAAGCGGGTGGCTTCGGCACGCAGCGAGACGTTCTTCGTCAGCGCGTAGTCGACGCCCACGCCCAGCTTCAAGCCGGTCTTGTCCTTGTCGCCCAGGCCGTTGTTGAAGTCGCGCTGGGCGTACGCCAGACCCACCTTGCCGTAGACGCCGAAGCCGGCGCCCAGCGGCGCGCGGGCGATGCCGTCCAGCGAGTACACCTTGTTCTTCGCGGTCACGCCGCCGAAGTCGACCTTGCCCAGGTCGCTGTAGCCCACTTCAGCCGCGAAGTTCTCGTTGAACTTGTAGCCGCCGAAGATGCTGTAGCTGTCCGACGTGCGCTTCTGCGAGTTGCCGTCCACGCGTTGGGTGGTCTTGCCGACGTCGCCGCCGATGTAATACGGGGTCACCGGATCGGCGTGCGCGACGCCCGCGCCCAGGGTCAGTGCGACGGCCGCGGCGGCCAGCAGACCGGCCTTCTTGCCATTGATCGAGGTGCGGGTGTTGTTGTTGCTGTTCATCTGGAACTCCTTCAGAGCTGTTGACCGATCTGTCGTTTCCGGTCGCCTGGGTCAGTGGCCAGGCTCGTTCGACATGGAGCTCATTCTGGGAATTCAGCCTCGCCGCGTCTGTGGCGGGAGTTGAGCGCTTGTGTGACGGTCGATGACAGCGGCGTCCGCAGCGCTTGACGAAGCTTCACGCAGGGCGGTCTGCGCACTGCGGCGGTGGCAGTCCTGGGATCTTCAGGCCGCTTCCGCGGGCCAGTACAGCAGCAACCGCGCGCCGCCGAGTCGCGGTGCCTCGCCTAGCCGCGCATGCCCGCCGTGCGCATGCGCGACGTGCCGCACGATGGCCAGCCCGAGGCCGAAGCCGCGCGTGCCGCGCCCCTTGCGCTCCAGTCGCTTGAAGGGCTCGAACGCCGCCTCGCGCAGCGACGGCGGCACGCCTTCGCCGTCGTCGTCGATCGCGAGCCAGAGCTGCCCCGCCTCGACCCACGCGCTCAGCAGGATGCGGCCCTTCGCATACCGCGCCGCGTTGCGCAGCCCGTTGCGGATCGCGTAAGGCAGCAGCCGTTCATCGAAGGGCAGCGCGTCCGGCAATCGCAGGTCGGTATCCAGCGCCTTGCCGTCGAGCAGCGGCGCCAGCGACGCCGCCTCCTTCGCGAGCATGTCGCCCAGGTTGCCCTGCATCACGTGCGGCTGCAGCGCCCCCATGTCGAGCCGCGCCAGCGTGAGGCTCGCATCGATGAGTTGGTCGAGCTCGGCGATGTCACGCTCGCAGGCCATCACCGCCTGTTCGCGGCGATCGCGGTCGTCTTCGTCCACGAGCGCATCGACCGCGAAACGCAGCCGCGCCAGCGGCGTCCGCAACTCGTGCGAGACCGCCCCGGTCAGCTCGCGCTGCGTCGCCATCGCGGCGGCCAGCCGCTCCAGCATCGCGCGCGTCGCCGCGGCGACCGGCGCGAAGAGGCGGCTCTTCAGCGGCGGCAGTTCGGTGTCGAGCCGCCCCGCGCTCAAACGCTCGGCCGCGCGCTGCAGGCCGCGCAGATCGCGCCACAAGGGCCTCAGCTGCCACCACGCGATCACCGCGACCGCCAGCGCGATCACCACCGCGACGCCCAGTTGCGCGGCGAGTTCCTTGGGCAGCTCGCCGGCCCGCTTGGAATCCAGCGGTCCGAGCAGCAGCAGCTGGTCGGGCTCGCCCGGCAGCGCCGCGTAGATGCGGCGATTGAAGCCGGTCACCAGCACCTCGCCGCGTTCGAGCCGGCGGCGCTGGTCCGCGCTGAGTTGCGCGAGATCGGTGCGGATCAGCCGCACGGGATAGTCGAACTGCGCGTCGAGCTCGCGCACGCGCTCGCGCCGCGCCGGCGGATCGAGCGGCGAGAGGTCCCGCACCAGCAGGTCCACCGTGCCGCGCATGAAGTTGCGGACGTAGTCGTTGGTGACCTCGGACGCGCCGATCAGCACCAGGCCCTCGACGAGCAGGATCAGCGCCAGCACCGCCAGTCCCAGTCCCAGCGCCATCCGCAGCAGCGAGGCGCGCAGCGTGATCGCGGCCATCAGTCGATCGCGAAGAGGTAGCCCTGCCCGCGCACCGTCTTGATCCGCACCGGCGCCTGCGCGTCGTCGCCGATCTTCTTGCGCAGCCGCGAGATGCGCGCGTCGATCGCGCGATCCAGCCCGTCGAACTCCAGCCCGCGCAGGCCCTGCATGATGTCGTCCCGGCTGACCACCTGTCCCGCGCGGTGCGCCAGGAAGTTCAGCAGCTCGTACTCTGCGGTCGTGAGCACCACGGGCTCGCCGTTCAGACGCAGTTCGCGCGATTGCGGCAGCAGCGTCAGCGGACCGAAGTGCAGCGCCTCGCCGATCGGATGGGCCGCCGGCAGCGCGTCGCGGCGCAGCAGCGCCTTCAGCCGCGCCAGCAGCACGCGCGGCGCCACCGGCTTGGCGATGTAGTCGTCCGCGCCGCCTTCCAGGCCGAGCACCTGGTCGATGTCGTCGTCGCGCGCGGTCAGCATCACGATGCGGCCGGGGAAATCGCGGCGCGTGTCGCGCAGCACGTCGAAGCCGTCCTTGCCCGGCAGGTGGCCGTCCAGCAGCACCAGGTCGAAGGGCTCCTGCCGCATCAGCGCCTCGCCGGCCAGACCGTCGCCGCAGACGGTCACCGCATAGTTGGCCTTGCTGAGCGCGTCGGCCACCAGTTGCGCCAGGCGCTCGTCATCCTCGATGAGCAGGATGCGCGCGGCGGGCTGAGCAGAAATGTCCATGGCACCGAGCATAGGCGAGGGCCTCCCCCGCCGACTTCAGCCACGCTTAAGCGCGCCTGCGCACGCGCGCCGGCTTCAGCGGTCGGCCGGCACTTCCAGCCGCCAGCCCGCCGGGGTCTTCACCGCCCGCAGCGTCGGATCGTCCGCCAGCGGCGCCCAGCGCTGCGCCAGGTGGTCCAGCGCCTGCGGGGACAGGTCGGTGCGGCTGGCCATCACGCGATCGACCGTCTCGGGCGTCACGCAGGCCATCAAGGCCGGGCGCGCCGGTCCGCGCAAGGCGGCATGCCAACGGGACCGCAGCGCGGCGATCTCCTCGGCGTCGCTGCGCGCGACCGGGTCGTGCCAGGAATAGACCCGCGACAGGCCCTCGTGCGCCTCGGTCTGCTGCAGCCCGTCGTCGCTCATGCCGATCGCGAGCAGCACGCGCCCGGACGGCTCGTTCTCCGGCGCCGTCGTGCCCAGCAGATGCCTCAGTCCGAGCACCTGCCGGCAGTAGTCGAAGGTGGCCGCGGCGGCCTCCCGCGCGTAGCCCTGCCCCCAGAACCGCGCCGGGAAGCCGTAGCCGATGTCCGGATGCGGCAACCCCTCGCGCTGGATCACGCCGGCCAGGCCCAGCAGTTCGCCGTCCTCGAGCCGCTCCACCGCCCAGAAACCGAAACCGAGCAGCCAGTACCGCGCCTCCAGCCGCTCGCGGATCCAGGCCGCGGCCTGCTCGTCGGTGCGGACCTGCGCGTCGTAGATGTGTTCGATCCAGGCCGGCTCGTTGAGCAGCCCGCGGACGAAGGCCGCGTCCGACTGCCGGAACCACCGCAGGCGCAGTCGCGCCGTTCTCACCACGTCCATCCCCGCCTCCCCTCGCCCACAAAAGCGGGACAATACCGCACATGAAATTCATGTCGAAGCTCCAGGCCGCCGAGCGCCTCAACGACTCCCTGCTGTGCGTCGGGCTGGATCCCGATCCCGCCAAGTTCCCCACCCCCTGGAAGGGCGACGCCGGCCGGATCTACGACTTCTGCGCCGCCATCGTCGACGCCACCAAGGACCTGGTGAGCGCGTACAAGCCGCAGATCGCCTACTTCGCCGCGCACCGCGCCGAGGACCAGCTCGAGCAGCTGATGACCCACATCAAGCGCAACGCGCCGCACGTGCCGGTGATCCTGGACGCCAAGCGCGGCGACATCGGCGCGACCGCCGAGCAGTACGCCCGCGAGGCCTTCGAGCGCTACCAGGCCGACGCGGTGACGCTGTCGCCGTTCATGGGCCGCGACAGCGTCGAGCCCTACCTGCGCTACGCCGACAAGGGCGCCTTCCTGCTGTGCCGCACCTCCAACCCGGGCGGCGACGACTGGCAGATGCAGCACCTGGCCGACGTGCCGGGCCAGCCGCGCCTGTTCGAGCACCTGGCCGCGCTGGCCCAGGGCGACTGGAACGTCAACGGCCAGCTGGGCCTGGTGGTCGGCGCGACCTACCCGAAGGAGATCGAGCGCGTGCGCGAGCTCGCCCCGACGCTGCCGCTGCTGATCCCGGGCGTGGGCGCGCAGGGCGGCGACGCGGCGGCAACGGTGTCGGCGGGCTGGCGTCAGGACGGCGGCACGGTGATCGTGAATTCCTCCCGCGCGGTGCTGTACGCGTCCTCGGGCGAGGACTTCGCCGCGGCCGCGCGCCGTGTGGCGCTGGCGACACGCGACGCCTTGCGCCCGGCCCGGACGGCCTGATCCCCGGGCGCTGACGCCCGCCAATTAATTGGCAGAAACCCCGAACGCGCACCGAACTGGACGCGTTTGGGGAATCCTCTCCTCTCCAGAACACCCCCCGCTCGTCGAGACTCCGTTACCGGACGTTGCAATCCGGGCCGCCGCACGCCGATCCGGCATGCCGCTCGCCCCGGAACCTTTCCAAGGAGAGAAAGGGCATGTCCATACACAACGAGTTGGGGCGGGGTCGAGTGAGCAAGGATTCGCAGGACGATCTGAGCAGTCTGGTGGGGCACGAGCTGTCGCGGGGCGACAGCCTGCCCGCGAAGCTGCAATGGCGCGCCGCGCGGCTGTTCATGGCCGCGTGCGTGCTGCTGTCCGGCATGGCCGGGATCCTGCTGCTGGCCAGCGCCGGTGCGTCGGAACCCCTGGGCGGCCTGCTGCCCCCGGTGTTCGCCCTCGTGACCACCTTCACCGGCCTCGTGATGCTGTGGCGGCTCCCCTCCCAGCACGGTCCCGCGGCGGCGGTCGCGCTGATGTGCCTGGCGATGGCCACGGCGCTCTCCCTGGCGGTCTCTCGCCAGCTCGGGCTCAATGCCGCGAGCCTGGGCATCATGGGCCTGATGGTCGCGCTCGGGACCGGCATGATCGGTCTGGGCACGGGACTGTCGCTCTTCGGACTGGGACTGGCCGCGCTGGGCGGTCTGGCGTCGGCGGAACTCGGCGGCTGGATCCAGGTCGGCGCCGCGCCGGTCGGGCTGACCGCCCGGCTGCTGACGCAGCTGCTGCTCCTGACCGCGGGGCTGGTCGTCGGCCTGGGCACGGCCAAGCTGATCCGGCGCGCGATGCAGGAGGTCAACGACCGGCATGCGCGCTTCCGCCACCTGCTCAACATGGCGGCGGACTGGTACTGGGAGATGGACCGCCAGTTCCGCTTCACCCACCTGACCGAACACAACCCGGGCGCCTCGGGGCTCTCGATGGCGGAGCGGCTGGGCCGTGCGCCCTGGGAGATCGAGCACCTGGGCCTCACCGACGAGGAGCTCGACGCGCACCGCGCCGACCTCGAATCCCACCGCCCGTTCCGCGGCCTGGTGATGCGGCGCACGACCGCGGAGGGCGCGCTGCATTACGTGTCGATCAGCGGCGAGCCGCGCTTCGACGCCAAGGGCAACTTCCGCGGCTACTGGGGCGTGGGCCGCGACGTCACCGACGAGGTCCAGACCGAGCAGGCCATGGTGGCCACCGAGACGCGCTACCGCGAGCTGTTCCGCCGCTCGCCGTCGCCGCTGGTGCTGCACCGCTGGGGCCGCGTGATGGATGCCAATCCGGCGGCCATGGCGATGTTCGGCTACACCCAGCGCTCGTCGATGATCGGGCAGGACCTGTTCTCGCATTACGAGCCCGGCGACGAGGAACGGGCCCGCCAGCGCGCCGCCAAGATCGAAGCGCTGCCCGTGGGCGCGATGCTGCCGATGACGGAATTCCGGCTGCGGACGCTGTCGCGCCGCCGCCGCCTGGTGCAGGCCACCAGCGTGCGCGTGGACGCGGCCACCGGGCCCGCGACGCTGTCCTTCTTCATCGACCAGACCGAGACCTCGCGCGCGCAGGACGCGCTGCGCCGCTCGGAGGCGCTGCTGTCGCACCTGTTCGCGACCAGCCCCGACGTCGTCACGCTGACCGAGACCGTCAGCGGCCGCTACGTGATGGTCAACAAGACCTTCGAACTGGTCAGCGGCTACACCGCCGACGAGGTGCTGGGCCGCAGCTCGGAAGAACTGGGCATCTGGCAGGACATCGCCGACCGCGAGCGGCTGGTCGAGGCCTTGCGGCTGCACGGCCGGGTCAGCGATCTGCCCGCGACCTTCGTCAACCGGCGCGGACAACCGATCCCGATGCTGCTGTCGGCGGCGCCATTCGTGATGGACGGCATGTCCTACCTGGTCGTCAACTCGCGCGACGTCAGCGACACCGAGCGCACCCGGCTGGTCCACGCGGCCATCCTGGAGAACGCGTCGATCGGCATCGCGCTGACGCGCGACCAGCACTTCGTGCAGGCCAACCGGCTGGTGGAGGAGATGTTCGGCTGGCCCGCGGGCGGACTGATCGGCCAGGCCGGCAGCGTGGTGTGGCCCAACCCGGAAGACTACGAGGCCGTCGGCCACGAACTCGGTCCGCGCCTGGCCGCGGGCGACCAGGTCGAGGTCGAACGGCTGATGCGGCGCCGTGACGGCAGCCGTTTCCTGTGCCGGATCCTGGCGCGCGCCGTGGACCCGCACCACCCGAGCCGCGGCGGCACGATCTGGATCATGGAAGACGTGACCGAGCGGCGGCGCGTCGAGGCCGCGCTCGCGCAGGCCAAGGACGAGGCGCAGGCTGCCAACCGTGCCAAGAGCGCGTTCCTGGCCAACATCAGCCACGAGATCCGCACGCCGCTGAACGGCCTGGTCGGCCTGGCGCGGCTGCTGCAGCAGCCGGACCTGGCTGGCGACACACGCAGCCACTACCTGGACCAGATGGTGGACAGCGCGGAGAGCCTGTCGGGCCTGATGTCGGACATCCTGGACCTGTCCAAGATCGAGGCCGGCCGGCTGACGCTGGAGACCGTGCCCTTCGCCCTGCGCGACATGCTGGCGACGATGCGCATGGGCTACCTGACGCTGGCGCAGGCGCGCGGGCTGGGCTTCAGCATCGATGTCGAGGACACGGTGCCGGCCTGGGTGATCGGCGATCCGGTGCGCACGCGGCAGATCCTGAGCAACTACCTGAGCAACGCGCTGAAGTTCACCGAGCAGGGCCGCGTGGCGGTGCGGGTGCGCCGGCTGGACGAGCGCCGTCTGCGCGTCGAGGTCAGCGACACCGGCCCCGGCATCGCCGAGGCCATGCAGGAGCGGCTGTTCCAGCCGTTCACGCAGGCGGACGAATCGACCACGCGCCGCTACGGCGGCACGGGCCTGGGCCTGTCGATCTGCCGCGAGCTGGCGACCTTGATGGGCGGCGACGTGGGCGTGGACAGCCAGCCGGGCGCGGGCGCGACCTTCTGGGCCGAACTGCCGCTGCCCGCGGCGCCGGCACCGGTGAGCGCGCAGCGCCGCGCGCCGGCCGACGACGCGGAGCTGGCGGGGCGCCGCATCCTGATGGTCGAGGACAACCCGGTGAACATGATGATCGCCGTGGCCATGCTCGAGCAGTGGGGGGCGGAGGTGTCGCAGGCGAGCGACGGCAGTCAGGCGGTGGAGGCGGTGACGGCCGCGGCCAGCATGGGCAAGCCCTTCGACGCGGTGCTGATGGACGTGCAGATGCCGGTCATGAGCGGCCACGAGGCGACACGGCAGCTGCGCCAGCGTTACGACGCGACGCGGTTGCCGATCATCGCGTTGACGGCGGCCGCGCTGGTGCAGGAGCGCGACGAGGCGCTCGCCGCCGGGATGAACGAGTTCCTCACCAAGCCCATCGACGCGCAGCGGCTGAGGCAGGTGCTGGTGAAGCTCACCGCAAACTGAGCGTCGTCCCCTTCCAATCCGCCGCCTGCCAACGCTGGAACGCACCGAGCATCGTGACGTCGCCGGCCTGGCGCCTGGTCTCCAGCGTGTCGAGGTCCACCAGCTCGTAGCTCCGCTTGTAGCGGCCTTCGGCTCGGGACTCGCGCGCGACCAGCAGCTCCTTGCCGCCCGGCACCCAGCCGGCGAACTCCGCGTAGCCGAGGCCCGGCTGGGCGGCCACCGGCGGCAGCACCGACACCTTCCAGCCCAGCGACGTGCGGCGCAGCAGCCAGAGCTCGCGCCACCCGTCCGCCGGCACCGAGGCGATCGAGATCGCCGTGCCCTCGCGGTTGATCCGCGCCGACGCCGTCATCACCAGCCCCCACGCGCAATGGCGCAGCAGCGGCGGGTTGCCTTCACGCGCGCCGTTCAGCGTGAGCGTCAGGCAGGTCTCGCCCGGCTGGCCGGCGGCGGCGTTCAGCTTCACCGCGCCGAGGACCTGCTCCGGCGCACCCGCAGGCAGCGCGGCCCAGCGCATCGCATTGCCGCGCATGGCGGCGTCGTTGTAGGTCGGCTGGTCGTCGTCGGACAGCTCCGCCGGCACCACGCGCGCAAACGCCTCGAGCGCACGGCGCGCGGCGGCCGACGAGGCGTCCACCTGCAAGGCCACGGGCGCGGCGGGTGAACCGGTCGCACCGGCTGCCCCCGTCGCACCGGCGGCGCCCGCCGGGCTGACGGCGCCGGCACGGCGGGCCCGGATGAACGCCAGGCTGCTCCACACGCCCGACTGGCGCATCAGCACGCGGTTGCGCCAATGCGTCGCCAGCGCGGGATCGCGCAGGTCGACCTTGTCGAGCACGTCCGCGCGCCACTGGTCCATCTGCTCGCGCTGCGGCGGCGTCGCCACCGGGTCCAGGCAGTCCACCCGCGTCAGCGCCAGCGCGGCGCGCGCCTTCTGCTCCGGCGTCGAGGCCGGCATCGCCAGCACGCGGCGGAACGCCTCGCCGTCGTAGCAGAGCTGCATCGCGCCGGCCTCGCGTTCCAGCGTGCGGAAGCGCAGGCCGTAGCGCGCGGCGACGTCGAGCTGCGCGGCGACCTGCGTTTCCGTGGCCGAGGGCGCGACGGTCGCCACGCCGTCCGACCGGGACTGCGCGCGCGAGGCGCGATCAGCCAGCCGCTCGGCCAAGGTGCCCATCGCATCGAGCGCCTCCGCGCCGTCGACGCCGTTCATCTGCGCCGCGCCCGCCGCCTGCACGTAGGCGGCGGCCAGGCCCAGGCCGAGCGATTCCGCGCCCGGCTGCTGGCGCACCACGCGCAGCGCGGCCAGCAACGCCTCCGGCTGCGCGGCCGGACCGTTGAGCGGCAGCAGCGCGGCCTTGCGGACGAAGCCGCCGCGCTCGCGACGGTAGTCGTAGACCTGGAAGTGGTCGGGACGCTCGCCGCGGATCTCCAGCGCCTCGCCGCGCCAGAGCTGCGCCTGGGCCGGCGACGAGTCCTTCGCCGCCGCGCGCATCGCGACGTTGTCCTGCACCACGAGCGCGGTGCGCGGCGCCGCGTCGTCCGGCGAGACCCGCTTGATCGGCGGCTTCGGGGCCGTGTCTTCCGTCGCGGCATTGGCCGAGTGGACACAGAGCAGCTGGACGGCGACGGCGGCGATCGCAGCGGCCATCACGAGTTTCATGCGGCACATGTCGGAACCCTTTCGACTCAGGATCAAGGACGGGAACAGGAACGTGGAGGACGGATGGCGATTCATTGCGAGGTCCCCTCGCCTTCTCCCTCCGGACGACCTTCCGGACGCGCCGCCTGCTTCGTCCCCAGCAGCGTCTTGCCGATGAATCCGCCGTCCGAAGGCGGCGGCGCGATGATCACCTGCACCTTGTCGGAGAGCTTGTCGGCCATCGCCTTCTGGATCAGCAGCGGATGGCGGCTCAGCAGCACGCCTTCGGCGGCCATCTGGTCGACCGCGACCTTGCCGATGCGCGTCTGGCGGTAGGCCTCCGCGTCGGCCAGCTTCTCGCGCGCCTTGGCCTCGCCCTCGGCTTCGATGCCGCGCGCCTGCGCGTTGCCCTCGGCCATGCGCACGCGCGCGACGCGCTCGGCCTCGGCTTCCAGCTGACGCTGTTCGACCTGGCGCTGCTTGAACGGCAGCACGTGTTTCATCGCCTCTTCCTGGCCCTTGGCGGCGATGATCTGCTCGCGCGCCGCAGCCTCCGCAGCCGTTTCGCGGCGGACCTTCTCGGCGGCGGCCTCGAGCTCGGTCTGCTTGACCTGCTTCTCCTTGAGTTCGAGCGTGTAGCGCATCTTTTCGCTGGCCAGACCCTCGGACAGCAGGTTCTCCAGACCGGCGCGGTACTCCTGCGGCAGGTCCACGTTGCCGATCTCCAGGCCGCGCAGCACGATGCCGTCCACCGCCAGCTTGCGGCGCAGCTCCGACTCCAGCGCGGCCTGGATGGGACCGCGCTGCGTCGAGAAGATCTCGCGCACCGTGTGCGTCGCGATCTGGCGGTAGACGATGCCCTGCAGCGCGGGGGCGATCACGTCACCCTCGATGTCGTCGGGCAGCGAGGCGGCGAGCTGCGCCAGGCGCGTCGGGTCGACGGTCCAGCGCACCGTCAGGTCCAGGCCCAGCGAGAGACCTTCGAGCGACTGCAGCGGCGCCTCGCCGTCGGCGCGGGCGAAGCGGTCCGGGTGATAGCTGCGATCGCGGACGGGCAGGTCGCGGACGTCGTGCAGGCCGGGGATCTGGAGCATCGAGCCCGAACGGGCCTCGGTCACGCCGCCGGTCAGCACGTTGGTCCGCAGGCTGACGGTGCCGCGCGGCACCTCGTGCACCGGCGGATGCATCGCCAGCAGCGCCACCGCGCCGGCCACGGCGGTCAGGCCGGCCAGCCAGGGCAGGCAGCGGACGACGCCGGCGCCGGCGCCGGCGCCGCGGGGGATGCCGGGCAGCCGAGCCTTGAGCCGCGCGGCGGCGTTGCGGATCGATTGCAGGCGGTCGTTCATGAGGTCCTCCGGGGGTCCCGGCGATCGGGTGTTGGGATGACGCTCATGGTCCGGAAAGGGCGCGGAAGCCTCAATGCGGGCGTCGGCGGGTCCCTTCACGGTCCGGAAGAAACCCTCACACGCCCGCCGCGCGGGAAGGCGCCGCGCTGCCGATAATCCGGCGCCATGGCCATCCCCAGGAACAAGGTCGCCGTCATCGAGGACGACCGCCCCACCAGCGAGCAGCTCAGCGGCTGGATCCGTGCCGCGCGGCCCGAGCTGCAGGTCGATCAATGGTTCGACCGCGACGCCGCCGAGGCCGCGCTGGCGCGCGAGCGCTACGAGATGGTCGTGCTCGACATCGAGCTCGGCCGCGAGCGCAACGCCGGCATCGCGCTGATCAACGAGATCAACAAGCTGAACGCCGGCACGCCGGTGCTGGTGGTGTCGGCCATGCCGGCGGCCATCTACCGCGGCATCATGAAGGCGCTCGACGCCTGGGACTACCTGCAGAAGACCAGCTTCGACGAGTCCGAGTTCATCGACACCTTCCTCGACATCCTGCGCGCGGCCCGCGCCCGCGAGGCCGCCGAGCCGGTCGCGGCCGCGCCCGAGGCGCTGCAGCTGGACCCGCTCTGGCAGCGCAGCCCGCTGTGGAAGGGCCAGCGCATCAACCTGCCGCTGACGGCGCAGCGCATCCTCGCCACGCTCTGCCAGCGCGCGCCGCAGGTGGTGTCGTACGAGGAGCTCTACGACGTCGTCAAGAGCGGCCGCACCCGCGACAACGTGCGCAAGCATGTGTCGACGCTGCGCGAGGGGCTGAAGGAAGTCGATCCGACCTTCGACGCGATCGAGAACGTGCCGATGCGCGGGTTCCGGTGGTCGGGACCGCGTTGAACATCGACATGGGCGATCACATCCTGTCGGCCGATGTCGGCATGCATGAGACCCCGGCCCTCGCCCCCGCCCTCTCCCGCGGTGCGGGAGAGGGAGCCATGCCGGCGCGTTCCGGCTCACGCTTGCACGGTGCGGGAAAGGGAATCGCCGCATGAAGCTCGGACCGGTCGAGCTGCCCGCGCTGGCCGTGCCGCGTCTGGGCCTGGCGGCCTTCCGCCGGCGCGCGGTGGTGCACCTGGCCTTCCTGCTGCTGGCGCTGGCGACGGTCGGCCTGGTGCTGACCGTGCTGATCGACCAGAAGCAGCGCGCCTACCAGCGCTATGCGCAGGGCTTCCGGCAATCGCTGGCCGAGATCGTCCTGCAGCTGCGCCATCCCAGCGGGCAGTTGGCGCTGCTCAATCCGACGATGGGTGCGGGCGACCGCGACGGCCAGGCGCCCGTGCTGCTGCCGTTCTCGGCGATCGACTTCGACGACCAGAACAAGGCGCAGCGCGCGGTCGAGATGGCCGGCTGCGGCCTGCGCTGGCCCGACGGCGCGAGCCTGTGCGCCGCCGTCGGCGCGAACGCCTACGCGGGCGGATTCCTCTATCTGGTCGGCAGCCTGGAGAGCGGTCCGCTCGCCGGCCGCGAGCACGGCGCGCTGGACCTGAGCGGCGTGCACCGCGCCCGCGTGACGCTGAAGCTGCGCGGCGGCACGCAGACCTGGATCGCGCCGTTCGAAGGCGCCGCCTCCGCCGACGGCACGCAGCGCGGTCGACTGACGGGCTTCCTCGGCGCGGGGCCGCAACTCCCCGGCAAGGCGCGCCCGGTGCGCGAGTTCCGCGGCTGGCTCTGGCGCGAAGGTCCTTGCGCCGAAGGCAGCAGCGGGCCGGACTGCGCGCGGCGCACCTTCTATTCGATCCGGCTGCCGGTGGAGGCGTTCCAGGACGCGCTTTTCGACGACACCGGCCGGCGCGCGCGTCCGGTGTGGCCGCCGGCGGACCTGGACCAGATGCGGGTGCGGGTGGAGCTGCTCGGCCCTTCCGAACCCCTCGGACCCGGCGGGTCTGCCGATCCGGAGCCAGCCTCCGCAACGGCATCGGCGGCATCGCCGGCATCGGCGGCATCGGCGGCGTCGACCGCCGAGGCGACGTCCGTGGTCGCGGGCGCCGCGCCCGCACCGGTGCCGGTCCTCTTCGACAGCGCCAAGCCGGGCGCTTCGCTGGCGCTGTCGCTGGACCGGATCGGCGCGTCGCTGCAGCCGGGCGAGACCTTGCGCATCGAGCGTCTGGGCAAGCAGTCGACGACGATTGCCGAGCGTCGCGGACCGGAGCTGTCGGAGCGCGCGCTCCCCTGGCTGATCCCCGTGATGCGGCGGCTGCCGGTGCAGGGCGAGATCCTGGGCGTGGGCGCCGGCACGGACCCGGCCGACATCCGCTGGCTGACGGCCTCCGACGAGGTCGCGACGCCGAGCGGCCGCTACCGGCTCGACCTGCGCGGCGACCTGCGCAGCCTCGACCGCCAGCTCGCGTTGGAGGCGCGACCGCTGGCCTGGCTGGCGGCGGCGATGCTGGCGGCCGTCGCGCTCGCGTGGCTGATGGTGGAACTCGGCCTGATCCGCGGCATCGCGGTGCTGACCAGGCGGGCCGCGGCGGTCTCGTACAACATGCAGGACGCGCGGGCGGAGCAGCGCATCGGCGAGCTCGACGTGGCCGACCTGCGCGGCCGCGACGAGCTGGGCATCCTCGCGGGCAGCCTGGCCGATGCGCTGACCCGGGTGAAGGACGGCCTGCGCCGCGAGCAGCTGCGGGCCGAGCGCGAGCGCGAGATGTGGCATGCGGTGGGGCACGAGATCATGTCGCCGCTGCAGTCGCTGATGGTGCTGCACGGCGCGGCCGACGATCCCAGCCATCGCTACGTGCAGCGGATGCAGCAGGCGGTGAAGGTGCTGTACGGCAGCGCGCCGCCGAGCGAGGCGCTCGCCTCGGCGGACCTGCACACCGAGGTGCTGGACCTGGCGGCCTTCTGCCGCGAGGTGGCGGCGAATGCCCACTACGCCGGCATCGATCACGTGAGTTTCGAGACCGCGCTGCCCGAGCCGCAGCCGGTGCACGCGGAGGCCTACGCGCTCGAGGACGCCGTCACGCACGTGCTGCGCAACGCCGACCGCTACCGGCCCGGAGGCACGCCCATTGCCGTCACCCTGGACGCGGGCGAGCCCGGTTTCGTCCTGCTGCGGATCCGCAACCAGGGGCCGCGGATCGACGCGGCGATGCTCGACCAGATCTTCGAGTACGGCGTGTCCGACACGGCGCCGCAGGTCAACGGGGAACGCCGCGGCCAGGGGCTCTTCGTGGCGAAGACCTACCTGGCGAAGATGGATGGCAGCATCCGGGCATTCAATGTGCCGGACGGGGTGGTCTTCGAGATGAGCCTGCGCCGCGCCGCGGTGTGACCGGCTCCCCCCTCAATCGACAAGGAGGTCTTCATGCCGATGAATCCCCATTACGCGCTGACCGAGCCGATCCGCGACGCCGTCGACACGCTGTCGAAGGAACATCCGCTGCTGGTCGAGTTCGGCGCCTCGTGGTGCCCCATCTGCGAGGCGGCGCAGCCGCTGCTGGCGCAGGCGTTCGACGGCCGGCACGCGATGGTGCAGCACATCAAGGTCGAGGACGGCAAGGGCCAGGCGCTGGGCCGATCGTTCAAGGTCAAGCTGTGGCCGACGCTGATCTTCATGCGCAACGGGCAGGAGGTGGAGCGCCTGGTCAGGCCCACGAGCGCTGCGGATATCCGGGCCGCGCTGGAGCGCATCGACAACACGTGACGGACAATCGCGCCCCATGACCCAAGCCCATGTGCTGCTCCCCCAGGACGGAGCGCCCGATCTGCTGTTCGTGCTGCTGCACGGCGCCGGCGCCGATGCTGAACAGATGCGACCGCTGGCGGAGGCGCTGCACCGCCAGTACCCGCGCGCCGCGCTGGTGCTGCTGCAGGGTTTCGAGCCCTTCGACGCGATCCCGGGCGGCGGGGCGGGCTTCCAGTGGTACTCCGAGCAGGGTGACGACACGCTCCGGGCGCTGCGCCTGAGCGCGGCGGTGCCGTCCCTGGTCGCGCTGGTGCGCGGCTGGGCGGAGAAGCTCGATCTCGAGTGGGGCCGGGTGGCGCTGGGCGGGTTCTCGCAGGGCGCGATCCTGGCGCTGGAAGCGCTGCAGCAGGAGGAGCAGCTGGCGGGTCGCGTGCTCGCCTTCGGCGGCGCGTTTGCCTATTGGCCGCAGCATGCGCCGAAGGATGTCTCCATCCATCTGCTGCATGGCAAGGACGACAGCGAGCTGCCCTACCCCGCGCTGCTCAACGCGGCGCGCGAGCTGATGGCGCTGGGCGCGGACATCACGGCGGACGTGCTCCCGCATGTCGGCCATGAACTGCACCCGGCGCTCATCGAGCGCGCGATGGAGCAACTGCGGACCTTCATTCCGGCGCGTCTCTGGCGCGAGGCGGTCCTGGCCGCCGCCGAGCAGGACAAGAACGAACCGCGGCACTGACCTCGGCCGCTGGCGGTCGTTGCAGGGGCGCGAGCGTCAATCGAGCGTGACTTCGGTTCTCACAGTGCCCGCCCGATCCGCCCACGCGACCAGGCTCAGGCGCGTGCCTTGCGGCGCCCTCACCACCCACTCGCCGTAGGCGCGATCGCCGGTGATGTCACGCTCCGGCAGGAAGGCCAGTTGCGTCTGCTTCGGCGCATGCCCTTCGAGCTGCGGCCCTTCCATGCGCGGCTTGCCGCTGACCAGCCCGACCTCCGGATCCACCGGCAGGAAGATTTCGAACATCACGCCGCGCGTCTGCTTGCGCGCCAGCGCCTGCTTGGTCACATAGGCCGGCAGCCAGCCGCTGTTGCCCACCGCCATGCGCACGCGCCAGGTGTCCGGCCCCAGCGCCCGCACCTCCGTGCGCAGCAGCTCCAGCTTCGGCAGGCTCAACGCGATCTGGTTCATCCACGCCGGGAAGCGCGCGGCCTCGCGCTCGCGCAGGTGCGGCGGCGGGTTGCGCCAGAAGTTCATCTTGTCCCAGCCGCCGATCTCCACCGGCCCCAGCTGCGGATGCATGAACGCGGTCCACTCGACATGCGCCTGGCCGCCGCAGTGCTCGTCGCTCCACTTCAGCAGCTTGAGGTCGTCCTCGACCGGGTGGTCGCGGAACCAGTCGATCCACTTGTAGCCGGTGATGCCGGCCTCCTTGTTGGGCGACCACAGCTCCACCACCCAGAACAGCGCGCCCAGATGCTCGTACACCCAGTCCTGCGTCCCGGTGATGACTTCCTTCGGGTGGTACTTGAACTCGTGCCAGATGCTCACCGCCGGATAGCCGGTGTGCTGCTCGCCGAGCTTGGAGAAACGCTGGAAGGCCCAGAGGTCCTCGGGCGGCATCTCGTCGTCGCTGCGCGTGCCGCAAGGCCGCAGGATCACGCCGCTGTGCGTGTGGAAGCTGATCGCCGCGCCGATGTTGGGATGGGCGACCATGAAGTCCACCATCGCCCGCACCTCGGGCTCGCTGGTCGGGTACGGACCGGCGCCGACCTGCTCGAACTCCTGCCGCCAGCCGGCGGGAAAGTTGCGGTTCAGGTCCAGGCCTTCGATGTCGCGGTTGACCTTGATGCTGAAGCCGTCGTGGTTGATCACCAGCCCTTCGGGCATCAGGCGGTAGTACTCGCCGCCGAATTCGCCGGGCTGGCGCGGGACCATCAGCCGCGGATCGTCCGGATGCTTCTTGTAGCCGCCGTGCGGATCGGCGATGCGCATCGTCAGGATGCGGCCGTCGCCGTCGATGTCCTCCACGCTGAGGCCTTCCACCGGCTCCTCGTCGAACGGGTACGGCCGCGTCGACGAGCGGATGTGGCGCGGCCGGTCGGCCAGCGCGAGCTCGGCGCCGTCCGGGTTCAGGCGCGGCACCATGTAGATCGTGCGCGTGTCCAGCAGGTGGGTGACCTGCGGGTCGCTGCCGTACCTGGCCAGCAGGTCGTGCAGGTAGTACAGGCAGGTCGTGCAGGCGGTCAGCTCGGCGGCGTGGATGTTGCCGTCGAGCCAGAAGGCGGGCTTCTCGACGTCGCTGCCGGTGGCGGTGTTGGTCAGGATGAGGGCCCAGATCTCGCGGCCTTCGAAGCTCTTGCCGATGGACCGCACCGACACCAGGTTGGGACGGGCCTGCGCATAGCTGAACAGCAGTTGCGTGAGCGCGTCGTAGCGCGGGAACTCGTCGAAGCGCGGGGTCGGCAGCATCGGGATCGATGGATCCGGCGCGGGCGCGGCGTCGGGCGGGAGAGCGGTCATGGGCGTCCCAGGGGCGGTGTCGGTGCGGCCGATTTTGCATGCCCACGCCCCTGGGACCGAGAGGCCTCTCCACGCCGGGACAGCGCGTTTTCCCTGAGACGGGTTAAATTGCTGCCCTTGCACGTGCGCGCCGCCGATCCGGCGGGCGCGCATCGCACGACACGAACGACCGACCGAATGAACGACGCCACCCGGCGGCCCGCGAGGGCGCCGGCGCGAAGCTGGAGAGATGGCTGTGAATCACTGCGAGAAGATCCCGTTGGGGACGCAAGGGGCGACCGAGTGGGAAGTGGTGCACCTGCCGTCCACGCTGGGCGACTTCCAGGCGCGGGCCTTCCGCAGCCCGGCGACGGGCTCGGAGCACCTGGTGCTGTCGGTCGGTCCGCTGCAGGAGCGCGGCGGCCTGCTGCGCGTGCACAGCGAATGCCTGACGGGCGACGTCTTCCAGTCGCTGCGCTGCGACTGCGGTCCGCAGCTGCAGGGTGCGCTGGACCTGCTGAAGGACGAGGGCGGCATCGTCATCTACATGCGCGGCCATGAGGGACGCGGCATCGGCCTGGTCGAGAAGCTGCGCGCCTACGCGCTGCAGGAAGCCGGCGTCGACACCATCGACGCCAACCTGCGCCTGGGCCATGCCGAGGACGAGCGCGACTACGCCGACGCCATCGACATCCTGTGCCTGCTGGGGGTGAAGAGCGTGCGGCTCATCACCAACAACCCGCAGAAGCGCGACGCGCTGGTGGCGGGCGGCGTCGAGGTCGAAGCGCTGGTGCCGCTGCGCATCGCCGCGAACCCGCACAACGAGCGCTACCTCGAGACCAAGCGCAAGCGGATGGGGCACTACCTGGAGTGATGCGGTTGCCCGCACGCTGGGCGTGGCGGGCCTGCACTGCGAGCAGCCCTGAGGCCGCGTCAGCCGGTCCGACCGATCGCCACAGGCATGGGGCGCGCGATCGCTCCGGTCTGCAGCGCTGTCAGCTGTCACACGACCTGACTACGCTCGGTGCTCCCTTGACGCTGGAGGCGGCGATGTACCCAGGCGAACGCTTGAACGCCGGCACCCATTTCCTGGGACTGCTGGCGGCCCTTCCCGCCGTCGGGTGGCTGGCGCTTCAGGCGCTGGGCACGGGCAGCGCGCGGCGCATCGCCGTCGTCTGCGTCTTCGGCGCGGCCCTCATCGCGCTGTTCGCGGCCTCGACCCTCTGCCACAGCATCCGGGGCCCGCGCCAACGCCTCTGGGTCCGCCTGGACCACTGCGCCATCTTCCTGCTGATCGCCGGGACGATGACGCCCTTCGCGGTCCTGACCGGCGACGGTTGGCTGCGCTGGGTGGCGTTGGCGGCCGTCTGGCTCGTGGCGCTGTGGGGCATCCGCCGCACCGTGTGGGGCGACATCGAGCGACCGATGCTCAAGGTGTATCTGGCGCTCGGCTGGCTGGCCACCATGGTCTGCATCCCCGCGCTGCAGGACCTGCCGGCGGCCTGCGTCACGCTCTTCGTCGCCGGGGCCGGCGCCTACACCGCCGGGACCTACTTCTTCGCCAATCCGCGCTGCAGCCGGCACGCCCACGGCATCTGGCATCTGTTCGTCGTGGCGGGCAGCGGATGTCACTTCGGCGCCGTGGCGCACTGCGTGCTGCCTTGATGCCGGCCGCGCCGCGCCGCGCCGCGCCGTGCCGCGACAACAAGGGAGATCGCCTCCACCCGTCGCCGCAGACCCCCGCGGCGACCGCTGATCAGCCGTCCGGGGACTGGGCACTAATTCACGACTGCGCACGCCGCGCTCGAATCGCGCGATCTGCGCCCCCTCGGCCACGGGGGCGAGGGCGGTTCGCGGGCGCGGCCTCGCCGCCAAGATGCGAGCACGTCACGGCGACCCGTCGTGACGGCACCTCCCATTGAGTTCCCAAGATGAAAATCAACACCTTCGTTGGAACGATCGCGGCGCTGCTCGCGACCGTCGGCGCCGCCCAGGCCGCCCCCACCCTGCTGACCGCCAGCAACGTGCCGGCGCTGGCCGGCGCGGGCGTCATCGACTTCAACAACGCGGCCACCGGCAGCTTCACCTCGCGCATTTTCGGCGGCGTGACGATCTCGACATCGACGGCCAACGGCCTGGCCGTGGACAACGCGTATGACGGCTACTACGCGACCTCTGGCCGCTACCTGACCAACTTCTACACCCCGGGCACCTTGACCTTCACCTTCACCACCGCGGTGTCGGCGTTCGGCTTCAACTGGGGCGCGGCGGACCAGGCGTGGCGCATGCAGGTCTTCGACCTGGACAACGTGCTGCTGTCGACGCTGAACATCGCGGCGCAGACCGCGGCCTCCAACTACGCCGGCTTCATCGGCGCCAGCGGCAACGGCAGCGCCATCGGGTCCGTCAAGCTGACCAGCGTCGGCAGCACGGACTGGGTGATGATCGACAACCTGCGCACGGTCGCGGCCAACGTGCCGGAACCCGGTTCGCTCGCGCTGGCCGGCCTCGGCCTGGCGCTCGCGATCGGCGCCAGCCGTCGCCGCAAGTTGGCGACGCAGACGGCGCCAGCAGTTTGATCCCCTGAGCTGCTCATGGTCCGGGAGGGGCGTGCACCGGCGCCGTGACCGCGTCGGACGCCGTTCCATCCGACGCATTCGACAGCTCATCGCTTTCGTCGGGCAAAGCCTGGCCCCCTCGCCGACCATCGCCGCTCCTTCCACTCCAGGAGCGCGCGATGTCCGTCGCCCTCACCCCTGCCGCGGGCGCACGCCGCACCCGCGCGCTGCTCACGATGCTGGTCGCGCTGCTCGAGCTCGCGCATCTCGCCTGGCAGTGGACGCACGGCGGCATCGTCAGCCATCACCTGCTCGCGAATCCCGACCTGCCGTCGGTGTCCAACGGATGGGGCCTCGTCGCCCTGCCCGCGCTGGCCTGGATCCTCTCCGGACGCTTCCTGCGCCGGGCGACGTCCGCCTCGGCGACACGCACGATCCTGATCGCCGCCCTGGGTGCGGCCGCCGCGGGCATCGGGCTGTCGGTGGCTTTCAGCCTCGGGACGCCCGATCACGCCGCGCTCGTCCTCCTGGCGATCCTGCTCAGCGGCGTGGTGCTGCCGACCTACCGCGCCGAGTACGTGCTCGGATTCGTCCTCGGCATGGCGTGGACCTTCGGTCCCATCCTCCCGATCCTGGTCGGCTCGGTGCTGGCGCTGGGCTCCTTCCTCGTCCGCCGCGTCGCGTGGCCGGCGGTGGGCTGGGCGGTGGCACGGCTGCGGACCTGAGGCCGCGCCCTCATCGCGCCTTGACGATCCCGCGATAGAGCAGCGCCGTGGCCGCCAGGCCGACGGCCGCCGCGCCGCTCATCCACAGACCGGGCGCGGCCTTGTCGCCGGTGGTCTGGATCAGCCAGGTGGAGACCAGCGGCGTGAAGCCGCCGAAGATGGCCGTGGCCAGGCTGTAGGCCAGGGAGAACCCCGTCGTCCGCACGTCCACCGGCATGATCTCCGTGAGCGCGACGATGGTGGCGGCGTTGTAGCTGGCGTAGAGGAAGGACAGCCAGAGCTCGACCCCGAGCATGCGCTCGAAGCTGGGTGCCTGGACCAGCCAGGACATCGCCGGATAGGCGGTCAGCAGCGTGAGCAGGCTGAAGACGACCAGCAGCGGCCAGCGGCCGATGCGATCGGACACCGCGCCCATGACCGGCAGCCACACGAAGTTGGACAGGCCGACGCAGAAGGTCACCAGCAGCGCGCTGGTGGCGGACAGGTGCAGGACGGACTTGCCGAAGGTCGGCGTGTAGACGGTGATGAGGTAGAAGGACACCGTCGTCATCACGACCAGCATCATCCCCGCGCCCACCAGCGCCCAGTTGCGCAGCAGGGAGGCGATGATCTCCCCGATCGACGGGTGGTGCTTGCGGGCGAGGAAGGAATCCGTCTCCACGAGCGAGCGCCGGATCTGGAACACGAAGGGCAGGATCAGCGAGCCGATCAGGAAGGGGATGCGCCAGGCCCACTCGCTGATCTGCGCGGTGGAGAACCATTGGCTGATGCCGTAGCCCAGCGCGGCGGCGACCATGATGGCGGCCTGCTGGCTGGCGGACTGCCAGCTGACGTAGAAGCCCTTGTGGCCGGGCGTGGCCATCTCCGCGAGATAGACCGACACGCCGCCCAGTTCGACCCCGGCGGAGAACCCCTGCAGCAGGCGGCCGGTCAGCACGAGGACAGGCGCCAGCACGCCGATGGTCGCGTAGGCCGGCGTGAAGGCGATCAGCACCGTGCCGCAGGCCATGATGGCCAGGGTCAGGATCAGGCCCTTGCGGCGGCCGATCCTGTCGATGTAGCCGCCGAGGACGATCGCGCCCAGCGGCCGCATCAGGAAGCCCGCGCCGAAGGTCACGAAGGTGAGCATCAGCGAGAGGTACTCGCTGTCGGTGGGGAAGAAGGTCTGGGCGATGGCGGTCGCGTAGAAGCCGTAGAGGAAGAAGTCGAACATCTCCAGGAAATTGCCGCTGGTCACGCGGAGCACCGCGCCGAGGGCGGCGCGGCGGGGCATCCTGGGCAGCGGCGGCGGCGGCGGCGGCGGCGTCGTCGACGACGCGGTCAGAGCGGTCATGTCAGTCTCCGGTATCGGTTTTTCTCTTGTGGGGCATCATGCTTTTCCTTCAAAGTTGCGGGAAGTGCAAAGAACCGAACGATTGATGCACCATGAGAATCAATTTCGATCTGGGTGAGCTGGCCGCCTTCGTCGCGGTGGCGGAGCGGATGAACTTCCGGGCGGCGTCGGAGGCGCTGTTCATCTCGCCGTCGGCGCTGAGCCGGCGCATCGACCGCATCGAGGAGGCGCTGGGCGTGAGGCTCTTCGACCGCACGACGCGGCGGGTGAGCCTGACCGAGGACGGGGAGCAGTTCCTGGCCCATGCGGGGGAGGCGCTGGCCGCGCTGCAGCACGCGATCTCCGATGTGGGCGACCGGGCGGAGCGCCGGGCGGGATTGGTGACCGTGGCCTGCATCCCGTCGGTGGCGAATCACCTGCTGCCCGAGGTGCTGGCGCGGTTCGCGCAGCTGCAGCCGGACACCCGGATCAAGATGCTGGATCACAGCGCGCCGCAGGTGCTCAAGGCCGTGGTGGAGAAGCAGGCCGACTTCGGCGTCAACTTCCTCGGCGCACAGGAGCCGTCGATCGACTTCAGCGCCATCGTGAAGGAGCGCTACGTCCTGGCGGTGCCGGCGCGGCACCGGCTGGCGACGCTGCGCTCGGTCGGGTGGGAGGAGTTCGTCGGCGAGCGCTTCATCTCGCTGGCGGCGGACAGCGGCAACCGGATGCTGCTGGACAACGCGGTGGCGCAGGCCAAGGCCAGGCCGGTGACGCATGTCGAGGTGAATCACGTGGAAGGGGCGCTGGCGCTGGTGCGGGCGGGGCTGGGCGTCAGCGCGATTCCCCGGCTCGCGCTGACCGGGACCTCGTCGAAGGACCTGATCGGCGTGCCGCTGACCCGGCCGCAGGTGAGCCGCACGCTGGGTCTGATCACGCGCAAGGGGCATCGGCTTTCGAGCCAGGCCGAGGTGCTGGCCAAGCTGCTCGTGCAGGCGCTGAAGCAGGCGGGCGTGGCGCAGGCGTCGTGATGCAAGCCATGCAATGAATGTGCCGAACGTTGCACTGGACGCATCGGCAGGCCGTCTTCAAGATCGGGACATCCTGATTCCAGAGTTCCCCGTGAAGCGCCCGTCCTTGCCCAGCCGCCGTCGTCTCGTACTCCAGACCGCCCTGATGGCGGCACTGTCCACCGCGCCGCTGGCGCAGGCGCAGGCCGCCGAGCGCATCGTCGCGGTGTCCTCCGGCGGCTTTGCCGAGGCTTTCAAGGCGCTCGCCGTCCGCTTTGAGAAGGACGTGCCCGGCGCGGTCGTGGACAGGCAGTTCGGCCCTTCGATGGGGGAGACGAAGCAGGCGATTCCGGCGCGGCTTGCTCGCGGCGAGCCGCTGGATGTCCTGATCATGGTGGGGCCGGCCTTGGACAAGCTGATCGAGCAAGGCCTGGTCGACGGGGCGACGAAGGTCGTCCTGGCCGATTCGTACATCGCCTGCGCCGTGCCGGCCGGGGAGCCGGCGCCTGAGCTGGGCACGGTCGAGCAGGTCAAGGCCGCATTCCTGGGCGCCGCATCCGTCGCCTGGTCGGACAGCGCGAGCGGGGAGTACATCCAGAACGTGCTGCTGAAGCGGCTCGGCATCGAGGACGAGGTGAAGGCGAAGGGCCGTCAGATCCCGGCGACGCCCGTGGGCGAGATCGTCGCTTCGCGTCAGGCCGCGTTCGGATGCCAGCAGCGCAGCGAACTGCAGGCCGTGACGGGCATCCGCATCGTCGGCGAGCTGCCGGAGGACATCCAGAAGGTCACGCCCTATGCGGCCGGCGTGGTGCGCTCAAGCCGGCATCAGGCGCTGGCGCAGGCATTCATCCGCTCTCTCGCCGCGCCAGCCAGTTCGGATGTGCTGAAGCGGAGCGGTCTGCATCCGATAGCCAGGTGAGGGGAGATTGCCCCGACACGCAGCCGCGGGCCGGGTGCCACGCTCACGGCCAGGCCGCTCAGCGCGTCACGATCGGGAAACCGCCCGCCGGCTTGTCCAGCAATCCCAGGAACTGACGCAGCGCGTCCCTGTCCCCCTCGACCTTGAGCGCCCCCGACATCACCAGCTCGATGGGCGTGACCAGGCCCGCGCTGAGCTGGAGGAAGGTCGACTTGGTCAGCGTCAGCGTCGCCGCCGGTGCCATCGGCGTCGCGCCTCTGCGGTGGTGCAGCACCGCGTTCTCGATCCACAGGCCATGGACCTCGTCCAGGTCGCTGATGCGCAAGCTCACCGCCAGCGTCACGCCGTCCGCGCGGGGCCCGTTCAACGATGCGGCCATCGCCGTCAAGAACTGCTCCATCGGCGTCTGCATCAGCATGTCCATCACGCTCGCCCGCGACGGCCCGCGCGGCGGGGGCCCCGAGCGCAGTTCCTGCGCGCCCGTCAGGTAGAAATTGCGCCACGGCGCCGACTCTGCCTCGTAGCCCAGTTGCTCGAAGCTCTTCGCCAGCAATTCCTTTGCCTCTGCCGCCTGCCCGGTCTTGCTGTCGACGAGTACCACATGCCGCAGCAACTCCGCCGCCCATCGGTAGTCGCCTGCGTCATAGGCCTTGCGCGCGGCCATCGTCGCGGCCTCCGGGCCGCCCGCCAGCGCCACGTAGCGTCTGGCGGCCTCCACAGGCGGCAACGGGTCCAGATTCGAGGGATGCGCGTCGAACCAGCCGATGTAGTGCTGCGCCACCGCGCGCACGTTGTGCTTCACCGTCCCGTAATACCCGCGCGAGCTCCACATCCGCGCCAGCGAGGCCGGCAGTCGCACTTCCTCGGCGATCTCCGACGGCGTGCGGCCCGCATTGATCAGCCGCACCGTCTGATCGTGCAGATAGCGATAGGTGTCGCGCTGCGAGACCATGAACTCGTCGATGCGCTCCCGGCCCCAGACCGGCCATCCGTGCTGCAGGAAGACCACGTCCTTGTCGGCCGTCTGGCCGATCGCCTCGTCGATGTGGCGTGACCACGCCAGCGCGTCCCGCACCTTGGCCCCGCGCAGCGTGTACAGGTTGTGAAGGGTCTGCGAGACCAGCTCCGCCGCCCCGAACGCGCGCAGGTCCGGCAGCTCGAAGGTCATCTCGGCCGGCGCCTCGGTGCCGGGCACGTTGTGGAAGACGAAGCGCACGCCGTCGATGGTCATCGGCTGCGAGGGCTGGTCCACCAGCACCGTCGGCGGCAGGAGGCCGATGCGGCCCGCGGCGACGCCCACGCCCAGCCCGGTGTCCACGAGCCCCCGCGCATCCTTGGGCAGCATGCCGCCATACATGTAGGCGGCCCGCCGCGACATCGCCGGCCCGACCAGCACGTTCTCGCTGGTCGCCTCTTCCATGAAGCCGGCCGGCGCGACGACAGGGACTCGACGTTCGGTCGCCTCCTTGGCCGTCAACACCCCCAGCGCGCCGCCGAAGTGATCCACATGACTGTGCGTGAAGATCATGCCGGTGACCGGCTGCCCGCCCAGATGCTGGCGTGCGAAGGCGAGCGCCGCGGCCGCAGTCTCTTGCGTCGTCAACGGATCGACCAGGATCCAGCCGCTCCTGCCTTGGATGACCGTGAGGTTGGCGAGGTCGAAACCGCGCAACTGCCAGATGCCCTCGGTGACCTTGTAGAGCCCCGGCTGGTGGTTGAGTCTGGCCTGCCGCCAGAGGCTGGGATTGACCGTGGCCGGCGCCTCGCCCTGCGTGAACGCGAGCGCGCCGAAATCCCAGACCAGCTTGCCCTGCCCGTCGAGGATCTGCCCGCTGGGCGCGGCGATGAAGCCGCGTCGCGCGTCCTCGAAGCTGCCAGGGTCGTCGACCTTGAGTCCGGTGAGACCGGCCTGCTGTCGCTCGACGGTGAAGCGGGTCGCCTCGCCGCGCGGGTCGTCGGCGGCGCTCGCCGTCGGCGGGGCGAGCGAGGCGGCCAGGCCGGCCGTCGCCAGCGCCGCGATTAGAAGGGTTCGGATCATGGGAATGTCTCGAAGAATCGACCGGTACACGGCCTGGCCGCGACCCTCGGGTGTAGCACGCTGCAAACTCAAAGGGGATCGGGCCTGACCTGGGGAGCGGCCTCGGCTCGAGCCGCCGACCGTGCGAGCCGCTCCGCCGAGCGCTGCGGGTTCATCGTCATCAGCGCGATCAGGCCGCCCGCGATCAGCAGCAGGCCGCCGACGAAGAAGCCCTGCTCGTAGCCGAGCGCGACGGCGCGCGCGGTGCCGGCCGTGCCCGATGCGCGCTGGATCAGCCAGCCCATCACCACCGGCGCGCCCAACCCGCCCAGCGAGGCGACCGCATTGCCGATGGCGAGTACGCCGCCACGCTGCGCACGCGGCACCACCTCGCCGAGGATCGCCGGACCGACGGAATTGATCGTCAGCGTCATGCCGCCGGACACCGCCAGCATGAAGAAGCGCTGCAGGGTCGACAGCTCCACCCACAGCAGCGCACAGTTGCCCAGACCCGCGACGATCAAGGAAAGACCGACGAAGGCGCCGCGCGAACGCGCCGTCGGCATGCCCCCCACCACGAGCCGCTGCGAGGCCCAGGCCAGGCCCAGGCTCACCGGCGCGGTGATCAGGATGAAGAGCGCGAACATCCGCCCCGAATGGATGGGCGCGAAACCCAGCCCTTGCTGCAGATAACCGCTCAGCCACGTCAGCGACGCCGCCAGCACCCAGTGCGCGACAAAGTGCGCGGCGAAGTTGCCGAGCACGGTCGGATCGGTCAGCAGTTCGCCGTAGGGAATGCGGGTCGGAGCGCTTGAGGCCGCAGCCCGCTCCTCGACCTGCCCCTCGGCACCGAACAGGTACCAGGCCGCACACCACAGCAGGCCGATGGCGGTCAGCACGAAGAAGTTGGCGCGCCAGCCCCAGTGCGCGGTGATCTGGGGAATCGCCAGGCCGGCGATCAGCAGACCGGCCGAGCTTCCCTGATGCAGCAGCGCGATGGGCAGGCTGCGGCGCTGGTCCGGAAACCACTTGCACAGGGCGTGCGTCGCCACCGGCGAGGCGGGGCCTTCCGTCAGCCCCAGCAAGACCCGGCACACCACGAAGGCGATGAGCGAGCCCGACACCGCCAGCGGCAGCTGGATCACCGCCCAGGCCAGCGCGATCGTCATCAACACACGCCGCGCCGCGATGCGGTTGGCGGCCAGGCCGCCGACGATGGCGCCGATCGCGAACAGCCAGTAGAAGCTGCCGCCGATCAGGCCGAACTCGGTGGGGGTGAGCCGCAGCTCCGCCATCATCGGCACGGCGACCAGGCCCAGCACGACCTTGTCGAGGAAGTTGGCGGTCATCATCAGCGCCAGCAGACCGGCAACGGTCCAGGCGCGCCGGGGTTGATAGGCAGGGCTCATCGCATCACCCCGGCAGGATCGCGCGCGCGATGGTGTTCCGCTGGATCTCGCTGGTCCCGGTCAGGATGCGCATCATGCGCAGCTGGCGGAAGGCCAGTTCCACCGGGTGGTTCTGCGTCACGCCCACGTTGCCGTGGATCTGCACCGCACGATCGGCGATGGCGAAGCAGCGCTCGCTGATGAAGAGCTTGCAGGCCGAGGCCTCCCACGTCAACGGATCGCCGGCATCGGCGCGCATGGCCGCGTTCAGCATCATGCTTTCGCAGGCGAAGAGTTCCGTCTGCATGTCCGCCAGCATGTGCTGGATCGCCTGGAAGCGCGCGATCGGCCCGCCGAACTGGTGGCGCTCCACCGCATAGGCGAGCGACATCCGATGCACCTTGCGCGCGATCCCGATCATCGTCGCCGTGTGCAGCAGCCGGTTCAGGTGGATGCGCGCCATGCCCAGCCGCAGTCCGGCGCCGAAGCCGCCGATCACGTTGCCGACTGGTACGCGGACCCGGTCGAAGTGGATGTCGGCATCGATGTGCTGGCCCGACATGGGCACGTAGCTCGAATCGACGCGCACGCCTGGCGCGTCGAGCTCGACGAAGACCGCGCTGATGCCTTTGGCGCCGGCCTCGGGATCGGTCACGCACATCACGATGGCGATGTCGGCGAAGGGGCTGCCGGTGATGAAGTGTTTATGGCCCGTGATGACCAGCGCGTCGCCGTCGCGCTCGGCGCGGGTGCGGATGCTGGCCGCGTCGGATCCCGAATGCGGCTCCGTCATCGCGAAGCACACCCCCTTGTCGCCGTTCATGACCGGCATCAGGAAACGCGCGCGCTGTTCCGGCGTGGCGATCGCCATCAGGTTGCCGATGCGCGGCGGGCCGCTGAGCTCGCCCAGCACGTGCATGGCGAAGAGCGCCCCGGTGGCGGCCAGCTCCGCCTTGAGCAGGCACAGCTCCACCATCGTCAGCCCGGGGCCGCCGAGCTCCGTCGGCATCGCCGCCGTGAGCAGGCCGAGTGCCTGCGAGCGCCTCCAGATGTCGCGCAGCACTTCGCGCGGCAGAGGATCGTCGGGCTGGAGACCGAGCTTGCGCTCCAGCGGCAGCAGTTCGTCCTCGATGAAGGCCCGTGCGCGGGCGCTCAGTTCGTCGTAGACGGGGCGGGTGATGCGCATGTGCTTCCTCAATGGACCTGTCGGTCGTGGCCGGCCCAGAAGGGTTGGCGGACTTCCTTGCGGGCGATCTTGCCGTTCGCGTTCTTGGGCAGAGCGGCGACGAGCTCCACGCTCCGCGGCGACTTGTAGTCGGCGAGGTGCCGGCGGCAATGGGCCATCAGCGCGTCGGCATCGCAGCCTGCACCGCCTCGCGGCACGACGAGCGCTTTCACCGCCTCGCCCCAGCGCGCGTCGGGGACGCCGATGACGCAGGCCTCGTACACGTCCGGGTGGCGATAGAGCACGGCCTCCACCTCCGTCGGATAGACGTTGAAGCCGCCCGATACCACCATGTCCTTCTTGCGGTCGACGATGTAGAGAAAGCCCTGTTCATCGCGGCGCGCCAGGTCGCCGGTCAGCAGCCAGCCCTCACGCACGGCCTCGGCGCTGAGCTCGGGCTCGCGCCAGTAGCCGGCGAAGATGTCCTCGCCGCGGAGGACGATCTCGCCCATCTCGCCCACCGGCACTTCGCGGCCCTGCTCGTCGACGACGCGCACTTCGGTCTCGCCATAGGGCCGCCCGCAGGAGGCGAGCCGATGCGGCGCATTCGCCAGCGCCTCGGCATGGTCGCGCGTGGACAGCGAGGCGACGGCGGAGGTGGACTCGCTCAACCCATAGCCCTGCGCGAGCACCGGGCCGATGCGGCGCCAAGCCTCCTCGATGCGGGCCGGCGCCATCGGCGCGGCGCCGTAGCTGAGCTGACGCAGGCTGGAGAGATCGGCGTGGTCGAGGAACGGCTCCTCCAGCAGCGCGTGGATCATGGCGGGGACCACGAACGCGTGGGTGATGCGGTGCTCGCCGATGGCTTCAAGGAAGGCCCTCGGCTGAAAGCGGTCGAAGAGGTGCAAGGTGGCGCCGGCGTACAGGAAGGGCTGCATCAGCATCCCGCTCGCATGCGTGACCGGGCCGACCAGCGCAATGCGGTCGCCGGGCCGCGGCGCGCCCTCGTTGCGGAACAGCACCTTGCGGATGCAAGCGCGGCGGTTGCCGAAGGTCTGCATCGCCGCCTTGATCTTGCCGGTCGAGCCGGACGAGAAGTGCAGCACCGCGAGATCGTCCTTCGACACGGGCACGTGGACGGGCGCGTCGGAGGCGGCGGCCATCAGGGCTTCGGCGTCAAGATGGCCGTCGGCCGGGCCGGCGAGGCTGATGAAGTGGCGCACGGCGGCGAAGCCGGGCGTGTCAGGACCGCGATGGGTGAAGCCGGCACCGGCGAGGAAGGCAAGGGGCGCGGCGCTGTCGACGACGTCGCTGGCCTCGTCCTCCGTGAAGCGGGCGTTGAGGGCGACCTTCACCAGGCCGGCCTTGAAGAGTGCCGTCTCCAGCACCACCAGCGCGGTCGCGTTGCGTGACTGCACGGCGACGCGGTCGCCCTTGACCAGACCCAGTCCGAGCAGCGCGGCGGCGAGCCGGTCGCTGCGGGCGTCGAGGTCGCGGAAGCTGAGGCTGTCGTCGCCGCACACGACGGCTGGCCGCTCTCCCCAGAAACGAGCGCCCTGCCGGATGTGCCTGCAGAAGTCCCACGTGTCCATGGGTGGTCTCCGTTCTTTTGACTGCAAGTGCGGTGCAGTCTGGAGCGGCTTCAACATTCCCACAATACACCGTCTGGCACATTTCAATGAGAATATGTCATCGTGTTCGGTGCCGCCTGCGGGCAGGGGGCTGAGCAGGAGGCTGAGCCGTCGACTGAGGAGCGTGCATGAACCTGAACGACATCGACTACCTCGTCGCCGTGGCGGAGCACCGGCACGTGGGACGCGCGGCGGAGACGCTGGGGCTGACGCAATCGGCGCTGACGCGCGCGCTGGCGCGTTTGGAGTCGCTGGCGGGCTTGCCGCTGTTCGAGCGGCACCCGAAGGGCGTGATACCGACGGAGGCGGGCTTGGCGTTCCTGCGCCGCGCGCGCCGCATCCAGCTCGAGTACGACGACACGCTCAGCGAGCTGCATCAGATGAAAACCGGCGAGCTGGGCATCCTGCGCATCGGCTACAGCCCGTCGACGGACGTGGAGCGGCTCATGGGCGTGGTGCGCCGGCTATTGCTGGAGCGGCCCGCCGCACGCCTCCATCTGAGCGAACGGCTGATGCATTACCTGCTGGCGGACCTGGACGCGGGTGAGGTGGATGCGGTGGTCGCCCCGCTGCCGCAGCCGATGCCCGCGCAGTTGGAGGCCTGGCCGCTGTGCGATGACGAACTGCGGGTGATGGCCGATGCCGGGCATCCGCTGCACAAGCGCGATTCGCTGGATGTCGCGGACATCGCGACCCAGCCCTGGCTGCTGCCCCCGCCCGACACGCGTCTGCGGCGCGAGTTGGAGCGCGTGGTTCAAGAATCGGGCCTCCCCCCCTTGAGAGTGAGGGTGGAGGGGGCTGCGACCACCCTCAACGCGATGCGGCTGCTGTGCGGGACCCCGCTGCTGACACTGAGCAGCAGTTGGTCGGTCGAGTCCCTGGCGTCGATCGGGCTGAAGCCGTTGCCGATCGCGCTTCCGGCCCTGCGACGGAAGATTGCATGGATGACCCGCAGGCACGGATATCGCTCGCCGCTGTTGGAAAGGATGCAGACGCTGCTGGCCGAGGAGTTCGGCCTGGAGCTCATCCCTTTGATCCAACGTTCGACCCTCTGATTCCGACCTTCACAATGACGCCATGCCCCTCCGCGACCACACCGTCCCCGTCACCCCCTTCCGCCAGAACTGCTCCATCGTCTGGTGCGACGTCACGCAGGACGCCGCGATCGTCGACCCGAGCGGCGAGGTCCCGCGCCTGCTGGCCGAGGTCGAGCGCCTGGGCCTGACGCTGAAGGCGATCTGGCTGACCCACGCCCACATCGACCATGCCGGCGGCACCGGCGAACTCGCGCGGCTGCGCGGCCTGCCGATCATCGGCCCCCACCGGGGCGACCAGTTCTGGATCGACGGCCTGCCGCAGCAGTCCGCGATGTTCGGCTTCCCGCCGGCCGAGATGTTCACACCCACGCGCTGGCTCGAGGACGGCGACACCGTGCAGATCGGCCACGAGACGCTGACCGTGCGCCATTGCCCCGGGCACACGCCCGGCCACGTCGTCTTCCACTCCGCGAGCGCGAAACGCTGCTTCGTCGGCGACGTGCTCTTCGCCGGCAGCATCGGCCGCACCGATTT
The DNA here is from genome assembly GCA_946886855.1 of uncultured Roseateles sp. The sequence goes on along the minus strand of CAMPJJ010000023.1, from coordinate 164 downwards.
CCCCGGCGGCGATCACGCCACGCTGATCCGCGCCATCAACGAGCGCCTCTGGCCGATGGGCGACGACACCGTCTTCGTCCCCGGTCACGGCCCGGAGAGCAGCTTCGGCGAGGAACGCCGCACCAACCCCTTTGTCGGCGGCCGCTGGGGCTGAGGGACTGCGC
>CAMPJJ010000022.1 GCA_946886855.1 uncultured Roseateles sp. | reverse complement strand
CGCGCTGGCCGGCGCGATCAACGCGGCGCTTTTCCTGGAAGCCTTCGTCCCGGCCGAGCAGGACTGGCTGCACATCGACCTGTTCGCCTGGAACGACATCGCGCGACCGGGTCGTCCGGTCGGCGGCGAGGCGCAGACGATCCGGACGCTGCTGGCCTACATCGAGGAACGCTTCAGCGCCTGACCGGCGCCGATCACTCCCCGGCGCGCAGCCAGGCGGCGGCGCGCTCCGCGATCATCAGCGTGGGCGAGTTCGTGTTCCCGCTGGTGATCGTCGGCATGACGCTGGCGTCGATGATGCGCAGGCCTTCGACCCCCCGCACGCGCAGGCGGCTGTCGACGACGGCGGTCTCGTCGTCGGCGCGACCCATGCGACAGGTGCCCACGGGATGGAAGATCGTCGTGGCGATGTCGCCGGCCAGGCGGGCCAGTTCCTCATCGGTCTGGAACTCCACCCCGGGCTTGTGCTCGCGCGGCCGGTAGCGGGACAGCGCCGGCTGCTCGACGATGCGTCGCGTCAGCCGCAGGCTGCGTGCGGCGATCTCGCGGTCCTCGGCGGTGCTGAGGTAGTTGGGTGCGATCAGCGGCGCATCGGCCGCGTCCGCACTGCGGATCGCGACCGTCCCCCGGCTGGTGGGATTCAGGTTGCAGACGCTGGCCGTGAACGCGTTGAACCCGTGCAGCGGCTCACCGAACGCGTCCAGCGACAAGGGCTGCACGTGGTACTGCAGGTCGGGCCAGTCCTTGTCCGGTCCGCTCTTCGCGAATGCGCCGAGCTGCGAGGGCGCCATGCTCATCGGGCCGGTGCGGCGCAGCGCGTATTCGAGTCCGATGCGCGCCTTGCCGAACCAGCTCGACGCCAAGGTGTTGAGCGTGCTGACGCCGTCGACCTGGAAGACCGCGCGGATCTGCAGGTGGTCCTGCAGGTTGGCGCCGACGCCGGGCAGGTCCTTCACGACTTCGATCCCGTGCTGCCGCAGGAGCGGCGCCGGTCCCAGGCCCGACAGCTGGAGCAGCTGCGGCGAACCGATCGCCCCGGCCGCGAGCAGCACCTCGCCGCCGGGGTTCAGGCGGACCGTCTCCAGCCCGTGAGGCGTGCGCACGAGCACGCCGTCGCACCGGACCTCGCCGTCGGCCTGCTCGAACAGCAGCCGCTGCGCATGCGCGCCCGTCCACATCTCGAAGTTGGGACGCCGGTAGCAGGCCGGGCGCAGGAAGGCCTTCGCCGTGTTCCAGCGCCAGCCGTTGCGCTGGTTGACCTCGAAGTAGCCCACGCCCTCGTTGTTGCCGCGATTGAAGTCGGGCGTCGCGGGAATGCCGGCCTCCTGCGCCGCCGCCGCGAACGCGTCCAGCACGGCCCAGCGCAGCCGCTGCCTCTCGACGCGCCACTCCCCGCCGTGACCATGCATCGCGGGGTCGAAACCGGGCGGGCGTTCGGCGCCCTCGTCCAGGCGCCAATGGTCTTCATGCTCGCGGAAGTAGGGCAGCACCGCGTCCCAGCGCCACGCGTCGTCGCCGGCCGCCTCGGCCCAGCCGTCGTAGTCGCGGGTCTGGCCCCGCATGTAGATCATGCCGTTGATGCTCGAGCAGCCGCCCAGCACCTTGCCGCGCGGATAACGCAGGCTGCGCCCGTTCAGGCCCGCGTCGGGCTCCGTCTTGAACAGCCAGTCCGTGCGCGGATTGCCGATGCAGTACAGGTAGCCGACGGGGATGTGGATCCAGTGGTAGTCGTCGCGGCCGCCGGCCTCCAGCAGCAGCACGCGCTTGGCGGTGTCCGCGCTGAGGCGGTTGGCCAGCAGGCAGCCGGCGGTGCCGGCCCCCACGATGATGAAGTCGAAGCGGCCCGAGCCCGTCTCGGGCGCCGCTTCGCGGTCCTTGCTTGCGTTGTCTCCGCCCATGTCTCTCTTGTCGTGATGGGTCTGTGAAGACCCATGCTGACCGAGGCACGGGCGGCCGGCAAGCACGTTGTCACCAAGAGCGGATGGGCTCTTCTTCCGGGCGCTCCGCAGTGCGCCCGTTCAGCGCGTACCAGTCGATGCGTCGCGTCAGCGTCATCACCGTCGCCAGCACCGCGAAGAGCAGCGAGGCGCCGACCACCAGCGAGGCCTTCTCCAGGTTCAGCAGGATGAACAGCGCGCCGTAGAGCACCGCCACCAGCGCGCCGAAGCCCAGGCCGCGCAGCGCCGTGCCGAGCATGGCCGCGCCGTAGAAGGTCAGCAGCCCGATCGCCGCGCCCGCCGCCAGCGCGTAGGACAGCGCGAAGCTCAGGTGTTCCGACAGACTCAGCAGCAGCAGGAAGAACAGCGTCATCGCCAGACCCACCAGCAGGTACTGCACCGGATGGACGCGGCGGCGGGACAGCAGTTCCAGCAGGCCGACGCTGACGAAGGTGAGCACGATGAACATCAGGCCGTACTTGATGGCGCGGTCGCTCATCACGTAGGGGTTGACCGGGTCGATCATCGAGAACGCCAGCGTGTCGGCCACGATGCCCGAGGCTTGCTCGCGCCCGGGCACCGGGTTCGGTGCATAGGTGCGACCGGCATCGGGGTCGCGCTCGACACCGGGCAGCGAGAACCCGGCCAGCAGGTCACGCGGTGCCGTCGTGGCGAGCTCGGTGACCTGCCACTGCGCCTCGAAGCCGCGCTCGCTGATGGTCTTGGACATCGGGAGGAAACGTCCGCCGAAGCTCGGATGCGGCCAGTTCGAGCGCAGCTTGACCTGTGTCACCGAGGCGGCGGGCACGATGCCGAAGTCCGTCATTCCCACCAGGTTGATCGCGAACGACAGTGTCAGCGGCTGATCCACCGCCTGGTCCGGAAGCGACGCATGGAAGCCGTGCGCATAGCTGTCATGACGGGTGCCAGGCCGGACCTGCAGGGCCTGGGCGCCGCGCTTGACGGACACGGCGCGCAGCCCCCGGGCGTCGCTGACGGCGAACATCACCCGCGGGTCCTCGCAGCTGACCTGGCCCTTGTGTTCCGCCACCGGCGTCAGGGCGCCGAGCGAGGCCCATTGCGCCTGCAGCGTCACCTCACCTGCGTAGCCGTTCACCTTGAACAGACCGCGCTCGCGCTGCTCCTGGTTCAGCGCACCGTCGACCTTCAGTTCGGTCGGCACCGCCGAGAGCACGAAGTCGCGCCGCTCCGGGGTCTTCGTCAGCTCCTTGCCAGTGCCGCTGACGGACTCCCACTCCTCCGTGCAGCTGCGTTGCACCATCGGGCCCAGCAGGACTTGTGGCCCCGCCTGGGCTGCGGCAACGCTGGCCTCGGCAGCGCGCTGGCGATCCTGGCGCTCGTCCACGAGCCAGCCGATCCGCAACAGCACAAACAGCAGCATCAGCGTCACGCCGCCCAGGATCGCCAGCTTCCACCACAGCGCCTTCATCTGCATCTCCTTCTCCTTGCCCATCGGCAGTCCACGGAAGGCGGCAGTCTCGGCAGCGGTCGTGAGCTCAGGACGAAGTTTGTGAGGTCGCGGTGAAGAGCGGGAAGACGAGCCGCACCCGCAGGCCAGGCTCGGCCGGTTCGAAACGCAACTCGCCGCGGTGCAGGCCGGCGATCTGGCGCACGATCGCCAGGCCCAGGCCGGAGCCCTTGCGCAGGCTGCCGGGCCGGGCGGTCGAGAAGAAGCGCTCGCCCAGTTGCGCGAACGCGCCCGCCGGCACGCCGGGGCCGTGATCGCGCAGTTCGAAGAAGGCGTGCGCGCCGTGTGCATCGCTCGCGGCTTCGATGCCGACCTGCAGCGTCAGCTGGGAGCCCGCCGGCGCGAAGTCGATCGCGTTCGTCAGCAGGTTGCTGATGGCCAGCGCCAGCATCTCGGCGTCGGCCAGCAGCGCCACCGCGTCGCGGCGCAGCCAGCGCACCGCCAGCCCCTGCTGCCCGATCCTGTCGCCCAACTGGGCCAGCGCCTCGTCGACCGCGCCGACCAGCGCCACCGGACGGGGACGCTCCGGCCCGCGCCGCAGTTCCAGCGTGGACAAGGCCAGCAGGCGTTCGACCAGCTCCGTCATGCGCTCGCTCTGCGCGACCACCTGCGCGGCAAAGCGCTGCCGGTCGGCGGCGGGCAGGTCGTCCTGCAGCAGTTCGCCGGCGCCGCGCAGCGCCGCCAGCGGGCTTTTCAGCTCATGCGTCAGCGCGCGTGCCATGTGCTCCAGGTGCTCCCGCCCGTCCAGGCGCTCGCGCATCGCGTCCATGGCCTGGGCCAGATCGCCGAGTTCGCCGGGCACCTTGGGCGGCGGCTGGCGCTGCCCGAGCTGGACCTCCTGCGCGTAACGCCGCAGCCGCCGCACGGTGAGGATCATCCACGCGGTCACGGCCACCCCGACGGCCAGTGAGACGGCCAGCAGGCCGAGGCCCGCGATCCAGATGCGCCGCTCGGCCCGGTAGATGATCTGCTGCACGGCGGCCGCCGGCTTGGCGACCGTGACGACGCCGATCGTGCGTCCGTCCACGAGCACCGGCGCCGCGACGTGCATGACCGGGCTGCCCTGCGCGTCCTTGCCGTTGCCCAGGTCGGCGGCATGGCCATAAGGCCTCAGCCGCTCGGGTGTCGAGCGCGCGCCGTACTCGCCCCGCAGCGTGCGGGCCACGTCGTTCCAGGCCGAATAGTCCTCGCCCACTGCCGGGACCGGGCTGGTGTCGAGCACCACGCGTCCGGTCGCGTCCGTCACGTAGATCCGGAAATCCAGCGTGCGTTTGCGGGTCGTGAGGATGAGCGCATCGACGGGACGCTCCGCATACTCGTGCACCCGTTGCGCGAAGCGCGTGCCGGCGAGGGTGCCGCCCGGCGGCATCGCGGCAAGCTCGTCGCGCGCCAGCGCGGCCACCAGGTTGGCGGTGTCGACCATCATGTCCTCCATCACCTCGCGCACGCTGGGCTTGAACTCGCCCAGCACGACGCGCAGCAGGATGAAGGCGCTCAGCCCCGCCACCAGGAAGAAGCCGAGGAACAGTCGCAGACCGAGGCGCATCCGCCGTCACTCCAGCGAGTAGCCCATGCCGCGGTGCGTGCGGATCGGGTCGAGGTCGGGCCGCACCTGGCGCAGCTTGGCGCGCAGGGTCTTGATGTGGGTGTCCACGGTGCGGTCGCCGCTGTCGGCGTCCATGCCCCAGACGGCGTCGAGCAGGCTGTCCCGGCTGTGGATGCGTCCGGGCGCCTTCAGCAGCCGCAGCATCAGGCCGAGCTCGCGGCGCGTGAGCGGCAGCAGTTCGCCATGGAAGCGCACGCGGGAGCCCTCGGCCTCGACGACGAAGCCCGCGACAGCCGGCGCCGCCGGCTCAGCCGGCGCCTGGGCGCGGCGCAGCAGCGCCCGCACCCGCGCCACCAGTTCCCGGTTGCTGAAGGGCTTGGCGAGGTAGTCGTCGGCGCCCAGCTCCAGGCCCAGCACCTTGTCGCCCTCCTCGCTGCGGGCGCTGAGCACCAGCACCGGCAGGCGCGCCAGCGGACCCTGGCGCAATTCGCGGCACAGGTCCAGGCCGTTGCCGTCCGGCAGGCCGACGTCGAGGATCGCCAGATCCGGCGCGTTCACGGCCAGTGCGCTGCGCGCCTCGTGCAGCCAGCCGCAGGCGCGGACCCGGTAGCCCTCCCGCTCCAGCACGAAGCAGACGGTCTGGGCGATCGCGGGGTCGTCCTCCAGCAGGAGGACCTGACCAGCAAACGGTGCAGGCGATGGCGAAGAGGACATGGGAAACGTGGGCGACGTGGCGGCGGAAGACGTGCTCATGTCCGCGATCATCGCGGAGTTGCGCCGGGTGTCCCTTCGGCCAGCCCGCGGAGGTAACGCAAGCCTTCGGCCGCGCGCGGGCCGTACCAGCTGACCAGTTCGCCGTCGACCAGCCGCACCCGGGCGTTCGGGCAGAGCGCCTGGGCTTCGGCCAGATGTGCCTCGCCGAAGCGGTAAGGCTCCGAGCTGAGGAGCAGCTCGTCGATCTCCGCCAGCCAGGTTTCCTCGCCGGTCACGACCGGGTAACGCGCCGCGCCGTGCGGACCGCCGTCGACCGGCGGCCAGGTGTGCCAACCCACCTCGCCGAGCATGCGCGCGATGTAGGTATCCCGCGCCACCGTCATCCAGGGGGCGCGCCAGATCAGGTACAGCACGCGGCGGCCGGTGTGCCCGCGCGGGCGCCCGGCGAGGAACGACCGGCAGGCGGCCAACTCCTCCCGCAAGCCGGCGGCAAGGCGCGCAGCCCGGTCACGAAGATCGGGGACATCGGGCAGCGCCCCCACGAGGGAGGAAATTTCGTCCACCGGCGCCACTTTTCTGCCGTCGAGTTCAGACCTGACCCCCAGTTCGGCAGCAAAAACCTCCACCATCTCGACCATCTGAGCGATCAGGCTGAGGTTGTCCTCCGGCCCACAGGGATGCGTCACCACCAAATGGGGGATGAACGCGCGCAGAGCCTCCACCGTCTCCCGGCGGTTCTCGTCCACATTGACCACCACATGGCTGGGGGCCAGCGCGCGCAGCTTGGGGAGGTTGACGTCCTTCGTCCCACCGATCTTTGATATTGCTGACACCGCCGGCGCGGGGTGAATGCAAAAACCGGTGCGGCCGACGATCCACGGGCCCAATCCGAGTGCGAACAGCAGTTCCGTCACCGAGGGGACGAGCGAGACGATGCGCAGCCGCGGTGCAGCAGGGACCTCGTCCGGAAGGGGGAGCGGGGGGGCGATGGACGACACGTTGTGCGATTTCAGCAGGTTGGCATCCGCATAGTGGAAAACACTAGGCGCAAACGGAGGGACTCAGGAGTCTGATTTGCCCCACCAAGAGGCCGGAGGCGGGGATTGTTGAGCGCTTCCGACACTGCTCGGGGTTTGTGCGCATAAGCTGAAAAACAACAACCAGCTTGACGCGTTGCGAACCGCCAATCCTGTCACACATAATCGGATCGCCTGAATGCAGCGCCTTCGTATGAGTGGTTCACGATGGGTTGAAGCAGCACATTGGGTTATTTGGTTTTGAAAGGGCTTCCCCCATGGGAAACAAGCTATACGTGGGCAACCTCGCTTACAGCGTGCGAGACGAGTCGCTCCAGGAGGCATTCGCGCCATTCGGCACCGTCATTTCCGCCAAGGTCATGATGGATCGTGAGACCGGACGTTCCAAGGGCTTCGGCTTCGTGGAAATGTCGACGGACGATGAAGCGCAGGCTGCCATCAACGGCATGAACGGTCAGGCCCTCGACGGCCGCGCGATCGTCGTCAACGTGGCTCGTCCGCGTGAAGACCGTCCGGGCGGCGGTGGCGGCTTCGGCGGCGGCGGTGGCCGCAGCGGTGGTGGTGGCTTCGGCGGCGGCGGTGGCCGCAGCGGTGGCGGCGGCTACGGCGGTGGCGGCGGCTACGGTGGTGGCGGCGGCGGCGGTCGCAGTGGCGGCGGCGGCGGTTACGGCGGTGGCCGTAGCGGCGGCGGCGGTTACGGCGGCGGCGGCGGTGGCGGCTACGGTGGTGGCGGCGGCGGCAGCTACGGCGGCGGTCGCGGCGGCTACTGAGCCACGCACGGCAGGCGGGTTCATCCCGCCTCGCAATGAGAAAGGCGCTCCTCGGAGCGCCTTTTTCTTTGGGTGATCAACATCCTGGCCAGCGACCGTGGCAGTGAAGCGGCGGGATCAGGTCTCGCCTTGCCGATGCTTACGCGGTCGCCCCGCCAGCAGCCGGTCGAAGACCGCGCCCGGCAGCAGCCGCATGACGCGCGCAACGACGCCCATCTGCCACGGGATGAACCGCACCCGCGCGCCCGACTCGATCGCGCCGTAGGCCTTGCGCGCAAAGTCCTCCGGCTGCATCAGGAAGGGCATCCCATAGCGGTTCTCGCGCGTCAGCGGGGTATCGACATACCCCGGCGCGATCGTCACGACCTTCACGCCATCGGGCCGACATTCCCCGCGCAGGCTCTCGCAATAACTGAACACGGCGGCCTTGCTGGAACAGTAAGCGCCATGTCCCGGCAGGCCGCGGATACCGGCAACGCTGGCGATGCCCACCAGCGTGCCGCTGCGGCGCGCGCGCATCGCGCTGATGAAGGGGTGGAAGGTCGCGGCCAGGCCGATGTTGTTGGTGGCGTAGAGGCGCTGCATCACCGCGAGGTCCTCGTAGATCGCCGTGTCCATGCCGATGCTGATGCCGGCGTTGGCGATGACGACATCCGGCAGGCCCTGTTCCGCAATGCAGCGGCGGCCTGTCGCCGCGATGGCCTCGACGTCGCTGACGTCGGCCCGGTATACGCGCCAGCGCGACGGGGTCAGCTGTTGCTGTTCGGCCCAGGCGCTCAACGCCTCGACACGGCGCGCGACGAGCGCCAGGTTCCAGCCTTCGCGGTAGTACTGCAGCGCGAGCGCCTGACCGATGCCGCTGGAGGCACCGGTGATGTAGACAAGTCGGGTCATGGCTTGCGAGCGGCTGCGGCTGCGGCTGCGGTGGCGGCGGAGGCGGAGGCGGCAGTTGCCGGCTTGGCGGCCGCCTGTGCGCCCGACTGTGCGCCGGCCTGTGCGCCGGTCTTGGCAGGCTTCAGCGACGGACGCACGCCGGGCTTCGCGGCAAAGGTCGCGCGACCGCCGCCGCTGAAGGTCAGACGCCCGGTCAACTGGTCGTACACGAAGCTCTTCACCTGCATCTCGCCGCCCATGCCGACCACCCGCGCCGGCAGGTGGGAACGGATCTGCTGCTGCGGCACGAAGGCGTGCAGGAACTCGCCGTAGAGCTCCAGATCGGGCGGCTGCGCCGTATCGCCATTGGGGTAGCGCTTGACCTTCACGTCGCCGAGCAGCTGCACCTCGCTGCCGTCGCCGTTGGACACGCCGCGCTGCGCGTCCGCGACCAGCAGTTCGTCCAGCTTGCCGTAGGCCCGCAGCTGCGGGCTGTCGATCTCCAGCGTGTCGTTGTCCGGGTAGTGGCGCATCTCGGTGCCGATGATCCGGCCGGTGAGGCGGCCGTCGCTGCTGAAGCGTTGCACCTCGAAGCCGTTCATCCGGTAGTCCGGCTCATGCTTGGGCGCGGTCTTCTCGCGCGGGGCCTCGAGCTGCGGCGTGTTCTTGATGAGCCACCAGGTGAAACCGGCCAGCATCGCCATCAGCAGCAGCGGCACATAGTTGGCCAGCATCGACTGCAGGCGTCCCAGCAAGGGCTGGGCGCGGCGGCGCGGCGCGGTCGGCGGCGGAACCAGCGCCGCCATCAGTGACCGCTCCCGTCCAGCGTCTCGAGGTGCCCGTGCAGCAGCCGCGCGTACTGGCCGGCCGCCATCAGCAGCAGGTCGCAGAACTCGCGCGCGGCGCCGTGACCGCCGGCGGCGGCGGTGACATGGTGCGCGACCGCCCTGACCTCGGCATGGGCCTGGGCCGGTGCGCACGCGAAGCCCGCGCGCACCATCAGCGGCAGGTCGGGCCAGTCGTCGCCGATCGCGGCGACCTCGTCCCAGTGCAGGCCCAGCTGATCGAGCAGCGGCTGCGCCGCGGCCAGCTTGTTCTTCGCGCCGTAGACGGCGTGCGGCAGGCCCAGGTCGGCGACACGGCGACGCACCGCCGGCGAGTCCCGTCCGGTGATCACGATCGGCACGATGCCGCCCTGCGCCAGCAGCTTCATGCCGTGACCGTCCAGCGTCGCGAACGCCTTGATCGTCTCGCCCGCTTCGCTCAGGTAGATGCGGCCGTCGGTCAGCACGCCGTCGACGTCGAAGATCGCGGCCTTGAGGCCGAGCGCCGGCCCCTGCGCCTTCAGCAGCAGCTCGGGCGGGAAGGACAGCGCGGGCTGGAGTTCACGCACCACCGCCGGCATCGCCGCCGCCGGGTTGCCCGGGGTGTAGGAAGGCGTGCCGCTCATCAGATCACCTTCGCGCGCATCAGGTCGTTGATGCTGATCGCGCCGACCAGCCGCTGCTCGTCGTCGACCGCCAGGACCAGCGTGATCCGCGCCTGCTCCATCAGGTCGGCCGCGACGACGGCCAGCGCGTCGGCGGCGACCGTGCGCGGATTCGGATGCATCACCTGTCCGGCGGTCAGGCCGCGCAGGTCGGTGCCGCGTTCGATCAGGCGGCGCAGGTCGCCGTCGGTGAAGATGCCGCCGACCTTGCCGTCGGCATCGGCCAGCACGGCGCAGCCCAGGCCCTTGTCGGACATCACCCGCATCATCTCCAGCAGCGGCAGCTCGGCGGTGACGCGCGGCAGCGAGTCGCCGCTGCGCATCAGGTCGCGCACGTGCGTCAGCAGGCGGCGGCCGAGCGAGCCGCCCGGATGCGAGCGGGCGAAGTCCTCGGCGCGGAAGCCGCGGGCGTCGAGCAGCGCCACGGCCAGCGCGTCGCCCAGGGCGATCTGCGCGGTGGTGCTGGCGGTCGGCGCCAGGTTCAGCGGGCAGGCTTCCTGCTCGACGCGCGAATCCAGCACGAAGTTCGAATGCTTGGCCAGCGACGACGACAGGCCGCCCGTCATGCCGATCAGCGTGACGCCCAGGCGCTTGAGCACCGGGATGATGGCGTTGAGCTCGTCGCTCTCGCCGGAATTGGACAGCGCCAGCACGATGTCGCCGGGCGTGACCATGCCGAGGTCGCCGTGGCTGGCTTCGCCCGGATGGACGAAGAACGCGGGCGTGCCGGTGGACGCCAGCGTGGCGGCGATCTTGCGGCCGACGTGGCCGCTCTTGCCCATGCCCATCACGACGACGCGACCGGCGCTGTCGAGGATCGCCCGCACCACCTGCTCGAACGAATCGCCCAGGCGCGGACCGAGCGCCAGCAGCGCGTCGGCCTCGACTTTCAAGGCCGCGCGGGCCACGTCGAGCGCGCGGGAATGGGTGAGGGCGGCATGGGTCGTCATAAGGGCGAAAGTGTAGCCGCCGGGGTCGCTTCAGTCCGGCGCCGGCCCCAGCCGCATCGCCACGCCGAAACCCCCGTCCACGGGGGGCAGGCGCAGGTCGCCGCCATGGGCGCGCGCCACCAGGTCGGCCATCATCAATCCCAGGCCCATGCGGCCTTCGTACTGCTGGCGCTCCAGCGCGTCGTTGAGGTCCACGCGCTGCCAGTCGGCCGTGCCCTCGCCGTTGTCGGTGAGCGCCAGCAGCAGGCCGCCGTCGGGCTGCCGATGCAGGCGCAGCTGGACCTGCGAGGCGCCGTGCCGCCACGCGTTGTCGATCAGGTTGATCAACGCGGCGGCCAGCAGATCGGGATCGGCGTCGATGCCGGTGTCGTCGCCCGGCAGGTCCAGTGCCAGACCGTCCGGCAGCGGCAGCAGCGACAGCAGTTCGTTCAGGTCCAGGCGCTGCCAGCGCAGGCTCATGCCGGTGCGGAACAGGGTCAGCAACGCGGTCACGACCCGGCGCAGGCGGTCGGCCGCCTCGCGGGTGCGCTGCAGCCGGGCGCGCGATTCGGGCGGCGCCTCGCGCAGCGCCATCGCGAGCTGCGCATCCATGCCCGCGAGCGGCGTGCGCAGTGCATGCGCCGCATGGGCGCTGAAGGCGCGCTCGTTGGCCACGCGCTGTGCCAGGCGTTGCCCGAGGTCCAGCACCGCGGCGCGGATCCCCGCAAGTTCCTGACGGTGCTGCTCGGGCAGCAGCTGCCGGGTGTCGAGCGGGTCGTAGCCGGCGAGCGCGCTGGACAGCTCGGCCAGCGGGGCCAGTTCGGCCCGGGCGCGCCGGTTCATCCACATCATGCAGAGCCCGCCGACGAGCAGCGCGGAGAACGCGCTGGCGAGCCCGACGCGGCTGCGCACCTCTTTGCGCTCGGCGCTGGTCTGCGCCACCATCAGCCAGCCCGGTCCGGCCACCGTGGGCAGCGGGCGCACGTGGACGCGCCAGTCGTCGCCGTCGGTGCCGTCGTCCTGCCAGTCGCTGAAACCGGGCGGGAGTTTCCAGGCGTTCACCGGCGCCAGCGGCGAGCGGTGCAACAGCGCGCCGTCCGCGCCGACCAGTTGCCACGCGAAGTGGGTGCTGAGGTCGTCGTTGTCCGCGATCTCGGCCGGCATCGCGCTGCTCTGGCGCAGCAGCTGTCCCAGCACCTGCGAGGACGCCTGCAGCGTCTCGTCGAGCAGCTCGTCCACCTCCTCCTGCACGACCAGCCAGACGCTGACACCGGCCAGCAGGGCCCAGCAGGCGGAAATCAGCAGCAGCTGGCGCGCCAGGCGGCCGGCGATCGAGGGGCGGCGCGGGCCCGTGGGCGCGTTTACCTCCACGTGTCCCTCCCCGTTTCCCTGCACGTTCACGCGGCCTCCGGCCCGAGCCGGTAGCCCAGGCCGCGGACGGTCTCGATCAACTCGCGACCGAGCTTGCGCCGCAAGCTGGACACGTGGACCTCCAGCGCGTTGCTCAACACCTCGGCGTCGTCGCCGAGCACCTGCAGCTCGAGCTCGCGCTTCGGATACAGGCGCCCGCCGCGCTGCGCGAGCGCCTCCAGCACGGCCCATTCCCGGGCGGTCAGCTCGACGGCGTGGCCGTCGCGCGCCGCGCGCTTGGCGGCCAGGTCCAGCACCACGTCGCCGTAGCGCCGCTGCGAACTGCTCGCGCCCACGTGGCGGCGGCTGACCGCGCGCAGCCGGGCGGCGAGCTCCTCCGGAGCGAAGGGCTTGACGAGGTAGTCGTCGGCGCCGCTGTCCAGGCCCTGGAGGCGGTCGGCCAGCAGGTCGCGCGCGGTCAACATCAGCGCCGGCGTCGACACGCCGCGCTGGCGCAGCCCGCGCAGCCAGTCCAGGCCGGAGCCGTCCGGCAGCTGCCAGTCGACCAGCAGCGCCTCGAATTCCTCGTGCTGCCGCGGCAGCACCTCGGACAGCCGGCGGGCCCAGGTCACCGCATGGCCTTCGGCACGGAGGAAGTCGCGCAGGGCCTCGCCGAGGAGTTCGTCGTCTTCGAGCAGCAGCAGTCGCATGGCAGGGGCCTTCGGGCCGGATCGTCGAACCGGGAAGATAGCAGCCGTCGACAGGTCGCGCGAGCACCGCCGCCGATGTGCGAAGCGACACGCGTCTTCAGCCGGCCTTCAGCTTGGCTTCAGGGCGACTTCAGCGCCGCGGCGCCCACTGCGCCCCGTGAAGCCGCATCCTCTGTCCTCCCTTCAGCTCGGCGCCGGTTCGACCGCGACGCCGGTCCTGTCGCCCGTCGGGGCGATGTCGCTCCCGACGCTGCGGCGCGGCTGGCTCGTCGCGCTGGCGAGCCTGGCGGCGCTCATGCTCTGGGACCTGGCCGGGTGGGACCTCGCCGTCGTGAGGCTCTTCGCCGACGCGCACGGCTTCGCGCTGCGCGACCACTGGATGACCTCGGGCCTCCTGCACCAGGGCGGCCGCTGGATGGCCACGGGCCTGGTCGTGATGCTGTTGATCAACGCCGTACGACCGCTGTGGCCCGGACTCACGCGGCGCGAACGCTGGGGCGCCGCGGCGCTGACGGCGGTCAGCCTGATCCTGATCCCGCTGATGAAGCAGGGCAGCACGACGAGCTGCCCCTGGGACCTGGCCGAGTTCGGCGGCGTCGCGCACTACGTGTCGCACTGGCGCTTCGGCCTGCGCGACGGCGGGCCGGGCCATTGCTTCCCCTCGGGACATGCGAGTTCCGCCTTCGCCTTCTTCAGCCTCTTCTTCATGCTGCGGCGCGCCTATCCGCGGCAGGCGCGGTTCGCGCTGGGCGCGGTGCTGACGATGGGCGTGGCCTACGGCTTCGCGCAGATGGCGCGCGGCGCGCACTACCCGAGCCACACGATGTGGACCGCCTGGATCTGCTGGACGCTGGCCGTCGTCGCGGCGCCGTGGCTGCGAGCCCGCGACGCCGACGCGGGTACATGACGGATTCATCGACCTGAGCATCGCGGCCTCCCAGAATCGGCGCTCCCGCAACCGATTCTGGAGAGATGCGATGGGCAAGAAGCTGCTGCTGCTGGCCGGCGATTACGTCGAGGACTACGAGCTGATGGTGCCGTTCCAGGCGCTGCAGGCGGTAGGACACCAGGTCCATGCGATCTGCCCCGGCAAGAAGGCCGGAGACTTCGTCCTGACGGCGATCCACGACTTCGAAGGCGCGCAGACCTATTCCGAGAAGCCGGGTCACCGCTTCACCTTGAACGCCGGTTTCGATGACATCCAGCCGCAGGACTACGACGCGCTCGTGATCCCGGGCGGCCGGGCGCCGGAGTACCTGCGCACCATGCCGGGCGTGCTGCCATTGGTGCAGCATTTCTCGCAGGCCGACAAGCCGATCGCCGCGATCTGCCACGGTGCGCAGCTGCTGGCTGCGGCGGGCATCATCCGCGGCAAGCGGGTCTCGGCGTACCCCGCCTGCGCAGCGGAAGTCGAGCTGGCCGGTGCCAGCTACGCCGACATCCCGGTCGATCAGGCGGTCACCGACGGCAAGCTCGTCACGGCACCGGCCTGGCCCGCGCATCCCGCCTGGATCGCGCAGTTCCTGCAGGTGCTGGGCACGAAGATCACCCACTGACCCTCGCATGAAAAACGGGCGCCGAGGCGCCCGTTGATGCGGTAACCGCGAGAAACCCGCGGTGGAGGGAAACCCGGTTCAGGGGTACAGGCCGCGCTCTTCGCGCGCTTCCAGCACCCGCGTGCAGGCCACCGTGAACGCGGCGGTGCGCAGCGGGATCTTGTGCTGTTCGGCCGTGTCCCAGATGCCCTTGAACGCGCCGACGAGGATCTTGTCCAGGCGGACGTTGATCTCGTCTTCGGTCCAGAAGAACGACGAGAAGTCCTGCACCCATTCGAAGTAGGACACGGTCACGCCGCCGGCATTGGCGATCACGTCGGGGACGACGATGATGCCGCGGTCCGCCAGCACGGCATCGCCGTCCGGGGTGGTCGGGCCGTTCGCGCCTTCGATCACGACGCGGGTCTGCACGCGCTTGGCGCGTTCGCCGGTGATCTGGCCTTCCAGGGCGGCCGGGATCAGGATGTCCGACTTCACGTCCCAGAAGTTCTCGTTGTCGATGCGGTCGGCGCCCTTGAAGCCGCCCACGCCGCCCGTGCGGGCCACGTGGTCCAGCAGGTCGGTCATGTCCAGGCCGTTCTCGTTCAGGATGGTGCCGGTGTGGTCCTGCACCGCGACGACGATCGCGCCGTTGGCGGCGAACATCTTGGCGGCCACGGAACCCACGTTGCCGAAGCCCTGCACGGCGACGCGCGCGCCTTCCAGGTTCACGTTCAGGCGGCGCATCGCTTCGCGGCCGACGACGAACACGCCGCGGCCGGTGGCGGCCACGCGGCCGAGCGAACCGCCCAGCGCGATCGGCTTGCCGGTGACGACGCCGGTGGCGGTCGCGCCGACGTTCATCGAGTACGTGTCCATCATCCAGGCCATGATCTGGCCGTTGGTGTTCACGTCAGGCGCGGGGATGTCCTGGGTCGGGCCGATGATCATGCCGATCTCGCTGGTGTAGCGGCGGGTGACCTTCTCCAGCTCCTTCATCGACAGCGTCTTCGGGTCCAGGCGGATGCCGCCCTTCGCGCCGCCGTACGGCAGGTTCACCGCGGCGTTCTTGACCGTCATCCAGGCGGAGAGCGCCATCACTTCTTCCAGCGTGACGTCCGGGTGGTAACGCACGCCGCCCTTGCCGGGACCGCGGGTCAGGCTGTGCTGGACGCGATAGCCCTCGAAGTGGGCGATGGTGCCGTTGTCGAGTTCGATGGGGATGTCCACGATCAGCGCGCGCTTGGGGCGGCGCAGCGTTTCCACCCAGCGGGCCAGCTTGCCCAGGTAGGGCTCGACGGCGTCGATCTGGGACAGGTAGGTGCCCCAGGGACTGTTGCGCGTGGGGGAAACGAAAGACAGGTTGGGCATGAAATGCTCCGTAACTTTTCGGTGGCGCGAACGGTACCCCGAAGCCCTGCCCGTCCGCCACGTGCGGCAAAGCCGAGTGCACATGCGGGCATGCGCCCGATGCATAAGGCAGCTAGTTTGCGCCTGGGAAGTGACCAAAGCCAAGCCCCGTCGGACGGGGCGCATCCCGCGCCGCGCACGCCGGGGGTGTGTATGGAATGCGACGGACGCCGGGCCGCTGACGCCGACGACGCGCCGACTTGTCCCATCCGGGGCTGCCCGGGGATGCGGCCCAGTACCATCGCCGCCATGCTCACCGCGCTGGACCTGACCCTCATCTATCTGATCGCCGCCGTGCTGGGCGTGGTGGTGTGCCGTTCGCTGAAGCTGCCCCCGATCCTGGGCTATCTGGTGGTGGGCGTGGTGATCGGTCCGAACGCGCTGGCGCTCGCCAGCGACGTGCCCGGCGTGCAGCACTTGGCCGAGTTCGGCGTGGTGTTCCTGATGTTCGTGATCGGCCTGGAGTTCAACCTCCCCAAGCTGCACAGCATGCGGTCGATGGTGTTCGGGCTCGGGCTGCTGCAGGTGGTCGTGACCATCGGCGGGACGATGGCCGGCAACCTCTTCCTGCGCTGGCTGTTCGGGATGCTGGGCTGGGCCTGGGATCTGGGGTGGCAGGGCTCGTTGGCGCTCGGGGCGGCGATGGCGATGAGCTCGACGGCCATCGTCGTGAAGCTGATGTCCGAACGGCTCGAGATGGAAAGCGAACACGGCCGGCGCGTGATCGGCGTGCTGCTGTTCCAGGATCTGGCCGTCGTGCCGCTGCTGGTCCTGATCCCGGCGCTGGGCGGGAGCGGCGCCGAGATGATCGAATCGCTCGGCTGGGCCGCGCTGAAAGCGGTCGCGCTGCTGGTGCTGCTGCTGACCGGCGGCCAGCACGTGATGCGGCGCTGGCTGACGCTGGTGGCGCGGCGCAAGAGCCAGGAACTCTTCATGCTGAACCTGCTGCTGGTCACGCTGGGCCTGGCCTGGCTGACCGAGCACGCGGGGCTGTCGCTGGCGCTGGGCGCGTTCGTGGCCGGCATGCTGATCGCGGAGACGGAATACAAGCACCAGGTGGAACTGGACATCCGGCCCTTCCACGACGTGCTGCTGGGGCTGTTCTTCATCACCATCGGCATGCGGCTGGACTGGCAGACGCTGGTCTTCCAATGGCCGCTGGTGATCATCCTGACGCTGGTGCCGACGCTGGCGAAGTTCGTGCTCGTGGCGGGGCTGGCCAAGCTGTTCCGCGCGCCGACCGGCGTCGCGCTGCGCACCGGCCTCTATCTGGCGCAGGCGGGGGAATTCGGCTTCGTGCTGCTGACCCTGGGCGCCCAGCAGAACCTGATCGCGGCGCAGTGGGTCAGCCCGGTGCTGGCGGCCATGGTGCTGTCGATGCTGCTGACGCCGCTGATCATCGAGCACAGCAACCGCATCGTCATGAAGCTGTCGGCCAGCGACTGGCTGCTGCAGTCGGTGCAGCTGACGACGATCGCCAAGAAGTCGATCAAGACCGACGCCCACGTGATCATCTGCGGCTACGGACGCAGCGGCCAGAACCTGGCGACGCTGCTGGAGACCGAGCACATCCCCTACATGGCGCTGGACCTGGATCCCGATCGCGTGCGGCAGGCCGCCGCGGCGGGCAAGAGCGTCGTGTTCGGCGACGCGGCGCGGCTGCCCAGCCTGATCGCCGCCGGCCTGACGCGGGCGAGCGCGGTGGTCATCTCGTACCACGACACGGCGTCGGCGCTGAAGGTGCTGCACGAGGTCCGCGGGCACGCGCCGCATGTGCCGGTGGTGGTCCGCACGATCGACGATACCGACCTCGAGAAGCTGCGCGCCGCCGGCGCGACCGAGGTGGTGCCGGAAGCGATCGAGGGCTCGCTGATGCTCGCGAGCCACGCGCTCGCGCTCGTCGGCGTGCCGATGCGCCGGGTGCTGCGCATCGCACGGGATGCGCGGGATCGTCGTTATGGGCTGCTGCGCGGCTACTTCCATGGCGCGGACGACGACACCTCGGAAGAGCGCGATCAGGCTCGGCTTCAGTCCATCAGTCTGCCAATGGCCAGCATCCTGGAAGGGCGCACGCTCGGGGAGATCGGATTGCTGGCCTGGGGCGTCAGCGTGGTGTCGGTGCGCCGGCCCAACGGGGCGGTGAAGGACGCCAGCGACGATCTGGTGCTTCAGGGGGGCGACACGCTCGTCGTGTCCGGGACGCCCGAGGCGCTGGCGCGCGCTGAACACGGGTTGTTGGTGGGTTGAAGGCCACCTGCCTGCATCGGCCCGGGCGTTGGCCGCCATGTCATGGGGCCCCGGCGGCAAGCGCCGAAACCCCACGACATGCCGTCCCCGAACACCCCCCGTCCTTCGACGGTTCTGCTATCGAGGACTGCGGGCGAGGGCGATCTGCCGCTCGCCGAGTGACTCGGACATGACGGCCGGCATCAACAGCCGCGAGCCCTCGCGGCTCAGGTGGCCCTGGTCGCGGTAGAGCGGCACGCCGTCGCGCTCGACCTGGCACGTCCTGCCGTCGCACAGCAAGGGCTCGAAACGCAGCACGGGCAGGTGCGCATCCGACTTCGCCAGGTCCATGATGAAACGGTGTTCGGCGGCGCGGCGGCGTCGATCGTCCGCTTCGTCGATCACGCAACCCGGCGTCGCGCCGATCGTCCAGCGACGCGCCTGGCGTCGCTCCAGGCAACCCGCGATGTCGAAGGGCGCCGACGGCGGCGGCGCCACCACCATCACCCGCTTGCCCATCGCACGCAGCCGCTTCACGGTCTCGCCCATGTCGTCGAGCAGCGCGGCGCGCATCGCCGGCTCACCGCGCAGGCGTTCCCCGCCTCGCGTGCGCTGGAGCTCGTACTTCGCATCATCCAGGTACTGCGTCAGCAGGCTCGACAGGACCACGGTGTCGATCTCGGGATGCCGCTCCAACCAGGTCAGCACCGAAGCGTTGAAGGCCTGGCACTGTTCGATCCATGGCGACGCGAAGCTGTTGCCGCGCCCGATCTCCGGCCGCACCGGCGTCAGGCCGGGGAACGGTCCGCACGAGGACTTCGTCGCCTGCACCAACCCCTGGTCGCTGGCCACGCGGACCAGTCCCGGCACCAGGTGCATCGCGTAGGAGTCGCCCCATACCAGCCACCTCGCGCCGCGCCGCGTGCGGCACTCCTCGCTGCCGTCGAACGGGGTTTCGGCATCGCAGTTGGCCGACAGACCGTAGTTGGCCTTGCGCAGTTCAACGAAGTCGATCGAACCCGGCGCGGGCTTGTGCAACGCCAAGGCAATGCCGCCGACCGCGAGCAGCACCGTGCCGGTTCCCAGGATCAGCGCGCCGCGTCGGCCCGTGAGCAGCGCCTTGGCCGGCCGCTCAACGGCGCGATGCAAGGCCCAGGCCAGCGGAAATGCGAGCAGCACCGCGCCGAGGCGCCAGACCATCAGCGCGTGCGGATCGGCCTTCAGTCCAACCCAGGCGTTGTGCAGGATCGCGATCAGCGGCCAGTGGACGAGGTACAGCGCATAGGACCAGTCGCCGATGCGGACCAGCGGCGCAGCGGCGCGCGGCAGGCGGGCGGGCTCGCGCAAGAGCAGGACCAGCGTCGCGAGTCCGACGACCCCCGCCGCCGGTCCGGGATGCGCGGTGCCGAACCACTGCGGCACGATCGGCACGGCGAGGAGCAGCCCCCCTGCCGGCCATGCGAGCCATCGCAGCGCGCGCCGCGCGGATCCCGTGGCCGACTCCGCCAGCGAGCCGCTCATCAGCGCGCCGATCGATCCCAGCCCCAGCTCCCACGCCCGGGTCGGCAGCAGGTAGAAGGCGCCGCTGGCGTCTATCGGCTGCCACCAGAGCAGCAGGCCGAGGCTGGCCGCCGTGACGAGGATCGCGACGCCGCTCCGCAGGCGCGCCGGGCTGAAGACCAGCAGCGCCGGCAGCACGAGGTAGTACTGTTCCTCGAGTGCGAGCGACCAGAAATGCAGCAGCGGCTTGAGGTCGGACGCGCCTTGGAAGTAGCCCGTCTGCCGCCACAGCACGAGGTTGTTGGCGAAGCCCAGCGCGCCGAGCAACTGGCCGACGAAGTCGATCTGCTCGCTGCGGTTGAGCGCCCACGGCGCCGCCAGCAGGGTCGCGCCGAGCACCACGTACGCGGCCGGCAGCAGCCGTCGCGCGCGGCGCCCGTAGAACGCGCGGAAGGAGAAGTCGCCGCGCTGCAGCGCACGCTGGATCAATCCGGTGATCAGGTAACCGGAGATGACGAAGAAGATGTCGACGCCGAGGTAGCCGCCCGAGGCGCCCGGGATCTGCGCGTGATACAGCAGCACCCACAGCACGGCGACCGCGCGCAGGACCTGGATGTCGTCGCGCAGCGGCACTTCGCCGGCTGCCTGCGGACCGTGCGGGCGATGGAAGGGCGTCGGAAAAGGGCTTGTCACCAAGGCGTCAGAAGGGCAGCGGAAGGAACGGAGTTGGCGATGCCGCATCACGCGGCGGCCGAATTGTGGCCCGGCTGCGGTCTGCCGCCTGCGTGACACCGTGGCCCGTGCCGTTGCGCCACACTGCCGCTCATGTTGGACACCCAGCCCCGCAGCCCGCAACGCCGCCGCATCTACCTGATGCGCCATGGCGCGGTGACCTACTTCGATGGCACGACCGGCCGTCCGGTGCTGCCCGAGCAGGTGCGGCTCAACGACGACGGGATCGCCCAGGCGCAGGCCGCCGGCGAGGCCTTCCGCACCGCCGGCGTGCGCTTCGACCGCGCGATCGTGTCGGGCCTGCCGCGCACCGTCGAGACCGCGGACCTGGTGTTGCGCCACGCCGGACAGTCCGACCTGATCCCGCAGACCTGGCCCGAGTGGCAGGAGATCCGCGGCGGCCGCCTCGGGGACATTCCCGACGAGGCACTCGCCCAGGCCTTCAACGGTCTCCAGCGCAGCCAGGTCGCGGAGTCGCAACGTTTCCTGAACGGCGAGCGCGTCGGCGAGCTGCTGGATCGCGTGCTCGGCGGCATCGCGCGGCTGCAGGCCGATCCCGACTGGGACTGCGCGCTGCTGGTCCTGCACGGCGTGGTCAACGCGGCCATCCTGTCGCATGCGGTGACCGGCGGCCAGCGCGTGATGCTGGGCAGCTGGGTGCAGTCGCCGGCCTGCATCAACGTGCTGGACGTCGCGCCGCCGACCGGGGACGCCCCGGCCAGCTGGCTGCTGCGCGTCTGCAATTTCGCCCCGTCGCATCCGCTGCATGCGGACGAGCGGGCCACCACGATGGAAGCGCTGTACGCGCAGTACCTCCGCTATCGCAGCCAACGCGGCTGAAGGACCTCCCCATGAACTTCGACTACAGCCCCAAGGTGGAGCAACTGCGCGAGCGCCTGCTGGCGTTCTTCGACGAGCACATCTATCCCAACGAGAAGCGCTACCACGAGGAGATCGAGGCCAACCGCCGCGGCGGCAACGCCTGGATCCCGACGAAGGTGATCGAGGAGCTCAAGCCCAAGGCGCGCGCCGCCGGACTGTGGAACCTGTTCCTGCCGCGCTCGCCGCGCGCGCCGGAGGGCCTGTCCAACCTCGAGTACGCGCCTCTGTGCGAGATCATGGGCCGCGTGTACTGGGCGCCCGAAGTCTTCAACTGCTCGGCGCCGGACACCGGCAACATGGAGACGATCGAGCGCTACGGCAGCGAGGCCCACAAGGACCGCTGGCTCGAGCCGCTGCTGCGCGGCGAGATCCGCTCCGCCTTCCTGATGACGGAGCCGGACGTGGCCTCGTCGGACGCGACCAACATCCAGTGCCGCATCGATCGCGACGGTGACGAGTACGTCATCAACGGCACGAAGTGGTGGTCCTCCGGCGCCGGCGATCCGCGCTGCGCGCTGTACATCGTGATGGGCAAGACGAATCCCGACGCGGGACGCCATGAACAGCAGTCGATGGTGCTGGTCCCGGCCAACACGCCGGGCATCACGGTCAAACGCCACCTGAGCGTCTTCGGCTACGACGACGCGCCGCACGGTCACATGGAGATCGAGCTGAAGAACGTGCGCGTGCCGGTGGACGACATCCTGCTGGGCGAGGGGCGCGGCTTCGAGATCGCGCAGGGCCGCCTCGGCCCCGGACGCATCCATCACTGCATGCGGTCGATCGGCGCGGCGGAGCGGGCGCTGGAACTGATGTGCCAGCGGGCGATCTCGCGGGTCGCCTTCGGCAAGACGATCGCACAGCAGACGGTGACGCAGGAACGCATCGCGGAATCGCGCTGCAGCATCGAGCAGGCGCGCCTGCTGACGCTGAAGGCGGCCTACATGATGGACACGGTCGGCAACAAGGTCGCCAAGGCCGAGATCGCGATGATCAAGATCGTGGCGCCGAGCATGGCGCTCAAGGTCATCGACTGGGCGATGCAGGTCCACGGCGGCATGGGCGTCAGCGACGACACGCCGCTGGCCTACATGTGGGCGGGCCAGCGGACGTTGCGCTTCGCCGACGGTCCGGACGAGGTCCATCGCAACTCCCTGGCGAAGCTCGAGCTGGCCCGCCACATGACCCTGCCCAACGCCGGCGACATGCCGATCACCCGCGGCGGCTGAGATTTCCGTACACGGTCACGCCCAAAGCGTGGCACCCCACCAACGGGGGGACGTCGCTGGAACCCGCTTCTCCCCCCGGAGAGCGGTTTCCATCGAGGAGCGCGGTGGCTAGGATCAGCCACCCTTTTTTCCGGGCGTTCTCCCGAGCGCCGCTCCCGCGATGAACCGATTCGCCGAAGTCCGCACCTGGCCGTTGCTGGCGTTCGCGCTGCTGGTCGGCCTGCAGGCGATCGTGCTCACGGTGACCCTGGGCGGTTATGCGGTGGACGGCTGGCTGGCGTGGATCGGGATGGCCTCGCTGGTCCTGACGGTGCTGCTGGCGGTGGCGGTCGTGTCGACGCTGGCGCGCACGCAGGCCCGCGCGAAGCTGGCGCAGCGGACGATGGAGGAAGCCATCGACGCGCTGCCGGCCAGCGTGGAGATCTTCGACGCCGAGGACCGCCTGATCGCCTACAACAAGCGCCTGGTGGAGATCTATCCGCACATGCTGCGGCACTTCCAGCACAAGTCGACCTTCGAGGACCTGGTGCGCGAATCCCTCGCCCGCGGCGGCATCCCCGAGGCCCGCGGTCGCGAGCCCGAATGGCTGGAGGAGCGCAAGCAGGCGCGCGGCCAGCAGATGTCGCCGCTGCTGCAGCGCGTGCACGACGACATGTGGCTGCGCATCTATGAGTCGCGCACGCCCTCGGGCGGAATCGTCGGCGTGCGCATGGACGTGACGGACCTGATCCACGAGCAGCAACGACTGGCCGCCAGCCGGGCGCAGCTCCGGGCGACGATCGAATCCGCGGCCAACGGCATCCTGACGCTCGACTCGGGCGGGCATGTGCTGGAGGCCAATCCCAGCTGCGAGCTGCTGTTCGGCTTCACCGCAGCGGAGCTGCAGGGCGTGCACCTCGGCATGCTGCTCGGCGCGGCGACCGCGACGGCCCCTGAACCCGGCGCGACGCCGGACGCCGCGCTGGACCCGCGCGCACTGCTGGGCCAGCCCCGCGAGTTCACGGCACGGCATCGCAGCGGCGAGGCGCTGCATCTGCAGCTGGCGCTCGCCGAGGTGCGCACCGACACGATCCACCTGTACGTCTGCATCGTCACCGACCTCACCGAGCGCAAGCGCCAGGAGGAGCGGCTGCGGCGCGCCAACGAACTGCTCGCGCGGCAGTCGACGACGGACGGCCTGACCGGCGTGGGCAACCGGCGGCTCTTCGACCAGCTGCTCCAGACGGAATGGCACCGCGCCACCCGGGCGAACCGGCCGCTGGCGCTGCTGATGGTCGACATCGACCACTTCAAGCAATACAACGACTGCTACGGCCACGTCTCCGGCGACGACTGCCTGCGCCGCGTCGCGACGCTGCTGCGCAGCTGCGCGGGCCGCGGCGGCGAGTCGGTCTGCCGCTACGGCGGCGAGGAGTTCGCGGTGCTGCTGGTCGACACGGACCTGGCGGGCGCCCAGGTCGTCGCGCAACGCTGCCTGGACAGCGTGCGGCTGGCCGCGATCGAGCATGTGGGCTCGCCGGTCAGACGCTCGGTGAGCCTGTCGATCGGGGTGGCGTCCTTCATCCCGCAGAACGGCGACGCGGCACAACGCCTGATCCAGACGGCGGACGCCGCGCTCTACGAGGCCAAGCAGGCGGGCCGGGCGCGCCTGATCTGCCAGCAGCAGACGGCCTGAACCGGCGCGACGAAGACGGCAGATCGGCCGCGCGACAATCGTGTCCATGCCGCACGCCGACCCCACCCAGGACCCCATCGTCTTCCTGAAACAGCAGATCCGCACCGTGCCGGACTGGCCATCAGCGGGCGTGCAGTTCCGCGACATCACGCCGCTGCTGTCGAATCCCCGGGCGTTCCGGGTGCTGATCGACCAGTTCGTGCATCGCTACTTCGATGCCCGGCCCGACGCGATCGCCGGCCTGGACGCGCGGGGCTTCATCATCGGTTCGGTGCTGGCGTATGAGCTGAACGTCGGCTTCGTGCCGATCCGCAAGAAGGGCAAGCTGCCCTTCACCACCGTCCAGGAGACCTACGAGCTGGAGTACGGCAGCGCCACGGTCGAGATGCACACGGATGCGGTGAAAGCCGGCGACCGCGTGCTGCTGATCGACGACCTGATCGCGACCGGCGGCACGATGATGGCCGGCAAGCGCTTGCTGGAGCGCCTCGGCGCGGAGGTCATCGAAGGCGCGGCGATCGTGGACCTGCCTGAACTGGGCGGGTCGAAACGCCTGCGCGACGGAGGACTGAAGGTGTTCTCGCTCGTCGAGTTCGACGGGCACTGAGTCCGTTCACTTCCCGATGCAGAACCTGCTGAAGATCTCCCCCAGCAGGTCATCGGCCGTGAACGCGCCGGTGATCTCGCCCAATGCGTCATGTGCCAGGCGCAACTCCTCCGCCATCAGATCCAGCGCGGGCGGTAGCGCCTCGGCCTGGAGCAGCGCCAGCTCGATGTGCTCGCGCGTGCGGCGCAGCGCCAGCACGTGGCGCTCGCGGGCGATGAAGAGCCCCTCCGGCACGGCGTGCCAGCCCACCTGCTCCAGCAGCTTGCGTCGCAGCGCATCCAGGCCCTCGCCCGTCTTCGCCGACAGCGTCAGCGCACCCGCGGGCAACGACGTCGGCGCGTGCGCATCGGCCTTGTTGTAGATCTGCAGGATCCGCACCGGATCGACGCTCGCCAGACGACCGCGGATCTCGGCGTCCTCGGACTCGTAATCCGCATGGCCGACGCGGGTCAGGTCGTGCAGGAACAGCACCACGTCCGCCTCCGCGATCGCATCCCAGCTGCGCGCCACGCCGATGCGTTCCACCTCGTCTTCGGTGTCGCGCAGGCCCGCCGTGTCGCTGATGTGCAGCGGCACGCCTTCGATCTGGATCGTCTGGCTCAGCTTGTCCCGCGTCGTGCCGGGAATCGGCGTCACGATCGCCAGCTCCGCGCCGGCCAGCGCATTCAGCAGCGAACTCTTGCCGACGTTGGGCTGCCCCGCCAGCACGACCTTGATGCCCTCGCGCAGGATCGCGCCCTGCCGGCTGCGGTCCAGCAAGGCCTCCACGCGCACCAGCAATCGCCGCAGCTTGCCCAGCGCATCCGCCTGCTCGAGGAAATCGATCTCCTCCTCTGGGAAGTCCAAGGTCGCCTCGACCAGCATCCGCAGCTGGATCAACGCATCGCGCAATCCGCCGACCTCGCCGCTCAGCGCGCCGGCCAGCGCGCGACCGGCGCTGCGGGCGGCGGCTTCGGTGCTCGCATCGATCAGGTCGGCGACCGCCTCGGCCTGCGCCAGATCCAGCTTGCCGTTCAGGAACGCGCGACGCGTGAATTCACCGGGCTCGGCCAGGCGCATCCGCAACGCGGGGTCGGCCTCCAGGCATCGCGCCAGCAGCAGTTGCAGCACCACCGGTCCGCCATGGGCCTGCAGTTCCAGCACGTGTTCGCCGGTGTACGAGTGCGGGGCCGGGAACAGCAGCGCCAGGCCGTGGTCGATCGCCTCGCCCGACGCGCTGCGGAAAGGCAGATAGGTGGCCTCGCGCGGCTTCAGCGCGCGGCCGCAGATCGCCGTCACCAGCGGGGTCAGGTCTTGCGGCGCGGACACCCGCACGATGCCGACCGCTCCTCGTCCGGGTGCGGTGGCGATGGCGGCAATGGGATCCTGGTGGCGCGACAGCATGGGCGCAATTGTCTCGCAGCGACCATGGAAAACGGCGATGCGCCCTTGAGCTGCATCGCCGTTGTCGTGAATGGCGCGGGGTAGGCCTCGTCGCCGACTCTCGTGAGCCGGCGCCTGGCGCCTCCGGTTCCCCACCGTCTCCGGTCAGGTGGAGAAGCGACCCCCGCATGCATCCGATTAAGCGCCCGCGCGCGGACGAAAAAAAGCCCCCGGGGTGCGGGGGCTTGGGGACGCGCGTGAGGAATTGCCGAATGCCTCCCGCGCCGGTCTCCCTTACTTCTTCACGGCGGCGCCGCCGATCTGCTTGTTGATCATCCATTGCTGGGCGATCGACAGGATGTTGTTCACCAGCCAGTAGAGCACCAGGCCCGACGGGAAGAAGAAGAACATCACGCTGAAGGCCAGCGGCATGATCCACATCATCTTGGCCTGCACCGGGTCGGCCGGTTGCGGGTTCAGCCACACCTGCAGCAGGCTGGACGCCGTCATCAGCAGCGGCAGCGGACCGATCGGCGCGCCGAACAGGTGACCGAACAGGCTGTCCGGCTTGGACAGGTCGTGGATCCACATCACCCAGGGGGCGCCGCGCATCTCGACGCTGGACAGCAGCACCCAGTACAGCGCGATGAAGAACGGCATCTGCAGGAAGATCGGCAGGCAGCTGCCCAGCGGATTGATCTTCTCTTCCTTGTAGATGCGCATCATCTCCTGCTGCATCTGCTGCGGCTTGTCCTTCATGCGCTCGCGCATTTCCTGGATGCGCGGGTTCACCGCCTTCATCTTGGCCATGCTGCGGTACGCGCTGGCATTCAGGCCGTAGAACGCGGCCTTCAGCATCACGACCAGCAGGATGATCGCCCAGCCCCAGTTGCCCAGCAGCGAGTGCAGCACGTCCAGCAGCCAGAACAGCGGCTTGGACAGGATCTTGAAGATGCCGTAGTCCTTCACCAGCTCCAGGCCGGGGGCCAGGACTTCCAGCTTCTTCTCTTCCTGAGGACCCACGTAGAGCACGTCGTCCAGCTTGGCCGACGCGCCGGGCGCGACGGTGGCGAAGTTCATCACCACGCCGGCGGTGTACAGGTTCTCGTTGAGCGGACGGACGTTGAACTCGCGCGGGCCCGCTTCGTTGCGGATCCAGGCGCTGACGAAGTAATGCTGGACCATCGCGACCCAGCCGTCCTCGGCGTTCTTCTCGTACTCGGCCTTGCCCTTCTTCAGGTCGTCGAACGACAGCTTGTGGTACTTCGCCTTGTCGGTGTAGATCGCCGGACCCGAGAACGAGGTCGGCGCGAACGACGGGCCGGTGTGGTCGATGTGGCCGTCACGCACCAGCTGCAGGTACAGCTGCGGGGTCACCGGCGCGGTGCCGGTGTTGGTCACCTCGTGGTTCACCGCGATGGCGTAGTCGCCCCGCTTGAAGGTGTAGGTCTTGACCAGCTTCACGCCGCCCTGGTCCGCTTCCAGGCGCACGGTCAGCGTGTCCTGGCCGTCCTTCAACTCGCGCGGACCGTCGACCAGCGTCAGCACCGTCTGGTCGCTGGGCGCATTCGGCACGTTCAGCAGGCCGGAGCGGGCGCTGTAGTTGCGGACCGGGTCCAGCACGACGACATGGCCGCTGGGGTTGGTGTCGTCGGCGTGCTTGAGCAGCTCGACGCGCACCAGGCTGCCGCCGCGGGTGTCGATCGTGGCCTTGACGACGTCGGTCGTGAAGGTGACCAGCTCGTTCTTGATCGGTGCCGGGGCCGCGGCGGTCGAACCGGCCGCGGAAGCGCCGGCAGCAGCCGGCAGCGCGGCGGCGGACGCGGCCGAGGCCGGGCCGGCCGGCGCGGTGGCGACCTTCGCCGGTGCCGGGTGGAACAGCGAGGGCTGTCCGTTGTGCCGCTGCCAGCCGTCCCACAGAAGGACCAGCGACATCGTGAACACCACCCACAAGATGGTGCGGCGAATATCAGTCATGGGAAGCTTTTGGATTGGCGGTTGAAGAGGGTGCCCCCGGACGGCATCCGGACGGACGCAGCAATCGGGTGAACAGGCGGGGCGGATTGTCGGGCACGGGATCGTGTCCGCCCAGACAGAATGGGTTGCAACGCAGGATCCGTGCGGCCGCCAGATAGGTGCCCGCGCCGGCGCCATGCTGGCGCAAGGCCTGCATCGCGTAGTTGGAACAGCTCGGGCTGTAGCGGCAACCCGCGCGCAGCCAGGCGCTGAACAGCAACTGGTAGCCGCGCACCAGCCCCATCAGCAATCGCGTCGACAGGCGGGGGCGGGGATCCATGGTCGTTTTTCCGAACCCGGGGTCCGGTCAGCCGGCCGCCGCCGACGCCGGCGGTCGCGCCAGCTTGCGGGTCAGCTGCAGCAGTTCCGCGCGCGCAACGGCGCGCAGCGCGTCGGAGGACGCGCTGGGGAATTGCTTGCGATCGAAGGGCATGCGCAAGCGCACCACCCAGAGGCCGGGCGGCAACTCGGGCAGGTCGCCGAACACCGCGCGGATCTGGCGCTTCAACAGCGTGCGCGTGACCGCGCGCTTCGCATGCCGTTTGGGCACGACGTAGCCCAGCCAGGCCCTGTCGGGCGCGGCTGGAGCCGGTGCTGCGGAGGTGGAAACCACCGTTGCCGCTGGCGATTCATCCACAGCTTGGGGATGAATCGGTGCATCACCTGTGGACAAGTCAACCGTTCCCTTGGGAGGGCGGCGGTTGGGCAGCGAGGGGCTGTCGGCCAGGTGGTGCACGGCGAAGTGCGCGCTGCGCGCGCGGCTGGGCGTGCCCAGCACGCGCTCGAAATCGGCCGATCGTACGACGCGGCCGATCACGGTGCTGACGAGGTCGTCTGGCGTTGGGTCGTGCGTTGGGCTCAGACGGCCAGGCGCTTGCGGCCCTTGGCGCGACGAGCAGCGATGACGGCACGGCCGCCACGCGTCTTCATGCGGACCAGGAAGCCGTGGGTACGGGCGCGACGGGTCTTGGAGCCTTGATAAGTGCGTTTCATGTTCAACCTCTAGGAAATCTCGGAACTTCCCGTCGCCTTGCGCCGTGCCTGTGGGCTTGCGCCAGTGGGCTTGAGCGCCGCGGACGGAGGACATCGGGGATGTCGGAAGCCGCTTGAAAAGCGGAGGCCCACGAAGCTACGTCCGGGCGTCCGGAAAACCCGCGATTACAGCAAAGATTTGCACCAGGGTCAATCCGGATGCAAGTCGCCACGGGGATTACCAGCACTTGACCGGGGGAAAAAATCTGTGGATAACCCAGACTCCGCGGGCCCGGATCGGTACAATCGGGCCGCTCGAAGAATAAGTTTTCCACAATGAGCGCAGACTTGTCAGGTGCGGCCCTGTGGCAGCGCGGCTGCGAACGCCTGGCCGCCGAACTGCCTGAACAGCAATTCAATACCTGGATCCGACCGCTGCCCCCCGCGGAGGTCGCCCAGCAGGACGAGAACGGCCACGAGGCCGTGCTGGTGTCGCTCCGCGTCCCCAACCGATTCAAGCTGGACTGGATCCGGAGCCAGTACGCCGGCCGGATCGAAGCCATCCTCACCGAACTCGCCGGAAAGCCTGCGCGTCTGGAACTGTCGCTGGCACCGCGCGAAGCCATCGCCCCGCTGCCCCGCACGTCGCCGTCCGGCATGACGATGGGCCAGGTGCTGCAGCAGCACGGCCTGCGCGGCGGCCCCGGCGCCCCCCAGCCCGGGTCGGATCAGGCGGCAGCCGCCGCACGTCCGGTCGCGGCACCGCCCGCTGCCCCGGCGACCGCTGCCAGCCTCATCCAGGGCGGCGCGGCGCCCAGCGTCCCGGCCAACCTGCCGCCCAGCGCCACGCGCCACCGCATCAACACGAGCCTGACCTTCGACACGCTCGTGCCGGGCCGCGCCAACCAGATGGCACGGACCGCCGCGCTGCACGTCGCCGGCGCGCCGGGCCAGATGTACAACCCGCTGTTCATCTACGGCGGCGTCGGCCTGGGCAAGACCCACCTGATCCACGCCGTCGGCAACGCGCTGCTCAAGGACCGTCCCGACGCCCGCGTGCTGTACCTGCACGCCGAGCAGTTCATCTCGGACGTCGTCAAGAACTACCAGCGCAAGACCTTCGACGAGCTCAAGGCCAAGTACCACTCGCTGGACCTGCTGCTGATCGACGACGTGCAGTTCTTCGCCGGCAAGGACCGGACGCAGGAAGAGTTCTTCAATGCGTTCGAGGCGCTGCTGGCCAAGCGCGCCCACATCATCATGACCTCGGACACCTACCCGAAGGGCCTGGTGGACATCGACGAGCGCCTGACCAGCCGCTTCGACGCCGGGCTGACGGTGGCCATCGAGCCGCCCGAGCTCGAGATGCGCGTCGCGATCCTGATCAAGAAGGCCGAGGCCGAAAGCGCGCCGATGCCGGAGGACGTGGCCTTCTTCATCGCGAAGAACGTGCGCGCCAACGTGCGCGAGCTGGAAGGCGCGCTGCGCAAGGTGCTGGCCTACAGCCGCTTCTCCCACAAGGAAATCAACATCCAGCTGGCGCGCGAGGCGCTGAAGGACCTGCTGTCGATCCAGAACCGGCAGATCTCGGTCGAGAACATCCAGAAGACCGTGGCCGACTTCTACAAGATCAAGGTCGCGGACATG
Source organism: uncultured Roseateles sp. (assembly GCA_946886855.1). The sequence continues at coordinate 34,179 of CAMPJJ010000022.1, read as the reverse complement.
TATTCGAAGAAGCGCCCGGCCAGCATCGCCCGGCCGCGCCAGATCGCGATGTACCTGGCCAAGGAACTGACCCAGAAGAGCCTGCCGGAGATCGGCGAGCTGTTCGGCGGCCGCGACCACACCACGGTGCTGCACGCGGTCCGCAAGATCGGCGGGGAGCGCCAGAAGAACACCGAGTTGAACCAGCAGTTGCATGTGCTGGAGCAAACGCTGAAGGGATGAGAAAAAACGCCTTCGCCTTCAGCGAAAATGCCGCGTTCGCCCGTACAGCCAACAGTGGAGAGAGGTTGACATGATCGTGTTGAAAGACAGCCAGGACAAAGTGCTTGCCGCGCTGCAGGCCGTGTCCGGCATCGTGGAACGGCGCCACACGCTGCCCATCCTGGCCAACGTGCTGGTCCGCAAGCAGGGCCGGCAGGTCGAGCTCACGACGAGCGACCTGGAGATCCAGGTCCGCACCACGGTCGAGTTCGACGGCGACGACGGCGACTTCTCCACGACCATCGGCGCGCGCAAGCTGATCGACATCCTGCGTTCGATGCCGTCGGACCAGACGGTGAGCCTGACGTCCAACCAGAGCAAGATGACGCTGCAGGGCGGCAAGAGCCGCTTCACGCTGCAGACCCTGCCGGCGGACGACTTCCCGCTGGTGCAGGAAGCGGCCGACTTCGGACCCGCGTTCAACGTGCCGCAGAAGACGCTGAAGGGCCTGATCAACCAGGTGCACTTCGCGATGGCGGTGCACGACATCCGCTACTACCTGAACGGCATCCTGTTCGTGGCCGAAGGCAAGATGCTGACGCTGGTGGCGACCGACGGCCACCGCCTCGCGCTGGCGCAGGCGGAGACCGACACCGAGATGCCCAAGCAGGAGGTGATCCTGCCGCGCAAGACGGTGCTGGAGCTGATGCGCCTGCTGAAGGACGGCGGCAAGGGCGACGACGAGAGCGCGCCGATCGAGATGCGCTTCGCCGGCAACCAGGCCAAGTTCAGCTTCAGCGGGATGGAGTTCGTGACCAAGCTGGTCGAGGGCAAGTTCCCCGACTACAACCGCGTCATCCCGAAGAACCACCGCTTCCACGTGCTGATCGGCCGCCAGCCGCTGCTGGCCGCGCTGCAGCGCGCGGCGATCCTGACCAGCGAGAAGTTCAAGGCCGTGCGCCTGTCCTTCGACCCGGGCCTGCTGTCGATCGCGTCGAGCAACGCCGAGCAGGAAGAAGCCAAGGAAGAGCTGGAGATCGACTACGGCGGCGACCAGATCGAGACCGGCTTCAACGTCACCTACCTGATGGACGTGCTGGCCAACATGTCGCAGGACATGGTGCGCGTGGACCTGAACGACAGCTCGTCCAGCGCGCTGCTCAGCATCCCCGACCACAGCGGCTTCAAGTACGTCGTCATGCCCATGAGGATCTGAGGCCGCGGGGCGGCCTCAGATCCGCGTTCCGCGGTGAGTGTGGCGCACCCCCCGCCCCCGCCAAGCGGGGGCACCAGCTAGACAGTCAAACGGCCGCAGGGCGGCCTGGAATACCCACTGATGACCGATAACAGCACTCCTGAGAACACCCCGACGCCCGTGCCGCAGAACGACGGCGCGGGGTACGGCGAGTCCAGCATCCAGATCCTGGAAGGTCTGGAGGCGGTGCGCAAGCGCCCCGGCATGTACATCGGCGACACCTCGGACGGCACGGGTCTGCATCACCTGGTGTTCGAGGTCGTCGACAACTCGATCGACGAGGCGCTGGCCGGTTACTGCGACGACATCGTCATCACGATCCACACGGACAACTCGATCTCGGTCATCGACAACGGCCGCGGCATCCCGACCGGCGTGAAGATGGACGACAAGCACGAGCCCAAGCGCTCGGCGGCGGAGATCGCGCTGACGGAGCTGCACGCGGGCGGCAAGTTCAACCAGAACAGCTACAAGGTCTCGGGCGGCCTGCACGGCGTGGGCGTGTCCTGCGTGAACGCGCTGTCCAAGACGCTGCGCCTGACGGTGCGCCGCGAGGGCAAGATCCATCAGCTGGAGTTCAAGAAGGGCTTCCCGCAGGATCGCGTGATCGAGGTCCGCGACGGCGTCGAGACCAGCCCGATGAAGATCGTCGGCGAGACCGACAAGCGCGGCACGGAAGTGCACTTCCTGCCCGACACGGAGATCTTCACGCAGAACGCCGAGTTCCATTACGACATCCTGGCCAAGCGCCTGCGCGAGCTCTCGTTCCTGAACAACGGCGTGAAGATCCGCCTGGTCGACGAGCGCAACAACAAGGAAGACAACTTCGCCTTCGCGGGCGGCGTGCGCGGTTTCGTCGAGTTCATCAACAAGGGCAAGACGCCGCTGAACCCGAACATCTTCCACGCCCAGGGCGACAAGCTGTCGGACCAGAACACCAACGTCGGTGTCGAGGTGTCGATGCAGTGGAACGACGGCTTCAACGAGAGCGTCCTCTGCTTCACCAACAACATCCCGCAGCGCGACGGCGGCACCCACCTGACGGGTCTGCGCGCGGCGATGACGCGGGTGATCAACAAGTACATCGAGGACAACGAGCTGGCCAAGAAGGCCAAGGTCGACGTCACCGGCGACGACATGCGCGAAGGCCTGGCCTGCGTGATCAGCGTGAAGGTGCCGGAGCCCAAGTTCAGCTCGCAGACCAAGGACAAGCTGGTGTCCAGCGAAGTGCGCGGCCCGGTGGAAGACGTGGTGGCCAGCAAGCTGACGGACTGGCTGCTGGAGAACCCGGTCGACGCCAAGATCATCTGCGGCAAGATCGTCGACGCGGCGCGTGCGCGCGAGGCGGCGCGCAAGGCGCGCGAGATGACGCGCCGCAAGGGCGTGCTGGACGGCATGGGCCTGCCGGGCAAGCTGGCGGACTGCCAGGAGAAGGATCCGGCGCTGTGCGAGATCTACATCGTGGAGGGCGACTCCGCCGGCGGCTCCGCCAAGCAGGGCCGGGACCGGAAGTTCCAGGCCATCCTGCCGCTGCGCGGCAAGATCCTGAACGTGGAGAAGGCGCGCTACGAGAAGCTGCTGACCAGCAATGAAATCATCACGCTGATCACGGCGCTGGGCACCGGCATCGGGCGCGGCGCGGGCAGCGACGACTTCAATCCCGAGAAGCTGCGCTACCACCGCATCATCATCATGACCGACGCGGACGTGGACGGTGCGCACATCCGGACGCTGCTGCTGACCTTCTTCTACCGGCAGATGCCGGAGCTGGTGGAGCGCGGTCACATCTACATCGCGCAGCCGCCGCTGTACAAGGTCAAGGTCGGCAAGCACGAGCAGTACCTGAAGGACGGCCACGAGCTGGACGGCTTCCTGCTGAAGGTCGCGCTGAACGACGCCGAGCTGCACACGGCGGGCGTCGGCACGGGTCCGGTGCTCAAGGGCGAGCAGCTCGAGACGATGGCGCGCCAGTACGTGGCGGCGCAGAACGTGATCGAGCGCCTGTCGGCCTGGATGGACGGCGAAGCGCTGCATCTGCTGGCTTCGGGCCTGACCCTCGGCCTGGACACCAAGGAAGCGGCGGACATCTCCGCGACGGCGCTGCAGGTCGCGCTGCACGACGCGGTGGTGCATGCGGAGGTCGATCCGCGCACCGACAAGCAGTTCCTGCGCATCAGCCGCCGCCACCACGGCAACGTGCGGTCGAGCATCATCACGGCGGACTTCGTGCACGGCGCGGACTATGAAATCCTGGCCGAGGCCGGCAAGACCTTCAAGGGTCTGGTGGGCGAGGAAGCCGTGATCCGCAAGGGCGAGGGCGAGAAGGCCAAGGAAAGCAAGGTCGCGGACTTCCGCGCCGCGATGGCCTGGCTGATGACGCAGGCCGAGTCCAGCGTCGGCCGCCAGCGCTACAAGGGCCTGGGCGAGATGAACCCCGCGCAGCTGTGGGAAACGACGATGGACCCGACGGTCCGCCGCCTGCTGCGCGTGCAGATCGAGGACGCGATCGAAGCCGACCGCGTGTTCACCATGCTGATGGGCGACGAGGTGGAACCGCGCCGCGAGTTCATCGAGCAGAACGCGCTGAGGGCGGCCAACATCGACGTGTGAGCGTGTCGGGTGACAGGATTATTGAAATCTCCGCCAAGTAAGTGAAAAACTGCTGACGGAGATAGTGAAAAGATTGAGAGCGGTGATCTGAGACGTAGGCCGGCCACAGCCGGCGCAATTGCGTTGACCGAGTGATTTCAGACCTCTTCTTGGTCTCTCTCCGCGCTCCGATTGCTCCTCTGGAAGCTCTCGTACATCGACGCGATGCGAAACACGTGCATCGTTGCCGCCAACGCGCTCGTCAGCGAATAGATAAACAGCGCATAGCCAAAAAAGCCAGTCACACCGTTTAACCATGGCAAGGCGGCCTGAAAGCAAGCAGGAGCGCTGGGCCAGGGAAAGTAAAGAGCCTTCGCGAGGATCGCGAAAAGCAGCGCCGCGATCTGCACGAGGATGAAATGAACGAACGTAGAGCACAACTTGACGTAGGCGGTCGGTGTCTCGTCGTCTATCCCGCCCTCCGGTTCGGCGAGCAGCTGACGAAACTTTTCATCGCCAAAGCTGATGAAGATCGCAAACCCGCCCAGCGTGAAGCCAAGCACGTTGGGTAAGACCGAGGTCACCTGATCCCACCAGCCGGCGGTCATCCAGGCATTAGCGCAAATCAGGGTGATCGCGATCGTTGCATGCAAGTAGAACGAGCGCACTAGGGCAGATGTGCCGCCGTATGCCCGCCAGTACCGCGCGTAGATGCTGAACACTCCCCCGTACATGGTGTCTCCTATCAGCCGAGGTAGTCTGCCGTTCGTCGCAGCGTGTCAAACAACGACTCGACGTTCGGGTCATGTACAACGCGCTCACGCAGCGGTTTGTCCACCGTAGAGAGCTCCCGCTTCATTCCGGCTGCATCGTGTCCTGACGCGGAGACCTTGCCATTGCTGGCCGCGACCTTGGCCAAGGCAACGGTCTCAGCATCCGGCTTGATCGACTGGTTCCGCTCCGAATCAAGCTGGATCGTTTGTTTGCGAACGTTCTGCTTCTTCAGCCGCTCCTTCCAGCTTTTCTCGATTTCATCGCCATCATCAGGATTTGGAGGAACCAGTTCGATGAAGAGATGTTCGAGTGACTTCAGCTTGAGGATTTCGTCAAGCGCGTCCTTATCGGGTTCGATGGTGATCTCGACCGGTGGGAATTGACCATCGGCAGCAAGCGGGGCAAATATCCCATCTAGTAGCTGTTTGGCCGCCCCAGGCGAAAGGCTGTCTTTCCGGTCCTTGGACACCAGGTACATTCGGTGCGTCGAAGGCTTGAACAGGAACGGGATTCTCTGAAGGTGTGGAAGCAGGTGCTGAGGAATTTTCAGCGCCTCAAGATCGTCGGAAGACGCTGCCTCCTTCGTTTGAGCGTTGAACCAAGGCTCGTTCGGATCCAGCTTCAGAAAGCGGTACAGATCGCCGGTCAACTCCTTTTCCGCGTGGTCTACCGCAGCACCGTAGAGGGAACCAAGCATGCCGCCGTGAACGCTTCCAAGGCGCACCATGCGCTTTGCCGAGAACGCAGCCGCAAGCAACTCTACGTACCTCCTCTTGGAGTGCGGCGAGTGCATCGCTAGGTTCAGGCATGAGACAGTAATCGTTCGAGTTCTTTCCATGGTTTTTGTTGACCTCCCGTTGGAATCTAGTTGCTGGACCGTCTCATGCTTTGTCTAGTTAACTCACATGAGCTTGCAGTCATGCAAGCGTCTGCGCCCGCTCCACCAACCCCGCCACATCCTTGAATTTGTCGTAGATGGCCGGCTTCTCGCCAACAGCCAGCGCCTTAAAGTGCGCACGGCCACACTCGATCTTGGCGCTCTCGGCGTTGCGCAGGTCGTTGTCGAAGAGGCTGCTCTTGGTCTCGACGACGAAATAGAGGCGGTCGCCATCGGGTGTTGTCACCAGCACGGCCCAGTCGGGGTTGTAGGTGCCCAGCGGCGTGGGCACCTTGAACCATCCCGGCAGCTTGGCGTAGACCTTGATCGCGTCGTTCTTTTCCAGCTGGTCGGCGAAGTCGCGCTCGACCTCGGAGTCGTAGACGACGTGCTGGTAGACCGAGCGGTGCGCGTCCTGCAGCATGTTCTTCAGGTAGCCGGTCAGCTCTTCCTTCTCGAAGAGTTCCTGCGCGTAGTACTGGTCGTCGCCCAGGCGCTGGTAGCGGATACCGTCCACCAGCACGACGCGCTTGCAGCGATTGATGGCGTCGGCAACGATCTCGATGAACTGCTGCGGGTTGCGCTTGAAGTCGTGCAGGCGATGGCTCTCGACTAGGATTTGCGCGATGCTGCGACGTGTCAGCTGGGTTCGGTTCTGCAGCTCGGTCAGGATGTCGGGCAGTTCGATGTCACCCTCATCCAGGATGACGAGATCCGAACCGCCCGTTTCCTGCGCCACGATGCCGGCCTGGCCGATCTCCATGTTGGCCTTGCGCCACTGCAGGCGAGCCTTGCTGATTGGCGGCGCGGCGATCACTGCGGCGACGCACTCGCGGATCAGCTGGTCGTTGTCGAAGTGGACCCGGTACGTGGTCTTGTACTTGATGCGGTCCCACAGCGCCTTGAACTCGGGGCTGTCCAGCACAGCGCGCCGCACTGGCACTTGGCGGCGCTCGTCGGCGTTCTTGATCTCCAGCTTGCCCGCCACCTTGCGCAGCAGCTCCAGAATCTGAGCGCGCTGGGCTTCAAGCTCTGGCGGCAGCGTCAGGCTGCCTTCCTTGAGGGCCTGGCGCAGGCTGTCCTGCACCTTGCCCTTGGCATCAATCAGGCGCTGCGCGCGCAGGTGCTCGGCCAACACCCTGGAAGCGTCGAAGCCCAGCGGCTTCTGCGTGCCGTCGGTCTGCTGGACGGCCACGCCCGCGAAGAGGTGGTCGGGCACCACGCCGAATTGGAAGCCGTCTTCTTCGATCTCCTTCTGCAGGCTGTCGGCGAACTGCTGGTAGCTTTCGTTAGCGATCACGGTCAGCGTGTTCACCTCGAAGCCGCGCAGGCGCTGGCCTTCCTGGTTCACGCACAGCCGCAAGCCGCGGCCGATGGTCTGCCGGCGCCAGCGCTCGGTGGAGCGGGTGCTGAAGTTGCAGATCTGAAAGACGTTGGGGTTGTCCCACCCTTCCTTCAGGGCCGAGTGACTGAAGATGAACTTCAGCGGCGAGGCGAAGCTGAGCAGCTTCTCCTTGTCGCGCATGATGAGGTTGTAGGTGTCGTCGTCGGCCGCAGTGCTGCCACTGGTGTCCTTCACCATTTTCACCGTCTTGCCGCCGACCTTCTTTGTGTCGATCGAGAAGTAGCCGTTGTGCACCTCGTGGGCCGCCGCGCTCAGGTCGACCTCGTTGAACATGCTGCGGTAGTCGGGGTGTCTCGCCCAGCGCTGGTACTCCTCTTCGAAGATCGTGGCGTACACGCCCTTCTGCGGGTTGCCCTGCTCGTCGTAGACCCGGTATTTGCTGACCTCGTCGATGAAGAACAGGCTCAGCACCTTCACGCCCATGGGGCGCAAGCGCTTCTCCTTGTCCAGATGCTCCTTGATGGTGCGGCGGATCATCTCGCGCTGCACCGCCAGCGGCTCGACGCCGCCCCAGCTGTCGTCCATGCGAAGGAACTCCTGCCCACCAGGCAGATGTAGTTCCATCAGGGCCTCGGTCTTGGGGCTCTTGGTGGCGGCCCGCAGCGTACCTACGCGCATGTTGGCGTAGACCTCGCGGCCTGTGGTCTGCTCCAGATCATCGCCGTCCTGCACCACGACTTCCTTGCGCTGGACGTTGCCAGCCTTGCCAAGAACGTCCAGTTCCACCGTGGCGGCCACGACGCCGCGCTTGTTGCTGATGCCCACCAGCTTCACGTAGGGCTTGTTGAAGCTCTGTTCGACAGTGGCCGATGCGACCTCGATCTGCTTGACCAGCTTCTGCTCGTAGGCGTCCACGGCGTCGAGCCGGTACACCATGTTGTGCTTGTCCACATGCGTGGCCGAGTAGCGCAGCGTGCACAGCGGGTTCATGCGCGAAAGCGCCTTCTTGCCGCGGCCATCGATGCCGCCGTCCACGCTCTGCGGCTCATCCACCATCAGGATGGGCCGCGTTGCGCGCACAAGGTCGATCGGCTTCTCACCGCCCGTCTTCTCGCTGGCGCGGTACATCACGTTCTTGCTTTTCTCGCGGCGCAGGGCTTCGTCGGCTTCCTCCAGCGCAGCTTCCTGCTCGTCGCCGAACTTGTTGATCGCGCCGACCGTGATCACCATGATCTGCACGTTCGGGCTGGTGGCGAAGTTGCGGACCTGCCCCAGCTTGCCCGAGTCGTACTGGAAGAACTCGTAGCCCTTGGCGCTGGGGTACAGCGTCTCGAAGTGCTCGCGCGTGATCTGTAGCGTCTTGTTGACGCCCTCCTTGATGGCGACTGAGGGAACAACGATCACGAACTTGGTGAAGCCGTAGTTGCGGTTCAGCTCGAAGGCCGTCTTCAGGTAGACGTAGGTCTTGCCGGTGCCGGTCTCCATCTCCACCGTGAAGTCCGGCGACAGCTTGGTAGAGGGCGGCACGCCGTTGCGTAGCTGGACCGAGCGCAAGTTCTCTTCGATCTCCTCGTCCAGCAAGGTCAGGCGGTTGCCGATGCCCCCTTGCTCAGTGGCCAGCATGCCGTCCAGCGAGCCTTGAGTGGCAGCCAGGTCGTCGTAGGAGCGCGCGGCGCGCACGGTCACCGTGAACTCGGTGCGGCAGATCTCCTGTCCACGGAACAGGTCGCAGACGGCCTTGATCGCCTCAGACTGGTAGGGAAGGTCCGCTTCGAAGTGAAGTTTCATCGCAGCACCCCCGTTACAGGCTACGCACCTTGGCGATGCCGTGCTGTTCGAGGATGGCGGCCAAGTTGGTCTTGGCGACATCGTTCTCGAAGGCGCTGTCGAGGAAGACGCAGGTCACTTCGCCCGCTGTGGCTTGCTCCTTGTGCCAGGCCACGATGCCCAGCGCCAGCGGCTCTGCATCGGCAACACTGATGCCTTCGTCGAAGCAGGCGAGCAGGACGCCACCGCCGATGCTGTGCACCGTCTTCCCCGCGATCTTCCTTTCCTGCATTGGCACGCACAGGTCCAGGCCTAGCTTGAGCAGCAGCTCGAACAGGACGTCGTTATCGCTGCGACCAGAATTCACGTGCTCAAGATGGTCGAGCAGGGACTGCGCGATGTCATCCCTGTGGGGAGTCCAGGCCTTAATGTTGGATGTGTCTAGGCGGAATGTTCGGAATCCAAGGTCTACTCGCTGCTCGCGCTCTTCCTCAGCTTGTGCAAACTGTTGAGCTAGCTCCGCCCCTGCCTTGCGGACGCGTTCACGGCAGATCGCACTGATCGTCGGAAGCTTGTCATTGCTCGTGCTCTCGGGCAGCTGCACTAGGATGAAGCGCCGTCCTCCACCGTCCTCCGCATTCAGCGCGAGGGTTGCCTCCCCTGTTACGCCAGATCCTGCGAAAAAGTCGAGCACCAGGTCGCCAGGCTCCGTGCCGAGCATGAGAATCTGACGAATTAGGTTCGGCGGCTTTGGGTTGTCGAACTCGACACCAGGCCCCATCAACTGCGTGAATCTGGCTTTGGCTTGACGATTTTGATCGACATCCGTCCATAGTGTTGGCCAAGGAACCATTGGCTCGTCTGGCGCCACTTCGATGTAGTAGGGCGCCCAGCCATAGTCTCGCTTGATCCACTCGGTCAGGCCGGCAGCTTCTCGTTCTGCCCATGTGTCCGGCGACAATACCCAACGTCCCTCCCAGCCTTCAGGCGCGTAAGGCCAGACTTCCGTGCCGTCGGGTGCAGTCAGCTTGAACCAGAGTGTGGGTCGGTCCTCTCGTCTTGCATTCTTTCCGTTCTTCCTCAGCTGACGGCGACGGGCAAGGCGCCCATCAGGCAACGTAAGCGGGTAGGCGGAGAGGATTTCCTCCTTTGACTTCCGCTTGAGCCTCACTGCATCCTTGGCCTTCGCGTAGACGAGGATGTAGTCGTGGTAGTCGGTGATAGCTCGCGTAGCGTCGTTTCGGCTGGGACTGTCCATCTTCTGCCAGATGACGGATGCAACGAAGTTTTCCGCGCCGAAGATGTCGTCGCACACCTTCCTGAGGTTAGCGACCTCGTTGTCGTCGATTGAGATGAAGACGGCGCCGTCCGAGCTGAGCAGATCCCGCGCAAGTCGAAGACGGGGGTAGATCATGTTGAGCCAGTCGGTGTGGAAACGCCCGCTGGCATCGGTGTTGCTGCTGATCTTGCGGCCACCCTCGACCTGGCCGGTCAGCTCCAGATAGTTCTGGATGCTGTCCTGAAAGTTGTCGGGGTAGACGAAGTCCTTGCCGGTGTTGTACGGGGGGTCGATGTAGATCAGCTTGACCTTGCCGGCGTAACTCTTCTGCAGGAGCTTCAGCACTTCGAGGTTGTCGCCCTCGATCATGAGGTTCTGCGTTGTGTCCCAGTCCACGCTTTCTTCGGGGCAGGGGCGGAGCGTGCCGGTGCTGGGCGTCACGGCGAGCTGGCGCGCGGCGCGCTTGCCGTGCCAGTTCAGACCGTACTTCTCTTCCGCGTCGGTCACGGTCGCATCGCCGACCAGGGCCTTGAGCACGTCGATGTCGATGGCCGGACCCTTTCCGCCTTCGGTCACCAGCTCGGGGAATAGAGCCTTCAGTCGGGCCAGGTTGTCGGCCAGGATGTCAGCGCTCTGGCTCTCTGGCATGCCGAGTTCGATCTTTTGGATGGACATGGTTCGTTCTTCTTGGACTTCAGTGCTCTTGGGCTTGACCCACGGCGCCATCGGCGCGTGCGTGGGTTGGCACGGGCGGCGGCAGATCAGCGGCAAACTCAACTTGGAGCCTGCTGACGCGCCGCACCATGGGCTGGCTACCAGCCAGTACAGCCAGCATCATGCCAGTCATCAACAGCAAGCCGTTGCAGTTGCGCAGGGCGCCGATCACCAGTGGCTCAGGAAAGCCCTGCGCATGCCGGTGCAGGGCGTGGATGCCGCCGTGCACAAAGGAGTTCAGTGCCGCGGCGTTGTTGTCCTTGAACGCTTGCAGGCCGAGCAGCGGCTGTGCCGCGGCCGGCTTGTCGGCCAGTTGCTTGAGCATGTCGGCCAGCATCGGCAGCTTGTTGGCCGCGGCTTCGGTCTCCTTGGACAGCGGGGCGGCGAGCTTGTCCACCGCGAGGTCCGTCGCCGCGTAGAGCAGCCACACGGCGCGCGTCAGGGCTTCGTGTTGCAGGCGGAGCAAGCTGAGCGCCGCAGTGGGCAGCCCTTGAGCCACCAGCACCCGGAGCGCTCGGCCATGCTCCAGCGCCACGCAGGCGGCGCTGACGCTGGCGCTGATGCGCGCTGACCCGTCGTAGGGGCGGTACTGGTCGGCGGCGATGGCCGCCATCAGGGCTTCATCCAGTTCATCGGCTCGGGCAAGTGCCTGGCCCAGCGCGTCCAGTGCAATGCCGGCGTCGTGCGGCGCTGGCGCGTCCGTCATGCGGCCTCCCCGGACAGCGTGCGCTGCAAGGTCAGCAGCTGGCGCTCCGCGGCATGGATCTCTTGGTTCAGTGCCACTTGGCGTGCGATCTGCCTTTCCTTGTCGGCCTGGCTGCGCAACTGCGCGATCTGCGCCTTCAGCTGGCGGCAGTCCTGCAAGGCGGCGTGCCGTGCCGCTGCCTGCTCGCGCGTCAGGCTTGGCTGGAAGTGGCCCGTTTCCTCGGCGATGTCCAGCGCGCCCGCTGTGTCCAGCCAGCCTTGGTAGAGCGCGAACAGGTCGTTCTGAGGCTGCTTGGCCAGCGCCATGGCCGCGTAGAAGGCCTGCCCGCTACTGGCATCCGGCAGCAAGACAGAAAGGACGGGGCCGTCCAGCACCGTCTTGTCCGCTTCGTTCTGCGAAGCGCGGATGTGCGCGAGTGACAGGCTGGCGCCGAGATCCGAGCTTGCGAGCAGCAGCGTGGGGTAGGGCACGGCACGATGCAGCAACTCGGCCAGCCGGCCGGGCTTGGTGCCGGGCTTCAGCTTCAGGCGCAGCACCGCCACCTCCAGGTACTCACGCTGCGCATCCTTGAAGGCCGGCACGCCGATCAGGTGGGGCTTGAGGGATGCCAGCCACTGGACCTCGTCTACCCCGTCCTGCACCTGGCGCTTGTCTGACGCCGTAGCAGCGCCGTGCTCGGCCAGCAGCTTCTTGGGCACGCGCCGGTCCACCCGAGTGGCATGGGGCAGACCGATAGCGTGGATCAGTGCATCGGCACTCATGCCGCCGCCGTGCTTGCCGGACCTCCAGCGGTGGCTGATGAACCCGGCAGGACAACCAGGTAGGCCAGCACTTCGAAGTCGTTCATGCCGGCGAACTCGCCGCGCATGGCATGGGTGCCGCCCGGTGCAAAGAGGCTGGCGACTGCCCGTTCCTCCCCCTTGCCGACGATGGAGCCTACCGCCGCGGACAGGAGGTCTTGGGCGTGGCGCATGTCGGAGAACTGCCGCGTGCTCTTGGCGTGGCGAGCGACGGCGCCGGCATCGGGCAGCTCGCGGCCCATGCTCAGGCGCTTCAGGCGATCCAGCGCGTGTTTCGCTTGCGTGTAGGGCAGAAGCACAGTGCCGTGCTCGCCGATGTGCACCAGGTAGATGGGCGCCAGCGGGTAGTTGGGGTCGACGGCCTTCTCGGCCGCGACGCCCTCGGCGCGCAGACAGAACAGCATGCCGGGCGGGATGTCGGCTTCGTGGGTGGTGGTGACGGCGCAGGCACCCAGGGGCATGCTCTCCAGCTTGCCCGGGTGGGCCTTGAGGTAGCGCGCCAGGTCGATGCGGTAGTCAGTGAGGGTCAGGTCGGTGATGGACACGCCGCTGGACAGGTCTTCCAAGTCGATCACGGCGTCTTGCAGCTTCAACAGCTGCTTACGCCGGTACTCCAGGTCGTTCATCGGGTCGCCGGACTGCTGCTCGATGATGTTTTCTTCACCCGTGGCGGACACATCCAGCAGCACCATGCGGCCGCTGACGCGCTGCTCCAGGCCGATGTACTCCTCCAGCTCCATGTTGGGCCAGAAGTTGACGAGCTGGATGCTGGTGTTGGGCGAGCCCAGGCGGTCGACACGGCCGAAGCGCTGAATGATCCGCACAGGGTTCCAGTGAATGTCGTAGTTCACCAGCCAGTCGCAGTCCTGCAGGTTCTGACCTTCGCTGATGCAGTCGGTGGCAATCAGCAGGTCCAGCTCGCCCTCGTGCGCCAGGCTGGCAGGGCGCTCCTTGGACCGGGGGGAGAAGGCGGTGAGAATCGTGGTTAGATCCTTGCGCAGACCGGGCAGGGTGGACCGGTTCCGCCCCGCGCCCGTGACCAGGGCAGCTTCGACCTTTAGGTGGGTCTTGGCCCAGTCCGCCAGGTGCTCGTAAAGGTACTCAGCCGTGTCTGCAAAAGCGGTGAAGACGATGACCTTGCGGTTGCCGGCGTTGATGGGGTTGCGCACCTTCTCCGCGACCAGGTCGCGCAGCTTGCCGAGCTTGTCGTCGCGGGCGGCATCGACTTGCAGGGCGGCGGCGTTGAGCGTGGCCAGCCGGTTGCGGTCTTCGGTGAGGTCCTGACGCCAGCGGGCGAGGTCGATGTCGCTGAGCAGCACCTTGACCTTGCGGCCGACCAGCAGGGTTTCGAAGGCGGGATCGTCCACGTCAACATCGGCGATGTCGATCTCGTCGAACTCGTCTTCGGCGCCGACGCTGCCGGCCTTGTAGGCCTGCAGCCGAGCCAGGGTCTCGTCGACATCCTTGAGCTGTCGGCCCACGGTCAGGGCGAAGGAAAAGACGGAGCTTTCCATCCGCTTGAGCAGGTTGACCCGCATCAGGTGGATCAAGCTCTCCTCGCGGTCGACCTGGCGGAAGATGCTCTCGCCGCCGCGGATGGAGGTGCTGTACTTGGCGTCGTACCCAGCCAGCTTGTCTTCCTTGACGTAGCGCAGCGGCGCGTAGCTGGCCAGCTTGAGCCGGCGGATCTCGAAGTTGATCTCCTTGATCGACTGGAACTCACCGGCCTTATCGACGTCGGCCTTGATGTTGATGGGTGGCAGGCGGCCGGGGAAGCGGCCGGTCTCCGAGGTGCCGTAGTACTTCTCGATATGGCGACGGGAGCGCGCGATGGTCAGGTGATCCAGCAGCGCGAAGTAGTCGAAGCCCAGCATCTCCACCAACAGCTGGGGCGTGCGCGCTTCCTCGGGCAGCTCCAGCCAGCGGTTGAAGGACTTCTGGGCTCGGCGTGTGGTGCTGTCGATGCTGGCGATGCCGTGGTCGAAAAGGGCGGTGTCGTCGCCCTCGGTGACGAAGGCGATCTGGTTCTTCAGGTCGGCCAGGCGGTTGTTGACCGGCGTGGCCGACAACATCAGCACGCGGGTCTTGACGCCCTCTCGGATGATCTTGCGCATCAGCCGGTCGTAGCGCGTCTCGGCGCCTTGCTTCGGAGCCTTCTTATTGCGGAAGTTGTGGGACTCGTCGATGACGACCAGGTCGTAGTTGCCCCAGTTGATGTGCGCGAGGTTGACATCGCCCGACAGGCCGCCGTCGCGGGACAGGTCGGTGTGGTTCAAGACGTCGTAGTTGAAGCGGTCGGAGGCCAGGAGGTTGCGCTGGTCGTTGGCCTTGTAGATGGTCCAGTTGTCGCGCAGGCGCTTGGGGCACAGCACCAGCACGCGGTCGTTGCGCAGCTCGTGGTACTTGATGATGGCCAACGCCTCGAAGGTTTTGCCGAGGCCGACGCTGTCCGCAATGATGCAGCCGCCGAAGCGATCCAGCTTGTCGATGGCGCCGACAACGCCGTCACGCTGAAACTTGTAGAGCTTCTTCCAAACGACGGTGTTGCGGATGCCTGTCGCCGACTTGACGATGCGGTCCTCGTCCATGTCCTGGCTGTCAGCACGGAACAGGTGGTAGAGCATCAACGTGTAGACGCTCATCGGGTCGCGCGCGGCGGCCAGTTCGTCCAGGGCTTGCAGGATCGCTTCCTTCGCATCGGGTTGCTGCCCGAGGCTGTCCCACTGCGCGTCGAACCACTGAGCCAGCATTTCAGCCTCTTGGCCAGATTCCGAGGCTTGGATGAAGCTGAGTGGATTTCCAGGCGTGATGCCGAGCCCGTCGGTCGACAGGCCGAAAGAGCCGTGAACCGCTTGCCGGGCCTTGCCGTCTGGACCTCGGACCACCGTGAGTCCTTGGGGAATGGTTCCCTGCGCGCAGCGGATTTCCACCTTCGCGCGGATCCATTCTGCAAAGTGCCTGGCAAGGCTCGGTGCCTGCAGCCGATTCCGCGCCGGGCGGTCACCTTCGCTGCCTAACGGATTAAGGTGAGACGCCTCCGCTGGCAGCAGCAGTCGAGCGGCGTCGAGCTTGCCTGCGCCCTCTCGGAGCGCCTCAAACGCGAACAGCGAGCTCGCCGCTGTCATGAGATCGAGCTGATTGCCAGGGACCAAGTCTGGCGCCAAAAGGTCCACTACCCGGTCGGTGCCAGCGTTTCGGATCAGCTTCATCGTTGTCCACTCCCCGTTGCAATTTAACCTATCAACTAAGGATGAAAAAAAGTCGCTCCGGCCACATGCGGACAGGCGCGGGGCGTCCACATGCGGGTTGGGTGCTCAAAAATGCAGTCCGACAAGGTGGACGAAATCCCCCGCGTAGCCAAAAGCGCTCAGCGTTACCAAATCACAAGCAGCACGGGTTGTCACTTTGCGCCAACGGTAGCGAAGGTCCGCCCGCCTATGGCAGACCCGGCTGCGCTGTGAAAAAAGCAAAGCCATTCATTCCGCAATGCACTATCCACCATCTTGCATTTGCAAAACATAACGCTTTGATTTAGAAGCGAAATTTCCGATTGCATTGATATTGGCGCGTGCGCAGAATGGGCTCCACGATGAGCCCGTTCTCTCATTTTTTGCACGCCCTGCGCATGCAACGCGGCATCCGCCAAGTCGATTTGGCGGAGAGGATCGGCTACGAGCAGAGCTACCTTTCTGCTTTGGAAGCCGGAACTAAGGGGCCGCCTGCTCAGGACGTTCTCGATCGTCTACAGGATGTGCTGTGCCTGTCTGAAGAAGATGCTCGCAGGCTGCGCTCCGCAGCTCTGGCATCGCGAAGAAGGCGCACGGTCGAGGCTGATCTGCCGGAGGATGTGTTCTGGTTGGTCGATCGGTTTTGGGCCACCCTGCCGCTCCTGACGCCCGCGCAGGTGCGCGTCATCAATGAGGTGCTCGGAATGCCGATGGCTGCCTCCGACACTTGGAACGAACCGCCGCGCAGGACTCGCTGTCAACGCAATGTGGAGGCCCAAATGTAGAAAACGGGACAAACCTCGCGGCTTGCCCCGTTGACCCGCGCATCTCGCGATACCCGGCTTAGACACCCTCAGTATCGCGACCGCCCTGGTCAGCGTCAAGACCGCTCCCTCATCACGCTTGGTTTTCACCCGGTTTTATGACCGGGTGTGGGCATACCTACGCCTGAAACCAGGCATGTCGATCCGTCAAGCCGTTGCGGAGGGTGAAGCTCATCTTGCCCGCCGGCAAGGAGGGGCCCATGGCCATAGAGCTTTGGAGCGGACGCACCCAGCCCGTCGCGCCCGCTCAAAGTCCACACCGCCGAGCGCGCGAAGTGATCAGCACGTCGGGCGGGATCATGCGATGCAAGTTTCCCAGTCGGAAGAACGGCAGGCTGGTGCATTGCGAAGGGCTGCTCGAACTCGATGCGGCGTACCTGTTCGAGGCGAACCATCGTGTCGCCGGCTTCCGAGAGCAGCCAATCTCCATCGCGTACCCGGACGGTGCTCGCCTTCGCCGCTACACACCGGACTTCGAGTTGACCCTCACCAGCGGGCTGATTGTTTGGGTGGAGATCAAGCCGCTCAGCTCGCTCGCCCGCGACGAGGTTCGGGATCAGCTGACCCGCGTCGCTGAGCACATGGCTCGCATTCAGCAGCCATTCGTTGTTCTGGATGACACGCTGCTCCGGCATGAGCCACGACGGACCAACCTTCAGACGATTTATCACCGCGCCTCGCCGCTTTCGAGAACGAGGCAGGCTGCCATGGCGGCTCTGCGTCGTTGCTCTCACCGGTTACCTGCCGGGCTGAGTACCGCGACTCAGACGCTTGCGGACATGGGATTGGAGCCCTATGGCCTTCTGCTGGCTGGCGCCCTCCGCTGTGATTTGTCTGCGCCGCTGACAGCCGACACGGTCATCACGATCAACCAGGAGAACGACGATGGCTGGTTTCGGCTTTCGGAAGAATTCGACTTTTGACTGGAACGGCGTGACGTTTCGCGTCCGCGAAATCGCGCCAAACGAGGAGTTGGTGATCGAGGCGATCCACACCGGCGCGGTCTCCGTAGTTGGGCTGCAGCAGCTTCTCGCCGAGTATGTCCAAGGCAGTCTGACTGCAACTACAAAGGTTGCGCGGAACGAGCGGTGCTCAGCAGTCTATGCAAGGCCGCTCGACGAACTCAAGCCGGCTGCCCAAAGCGAAGCCGTCAGGCGGCTGAAGTACCTGCGCGCCATTGAGACCGAGGGCCGGCCAGTTTTCACCAAGGCCTATCTCGAACCCCTACTGATTCGGACTTCGGTGGAGATCGGTGACGA
The DNA here is from genome assembly GCA_946886855.1 of uncultured Roseateles sp. Next base: position 16,562 of record CAMPJJ010000022.1, on the reverse strand, counting down.
CAGGCCCCCTTGCGTTAGCACCTTCTACCGCTGGTATCGACGCCACGAGTCCACCGGCCAGGATGCTCGGGCACTTGTGCCGCGCTTTGATCGCCGTGGTCCACGAAAGGTCGCGCAGGACCAGCGCGTGCTGGATCTGCTGGCTGACGCTGTGGCTGAAGCGTTCAAAGCTTCGCCCTTGGCCAACGCGCCAAACATCCATTCGCGCCTCATCACCAAGGTGACGTTGGAGAACGCGGGGCGAATCGGCGGCGAAAAGCTCCGCGTCCCTTCACTACGCACCACCTACCGACTGCTGCAGCGCGCGGAAGCCTACGAAATGACCGCCATGCGGGAAGGCAAGGCTGCGGCGGACCGGCGCTACAAGATCGTCAAATCCGCGGTTCAGCCGACATCAATCCTTCAACGGGTCGAGGCCGACCACACGCCTCTGGATCTGTTTGTCATTGACGAACGGACCTGGTTGCCTATGGGCCGGCCGACGCTCACCGTTTTGATCGACAAGTTCAGCCGCTTCCCGCTGGGCTACTACCTAAGCTTCGCCTCGCCGTCAGCCGCCGCGGTCGTTGGTGCCCTCCGCCACTCGATCCTGCCCAAGACGCTGAGTGCCGTTGCGCTGCCCGGGCTGCCCTTCGAGAAGGACTGGCCGTGCTACGGAATTCCGATGCGGCTTGTGGTTGATAACGGCTTGGAGTTCCACGGCAAGGACCTTGAAGGCATCGCGACCGACCTCGGCATGGTCATCGAGTATTGCCCGCGCCGCACACCGCGCTTCAAAGGCGCCATCGAGAGATTCCTCAAGACCATCAACTATTTCTTCGCACATCAAATCCCGGGAGCCAGCTTCGCCCGGTTTCACCAGCGGGGGGACTATGACCCGCAACAGGCCGCTCTGATCACCTTCGCAGAGCTGAAGCAGCTCCTTGAGAAGTGGATCGTCGATGTTTACGCCGAAACCGTGCACCGAGGCATCGGAACGACACCGAGAGCGAGGTGGAAGGAGGGTCTGAAAGCTTACACGCCGAAGCTGCCAGCCAGCCCTTCCGCGCTACAGCTCCGCATCGGCCAGCATGCCCGTCGTCGGCTCAGGCGCACCGGCATCGAACTGAACGGCCTGCACTACAACGGCGACGTACTTCAAACCATCTTGATGCGATACGGTGAGAAGGTCGAGGTGCGTGTGGTGTTCGACCCGGACGATCTCGGCGAGGTCCAGGTGTGGGGGCCTGACGATAACGAGCCAGTGCCCGTTCAGGCGGTCGACTTTGCCTACGCCAAAGGTCTGAGCGTTCGCCAAAATGAACTGATTCGGCAGACCGTGCGCGAGCGCGGGGAGAGCGCTGAGGACAAGGCCGCGTTGCAGCGAGGCCGTGCTGGCATCGCCGCTACCGTCGAAACCTTGATGGTCAACCGCAAGCAGAAAGCGCGGCACAGATCGGCGGCCATTCGAGGCATCAGCAGCTCCCAGCCGGAGGGTCGAGTGCCCGAAGCCGCCACCCAGCCCGCCGAGCGTCCGAAGCGGCCCGCGGCAATGCCACAGGCCGCTGCCAGCACCGAGGCGCCTTCGATGCCAACGATCCTCAAAGCGTTCGAGATGGGACCAACGGAGGTGCTCGATGAAGATCAGTGAAATCGCGGAGCGCCTTGCCGAGTTCGAACGCCAGTACATCCCGTTCCCGCCCTTCGTGGAAGCCAAGGACGCGATCGAAGCGAACCTGGCCATCTTTCGGCACTCAGGGTTGGCCAAGCACATCCTCGTGCTCGGTGAGTCCGGGACCGGAAAGACCAGTCTGTGTACTTGGCTGGCTACCCAGCATCCTCGCCGCCGTCTGCCGGATGGTGATCGCATCGAGCTGCTTCGAGTCGAAGTGCCGCCAGCCGCCACGGTGATGGGCATCGCCGACGCTTTCCTCATCGCTCTCGGAGACCCGCAGCCAGCGCATGGAACCATCACCTCGAAGACCGCGCGCATCGTCACGCTGTGCCGCAACTGCGGCGTCGAGCTGATGCTGGTTGACGAATCGCAGCATTTGCAGGATCGAGGCGACACGCGCACGCACTACCTGGTCGGCGACTTGTTCAAGCACCTCATCGACAGGATCGGCGTGCCGAGCGTGATGCTCGGACTGCCGCGGCTGCAGGACCTGCTTCAGACCAACGAGCAACTTCGGCGTCGGTTCTCCCGCAACAAATCTCTTCGGCTCGGGCAGAGCGACACAACCAGCGTGGAAGAAGAGTGTCTGGTGCTCTTCTATTCGCTTGCCCATCACCTGACCGTCCCCGTCCGCGCCGAGCCCTTCAGTCCGCAGGACATGGGCCAGCGGCTTTACTACGCATGCGGCGGCCGCGTCGCGTACATCAAGAAGATCATGTTTGGCGCCTACCGGCAGGCGCTCGAACAAGACATCGACGTGATCGATGCGCCGCTGCTGCAGCAAGCCTTCATTGATGAGGTATGGCCCCAAGGCGTCGGCAAGCTGAACCCGTTCCACGCTGATTTTGAATTCCGCTGGCTGGATCGAGGTGGCGAGCCATTCGAGGTCTTGCAGCATGCGCCACGTCGGAGGCGGCGGTGAGCCTTGCGTTGATCCCGCTGGAGCGCTATCCACTGCGGCCGTCCCGCAGAGCCGGCGAGAGCCTTGCCGGCTACTGCTGGCGCGTTTATGCGGCCAACGGGCATGCGCCGGTACCAGCGGGCCATACCGAGCTGCAGGCTGCAGTCGCGCTGTTGGGGCAACCGGTCGCTACAACCGCGGCGGCATTTGAGGAAGGCGTCTTCCTGTGGGGGGCACACCGCCGACAGCCAGTTTGGCATCGGCGCGCGCAAGCGCATCGCTTTTGTCCAAGGTGCGTCGCCGAAGACGGCTTTCATGCTGTGCTGTGGGACATGCCGCTGATGACGGCCTGTGAGATTCACGGCTGTCGGCTGGTCGATCGATGCCATGGCTGCCGACAGCCCTTGGCGTGGCGCCGACTGAATGAGGGGTTCATCTGCGATTGCGGCGCGGCTATTTCGGAGGACCCGTCACAAGAAGCCTGTCCGTCAGCGGTGCTCCTCGCGAGCTACCTGGCAAGCACCGTTGCCTGCCTTGCCCCAGGTGCGCAGATCGGCCCACCGCCCACGTCGCACCACCTCTATGAAGCTCTCGACTGGGTACAGCGCACTCGCAACGTGTTGACGTATCACCGCGATCGCTCATGGCCGCATACCGAGGCGCGCCCCGCCCGCTCGCGCCTGGTGCCAGGGGCGAGCGCCATCCGATTCATGACGGGATTACCGCGGACAGCAAGACGGGCGACGAGCCGTCTTTTGAGGAGCTGCGCGGCGGGCAGGGGTGAGTTGCTTGTCGAACTTGAATCGCATCCCACGCTTGTTCGCCTGTCACGACTGCGAACTGAGCTTCGTGAATCGGCGAACCCCATGATGAGGTCGATCGAGTTCACGATCGCTGCCGTGATGGACGACCACGGCGCAGGCATCAGTGCCTTGCCGTCCGCGATGCGTAGTCCGTCTTGCCACTCAGACGAGTTCGCTGCTGTCCGTGAGACCTTCGCCCATTGGTGGACTGCGCTACTCCCACGTTTTCGCACAACAAGCGCTCAGCTCGCGGTCGCCTCGCGGGCGGATATCGCGTCGGTTCAGGAGCAGCTCGCCCTGCTCAACTTGCTCCTGGCAGCGGCGAGGGCGGACGTGTCCGCGGGCGCCTTCGAGCTTCTGACAACGCGGTGGCAGGCGCCACAAGAGCTGTTGGCGACACTCGGCCATCTGGATCTGGTCGCGAACCGTCTGGCGCAACTTCATGCCGCAGAGCACGCGTTCGTGGTGGCGCTGGCGCGTGAAGGTCTGAAGCGCGCGTCGGTGATGCTGGAGCCCGTGCGGCAGGGGTGACATGGACGAACATCTCCTACCCGTACGGCCGCAGCCTGCGGCTGGCGAATCGATCGCCGGCTACCTCATGCGCGTGGCGAGTGCAAACGGCTTCAAGTCGGTCAGCCAGTTGTGTGCAGCCGCTGCGAGATGCGGTAGCGCGCCTCTCGGCGTGCTATTCGAATGGTTGGCGCTCACCAAGGAGGCGCGGGGCCGGGTGTTCGGCGTGTTGCCTCGCCGCTGGTTCAGCGCCCCGCCACCGCTCGGGCTGTCGGTTGCCGACTTCAACCACAGCGTCAGGCGATGGTGCCCTCTCTGCTTGGCCGAGCGGCAGGTACTCGACGGCGTATGGGAGATGAAGCTGGTATGTACCTGCCAGGTGCATGGCATTTGGCTTCACGACATCTGCCCCAGGTGCGGCGAGCCGCAGCGCTGGGCTGGTAATGAGATCCGCCGTTGCCACTGTGGGACCCTGCTGGGCAGTTCGGTGCCAGATGCGACGGACGAGGCGGTGCTGAGACTGACGCACGCCATGCAGGGCATGCCATCTGTCTGGCCGTGGCTGGCATCGCCGGAAATGACGACGGCGCAGTGGCACCGAGCAGTGCGGTATCTAGGGGGATTTGGCGCTGTTACGCCTCCCTCCAGGCCTGGGCAGCCGACGATGTTGCACCGGATGACCCAGTCCCGGGCGCTGATCAGCAGGGCGGCCTGGCTGTTCGACAACTGGCCCGAGAACTTCAACTGCATGCTGAAGGCGTATCAGCCTTCGGGTAGCACCACCCCGAGCTTGCAGCGGGCGTTCTCGCCGCTGTATGGCGTGCTCTACGCCGACCTTTCAGCCGATTGCTTTCAGTTCCTGCGCGACGCCTTCGAAGCGCATCTGCATGAACACTGGTGGGGACTCGTATGCCGACGAAATCGGCGTCTGGATCGCCGCGTTGTGGAGACGCACCCACGGCTGGGCTTGAAGCAAGCGGCCTCGGCGGCAGGCATCCCGCCGTCAGTCGTCCGGCACATGGTTCAGGCTGAGTTGTTGCCCTCGACTTCTGCCGCCCGTCACCGTGCCCGCTGTTCGGCGACGGTGCACATCGCTGACATTGATCCGCTTCGAGCGCTTTGCAGCGATGCCGTCACCCTGTGCAAGGCGGCTCAGCGGCTCGGGTTGCCGGAAGCGCGAATGCGGCAATTCGTGAGCGCAGGGCTTATCAAGCCGTTGATCGCGCGAGGCGGTCAAGGCCGCTCGGCTCGCTGGCTCTTTACGCAACAGGAGTTGGCCCGGCTTCACGTCTGCGGCCCAAGCGATGGCATGCCGCTCCGGCATGTTCTGCGCTATGCATACCTTACAGAAGCGGAGCTCATTGCCCTCGTCGCCGCGGTTTTAGACGGGAGCATTGACGATGGGGGTGGCCAGCTAACCGACTGCCGCCCCCTGGGTCACGTGCGCGTCTGTCGAGAACGCTTGCGGAGCTGGCTTGCCGACAAGCGGCTGAACGAAGCCAAGGGCATGTCCATTGACGCGGCCGCCCGGAAGTTGGCCGTGAAGCAGCAGGTCGCCTACTGTTTGGTCCGGCACGGCTTGCTTGGTTCAATCGACGGAGGAAAGCTTGGGAGGCGGGTGCTGGCCGAACACTTGAAGCTGTTCACGGAGAGCTACATTTCGTTGAAGGAACTAGCCAGAACCAACCACACCTCACCCCGTGCCTTGCTGGGTCGTATGCCGGTCGCGCCGGTTAGCGGGCCGGCAATCGACGGAAATCGGCAGTTCTTCTTCCGGCGGCTGGATGCATGCGTACCGGTACTGCCCCGCGAATCCGTCGGGTGCGCTTCACCACAATGAGGTCATTCATGTCGGATCGCGATACCGCAGCAGGACGCCTGAACTTGTGGGAGGCGCCAGCCCCGAGATGGACGCAAGAAGAGGCCATCGCCTTTGCTTGTGCGAGGGACTACCTAGCCGAATTGCAGGCCGTCTACGCCGCCGCGCTTGATGAGTTGGTAGCGCAGCCGGAGCCGGAGATCGATCACATGATGTGGCTGCGTAGCGAATTGGAATTGATCAGGCAGCAGCGAAGAGACCTGACGGTGCATGATCAAACTGCCGTGGCAGAAATCCGAGCGACGGTTAAGGCGCGCCTCGAAGCCTTGCGCCGGTGAAGGCGCGAGAGCACAGCACCCGTCCCTCACTAACTACCTCGCAAGGCAGATGGGAGCGGGGGCGCATCCGTGTCTCAGGCCGCGCGCGATCAGTTCATGCTCGAGAACATGGATATCCTAGTCCAGCTAGGGCATATGGAATCACTTTCGTCGGTAGGCCAGCCGCAGACGAAGGACGACAATACTTCGGGCGTCGAGGGTATCAAGGCTCGTCTTTTGTTTTCCGCGTTGGAGTGACCAATCCGCCCCCACGCATGCAAGGCTAAACAGCCTCGACAAATTTAGTCAAAATCGGGAATGCTTGAATAGGTCCAACCTCCCTCGGGTTGGTACGCATTTGGATTGGCCATATAAGCGTCCAACCTGAAACCATCCGGCAGCGCTAGCGCCTCATACCGGATGTCCCAAAGAATTCTTCCGACGGTGGACAGCTCGCAGCGTTCCACGCGAGAGATGCTGAGCATGCGCTTCCATATCCGTGGAAGAATGCTACCGCCTGGAAGGTCCAGCGTACAAAGCTCTTGATGGGCGCCGTCAATCCACTCTCGCAACTCGCCGGTCTGGATGGCCTCGATGTACTCACCAAGACCTCGATGCTTAATCGGAGGCTTTCCGGTCATGAGCGAATAGAACAGCAGGCCGAGCCCCCAAACTTCATACGTTCCTCCTAGACCTTGTGCCACCTGCCACCGAGTGAAGATCTCAGGCGGCAGATTCGTGAACGAACCGGAGATTGTGACGGGGGCGCGCTCGTACAAAACGAAATGATGGTCCGGTTCGTCGTCATAGCTTCCAAAGATGTGGGGTAGTGCTTCGCCCCAGTCGAGGATCTTGACGGCGGAGTACACGTCACGCTCCAAGGTCTCGGGACCAATCCTCGCGCTCTCGCGTGACTCCAGCAAGATGTTCCCCGGGTGTATGTCTCGATGCTGATACGGCAGCGTTGCCGAGGATGCCGCTCGAACGATTCGATGAAAGGTCTCAATTCGCTCTTCAAGGGGAATGTGCGGCGCTCTAGCCAAGTACTCTGTCAACATCTCACCCTCTATCCACTCCAGGACAAGAGCCAACACGTCGATGTCGGAGGGATGGGCGAAGTGGATGAGGCGTGGCGATACACGGTGCTGCCATTTCTCTAGGTCCTGCAATACCTGAGCCTCAAGAAGGAACTTGGCGCGTTCGTGGTCGCCCCTCGGGCTCACGAGGTACTTCATGAAGACCGGTTGTCCCGAGACTTGGTCGACCCCTTTGAATGCTGCGCCTCCGAAGGAAGAACCGACGGGTGCCTCGGCCTTGTACCGTCCGTCCAGCACGTCGACGCCCAGGCGGCGCAAAAGTTCAAGTCCGTTGTGCGTCATCGGCGCTCCAGCGGTGAGCGACGAAGGCTGCACCGACCAACATGATCTCGTTGCCGCTTTCAATCGCCCCAGCCAAGTCGTCACACCGATACGACAAGCGAGCAAGCATGTCTTCAATTGATTCGTTACTGCCTCTGTTGAGCGCCACTTCTTCGTAGAGGTCGGTCGCGTGGGGGCTCCAGCAGAAACAGAAATCCCGCGTTGCAATCAGGCTGCGGATCTCTCCGTACTGCTTGGCAATCATCGGGCTTCCGGTTGCGAACAGCGATCTACTTCGAAAGCGGAGCCCAAACCTGCTCTCGAAATAGTCATCGATTCGCATATGAATGTAGAGCGGCATGCTAACCGGCGTTCTATTGACGGGCGACGCGATCGATACCTCTTTGCCAGCGCTCCCCCATTTCGCACCTCGAAGAACTCGCTTTCCTCGAGTTAGTTCGTTCCAGTTTTCCGCACACATCCACATTTGGGGCCACCATGAATTTCAGACCGCTTGTTCTCGCTGCCTACTATCGTGACGAGAGCCAGCGCGTTGTTAGGATGACAAGCCATAAACCGCAAAACAGCAGTCCGCTGCGCATATCAGCCTCTTGATCACGCAGCAAACGCCGCCGCCACGTCTGCAGCGGCCCGACGTGCGATATTTCGGAGCGCTTCCGGATCTGTATGTCGACGGACGCTCGCGTCGCTGCGCACTAGAGCTCGTACCCAGTGAGCCTTGGTCTCATCCCAATAGAGATCAGCGCTGTGCTCGGGATGGTGCGGCATCGCGGCAAATGGGGTCGATCCGCCTGAGAAGTTCACGAGGTGGAAGTGCTCGGTGAACTTGGCCAGCTTCTCGTCGGTTGTCGCGATCCAGCATTCATGGACTACACCGCCATCAGGCTTGCCGTCGATCACGTCCGCGCAGTTGAGGAGGCTGAGATCGCTTGCTCCGTTGAATGAGACGTGTAGCAGTTCCTCGGCAGACTTCGGAAGCGACTCGTCCTTCGTCTTGACGAAGTTCCGGCGAAAGACCCGTCGCGTAGCGATGGTCTCGGTGCTGGCGGCAGGCGGATTCGCGAAGCAGAAGCGCGCAATCTGCAATTCCTTGGCGCTCAGGATGCCGACATGCGCCGTGACGAGCTTCAGATACTGGTCGAAGCGTTGAATCGGGGTCAGGCCAGAAGTGCGGTCGACCAACTGCAGGTAGGTCAGCGACGCGAACGGAACAGCCAGCACCGCCTGCGCTCCTTCCTCAAGATCGAAGAACCCGTAGTCCTTCGTCTTCCCGGAGTAACGGGCATCCTTCGAAAGCGGGTCGTCGCAGAACTCCGGCAAGTGGGCTGCGAAGAAGAGTTCGTATGCCTCTCGGCATGGACCGGCGAGGCCGGGAGGCATCTCGTCAAAACCCCAGGCGGGCGAGAGATAGAGACTCTTCGGTGGGCAACGCTGCAAGAAGACGATCAGATTCTCTAGCCCGTACGGCTTTAAAAGCGATGGCTTGTTTCCGGCCGCCACGATGCGCTCCATACCGATCAGGATGTTCGTGTCCAGTAGCAGCGAGGTGGCGACACCGCAAGCCCAGTTCTGGGCGACGCGCACGGGATCGAGCTTCAGACGTTCGTCGGGTGGGTGACTTGCTTTGAGGAAGTGAGTCCTCTTCTTGGACAGGGCCGACATCTTTTCCCTAGCTTCTGGTTTTTCCACCTGAAGTATGGTAAAAAAACCGGAAGTCATCAAGGGCGTCGCCCTAGGAGATCGAAATGCAACGGCCGGTCGTTCATCAGCCCGTCGAGGTACAGAGCCGTTTGGCCGAACTCGGGTTGGATCCAGAAGCGTTGGCCCAGGTGGTTCGACGCGGATATGTTGCTTTCACTATGTGCACAGTGAACGACCCTCCGCTGTTTCCCGGGTTTTCGGCCTGGGCGCAGACCGTTCGCGCGCTGCGCGAATACCTGGTGCCGCGGGGATGGAGGCGCTGCGACGAGAACAACTACTCGCTGGTCATCAGCCCGACCGAGGACATGGCGATCGCCGTGGCTACCGGGGACGACGCCACGGGACGCATTGATGCAGTGCCGACGACGAAATCGTCCAAGGGACCGAGTACCGCCGACGCGGTAGTGGCCAATCAGGCGCAGCTCACTCTCGAGTTTGAGGTGCCGGAAGAATCTGCGGTGGATGAACTCGCCGACGAGGAAGTCGAAGATCGCATGACTTGGCTACTGCTCGTGCACCGAGCTGATGGCGAGCTTCGGAGCGAGCTGTCCTTGCCGCTCTCCATGGGAACCGATGGACGCATTGAAAGTTGGCAGGAACGGATCGTTCTGGGCGCGATTCCGACCGATCCGACCGAGATCGACATCATCCCGCCCGGCCCCGTGTTGCCTGACATTGAGGTGGATGTGAAGCGTCGAGCATGATTTCTGATGGACTTTTCAACCCGTCACGTCTCACTCTTGCGAGAAAGCGTCGCGGGCTGACGATGACCAAACTTGCAGCGCAGGTTGGGCTCGAATTGCGTTCGATTTCCGCGTACGAGAAGGGGGAGTTCAAACCCGAACCTGATCGGTTGGCTGCGGTGGCCAAGGTGCTTCGCTTCCCAGAAGCTTTCTTCTTTGGGGATGACCTCGACGAACCGACGCCAGATGTGGCGAGTTTTCGGTCTTTGTCGAAAATGACGGCCGGTCAGCGCGATACGGCGTTGGGTGCCGGCGCCGTGGCGCTCATGCTCAACGACTGGATCGAAGCTCGCTTTGATCTTCCGAGCGCGGATCTACCTGACCTGAGTAGGGAAGCAAGTCCTGAAGCCGCGGCTCAAGAGCTACGGCGCGCGTGGGCCATCGGCGAGTTGCCGATCAAGAACATGGTTCACCTGCTGGAGGCGAAGGGAGTGCGAGTGTTCTCGCTCGCGCTAGATGCTGCCGAGGTGGATGCCTTCTCGATGTGGCGGCAGGCGACGCCCTACGTGTTTTTGAACACCAAGAAGTCCGCCGAACACGGTCGCTTTGACGCCGCTCACGAGCTTGGGCACTTGGTGCTGCACAGGCACGGATCGCCGCAGGGCCGAGCGGCCGAGCAAGAGGCTAATGCCTTTGCGTCGGCATTTCTTATGCCTCGTGCGACCTTACTGGCTCAAGCACCACGGATCCCGACGCTGGAGCACCTGATTCAGTTGAAGAAGTTTTGGGCAGTGTCGGTCGCTGCATTGACCTATCGCCTTCACGCCGTGGGCGCGATCGGTGACTGGCATTACCAGACCCTTTTTGTCGAGCTGTCTTCTCGTGGTTATCGGAAGAAGGAGCCCGATGAAGGGCAGCGCGAGATTTCGCAGATCCTGCAGAAGGTTTTCTCCGCGCTTCGTGAGGAAGGTATCTCGAAGGCGCACATAGCTCGCGAGCTTTGCATTCCGACGGACGAACTGGATCAGCTTGTCTTCGGATTGACGCTCACGGGTCTCAGCGGCTCGTCTGGCGCTGGGGCCGAGGGGCGAACGAAGGGTTCACACCTTCGCGTCGTCAGTTCTCGTGATTGAAAGGAATGAGCATGGCGAAGAAAGACATCCACGTTGTTCCGCACGACAACGGCTGGGCGACGCGGAAGGAAGGTGCTACGCGGGCCGGCGTGGTTACCCGCACCCAACAACAAGCGATTGACCGAGCTGTCGAGCAAGCCAAGCGGCAGCATGTCGAAGTGGTGATCCATCGCAAGGACGGGTCAATCCGCGACAGCGATAGCTATGGGAACGATTCCAACCCTCCCAAGGATCGCAAAAACTGAGACGTTTCACTTCCCATGTTCGGGCTGTCGTCGGAACGAGGCTGACGGTTACGGCTCTCCAAGTAAGATCGTGCAGAAATTTCACTTGAGAGCCACACCTGCACCGGCCGCGAGACGTCGCTCAGCGCCCCCGAGTGCTCACACATATCGGCAAGCTTCGTAGCTGACCTACCGGCGCCACTTGCGGGCTTGCCAACGACCGCTTGGGTTGAGCTACGGAACACTTACTGCTTGCGTGGGCGAGCCATTTGAGCGGGACTCACGCGGATAGGATCAGGCGAGCCGGTCCGCTTCGCCTGCCCTTCGAAGGTCGCCGATGGGTCTCCGTTGCGGGGGGCGCGGCGTGTCGTCAACATCGACATCCCAGCGAGAAGTTTGAAGCGTCCTCTCACCAACAGGCGCAGCGAACTTTGCGAACTATGCGACTTACGTGCCATTAGCGTGCTCTGCGGCGAGCGTGAACAGGCGAACTCAGCTGGTGGAATCACTACGCAGCCGGTAGATGGTTGCCGACCGACCAACCGAACCGGGCGCTCTGGCTCGAACCTCGATGTCGATCTTGGTAGTCTCGCCACTGATCAAGTGAGCGATAGCCGCGTCGATCACTGAGGCAGGCTGGTGCCGACCAAAACAGTCCACCAAGAGGTCTCGTCGAGAGGCGCTTCCGTGGCGCGCGAGGAAGTCTGCGATCCGTCGTGCCGCCCAAACGATCTGTGGCGGAGTAGCCTGCGGCCGTCCACCCGCGAAGACAAAGAGGACGGAGTCCGTGAAGTATCGGATCCAGGCGGTCGCGGCATCCACGTGACGCTCCTCTATCACCAAGCTGCAGTCCGTGAGTGCAAATAGCATGGCCAAGCGCAGCAGCATCGGGGCCCGTCGTTCCAACAGGCTGTCGACGATGCCAGAACCAAGATCGGGGCAGAGTTCGGTCTGGTAGGTCCCTGCATAACGACTACGGGCGCCGGCCGCCATCGCCATGGCGCCTTCATCGTCTGCATCCTTCAGCGTGCGCACGAACTCGACAACATCGACCACCTTGCCGGACAGCTCATCCACGACGTCCTGGGTGGCTCGGCGAGGGAATGCCTCGATGCTAGTTCGCTCGCCCCAAGCGACGAGAAAGCGGTTCACGAAGCCGTTGAGCAAGTCTCGCTGCTGGATCAAAGCGAGTAGCTCAACTGGAGAAATTGCCCCGCATAGGCATACGTGCGGTCGGCTCGCTTGGACGCGGTTCGTCTTCGTTGCCGGTTTGAGGTCCACGCCATCCCAGCAATCCCTCAATGCGGCAGACAGCGTGTTGCCGCCTCGTCGGCTTTGCTGGAGTACGTTTGCAAACTCGGACTCCACAACCCACAGCCGCTTGTCCGCGACCGCCGAAACCTGCTCTTTACCGATGCGATACCCGTCGTGGATGAGGGCGGCCAGACCTTCCCGGCTGGACAGGCCTCCCCTGTGGATTTGAGGCGCTAGCTCAGCACCGCGCCGGCGCACAGCTTCCTCAATGCGCATGACCAAGGAGAGGGCGTCTCCCTTCCGTCCGCGGCCAGACCGGCCCACGTGAAGGAAGAAGAGGCGAGGATGATGGATGCTGTTGCCCACCGCGAGGTGGGGGCAACGGCCGACCGCACACGAAAGGTAGGCAATGAAGTTGCCTGCGATTGCAATCGGATTGGTCTCGGCCCCTTCACTTCCCTCCTTGGCAACCTCACCAACCAGACCGTAAAAGCATGCGGGATCAGGCACCGGAACCGGGCAGTGCGCCGTGCCGCCCGTTTCCCCAGACCATCGCATCAGCGCCTCAGCCTGGGAGCTGCTCAACGTTCGCCTGATTTCGTCGGTCATCTACTTGTCCAACGATTCGACCTCGACGAGGTTGGAGAACTCCCGCAGCACCTCCGGTTGTCGTGCAGACAGGAACTTGAACACGGCCTCGTTCTCTAACAGCTTCGTTAGGTATCCCTTTGCAAGGACAAGGTTCAGCACGTCCTGTCCGTATGAATGCTCGATGGACTTGAACTGCCCATGGACGTTGCCCATCTCTTTTTCCATCTTCGCCATCTGCTCAGCGGTAAGTCCGGCCAATCTTTTCGGCTTCTGCTCGTTGACCAGCATCGCCGCGGGCGTCGCCATCAACAGAGCGTTGGCATAGGAGACCGAGAGCTTGTGCGCCGCTACCATCAGCTCCACACACTCAATCTGCCGCGTTGGTTTCATCTTGCGGATGACTGCTCCGATGTTGGGAGAGAACTGCTGATCCTTCAGCAGCTGGGCGGCCTCCATGCAGATCCCGTCTAGCAAGTTGAGCTTCTTTTGGATATGGCTGAGGTCCACGAAAAGCGCTTGGGCCAGGCGTGCCGGTGAAACGCCGCGTTGCACCGCTCGTTTGAGCATCAGATGCTCTTGGACCGACGAAAGCCGGTTAACCCTGTTGTTGTATGTGTAGGTCTCATCGTCGGTAGCGACCAAGCACAGCGCGTCGACGAACCCAAGTTCTTTCATCGCGTGAACTCGGATGTGCCCATCGATGATCATGTGAGCGCCGATGGCGCGATCGACAGGTCCGATGGTCAGTGGCTCAATCAGCCCCACCGCAGTGATCGAACTCTTTACCCGAGCGAATCTCTTTGCGGCGTCCAGACCGTCCGGTAGACGGTGAGTCGGAAGCAATTTCTCGAAGGGAACCGCGATCGGCTCTGGGATGAAGCCGAGAAGTGGATTGCTCACGCGGCTCTCCCCAACGGCCAGACGCGATCCGCCATGTACTTTGGCAGGGTGTCGAGTCCTTCGGCACGCAGCAGGTTGACGAAATTCTCGTCGGCCAGTAGTTGACGAAGAGCCTCGGTCACGAACAACAGCCGCTGTTGGGCTAGTTCGGCTTTGCGGACCATGATCCGCTGGCGCTCAACCTCCTGCTGATAAGTCCTAACAAGACTGGCCGAGGTCACGCCGCCAGGTTTTCGCGGTCCATACTTCCCCGCGGTCCTGCCCAGAGTTCTTCGACGCTCCAACAGCTTGCGAGTCTCAAGTAGTTGGCTTCCCCGGAGCTGACCGGATTCGTAGGCCTCCTGAAGGGCGTGCTGCACGTCCTTCTCTTCGGACCCCGCGCGCGAGATGGTCAGCGCCACATTGAGCGGCATATGGCCACGCTCGACGGCCACGAGAAGGCGCTCTTCGCCGGATTCGAGCAAGTCTAGGATGCCGTAGACATAGTCTGGGGTCAGTCCGGTTTTGTTGGCGATGGTGCGCCGGTCATATCCCTGCGTCTTGAGCCGCTCTATCCCCGCCAACAGTTCGAGGGGACGCCCTTGCCGACGCGCGATGTTCTCGGCCAGGCTCATGATCAGCGCATCCTCATCGCCCACCTTCACGACCATCGCCGGAATCTCGGTCTGGCCGAGCGTTCGGAAGGCCTTCAGGCGGCCTTCACCGCAGATCAAGAGGAAGAAGTCGCCGTGAGAGTCCGAACGCGGCGTGACGGTGATTGGTTTCTTCAGCCCGAGCGCCTTGATGTTCGCCACGATCTCATCGAAGACATGCGTGTTGCGTTCACGGGGGTTCAGCACCTGAATGCGATCGATAGGGATCATCTGAAGTTCAGGCGCTGGCTGATCCGCCGTCATGCCGCTCTCCTGAATCTCGCGCGTTCAGCCATGCCGTGGAGATAGTCCAGGGTGTCGAAGCGGTAGCTCTCGAACTCAAACCCGTTGTGATCCGCCAAACTGATACGGGGCAGGCCGAAATCTAGCCGCGGCAACAGGAAGTAGTCCTGGATGACTTGGTTGTCCGAGCCAAGCCTCACGGCAACTGTTATGTCCGGCGCCAGGCTCGTATCGAAACGAACCTTCCACCGACGGCGACCGTTGCCATGGTCCTGGCATCGGGATAGCACCACAGACACCGTGAACTCCCTGTTCACTTCTAGAAGGTCTGTCGCTGGGTCTCGCGCCAGCGTTCCGCCCAGGTTTGCAATTTCACGCTCGGTTGAGGCCACCACCTCTGGGTGCATGCGGCGGAGGAATTTGTTCACCTCCAGGAACTGGTAGTCCCGGTCGGGAGTGAACCCCACCGCTTTGTACGCTCGGATCAGGCTGCCGAAGCGGTGCACGTATGCAGCGGACGACGGCATCCCTTCGGACTCATCGATGATGAGGCCAGAAAGGAACCCGCGGCGCTGATAGAGGCCTCGGAGTTTCTCAAGCAACTCCTCGTCGCTGAAGCGACGGCCCCGTGCGCGAAGAATCCCCTGCGCGGTGTAGAAGACATCGGAGGGAACGACGCTATCAAAGGCTCCATCCTTTCGTATCCACATCTCTGGCTCGTTCACAACGCGGTGCTTCTTTAGTTTGAACGACACACGGTTGTAGACGTTGTTCCCGATGTACTTCTCATTGCTCAGGACTTCTCGCACGGTGGCTCTCGTCCAGCCCCGGCCAAGGTCAGTCAGTGAGCCTGCATCGTTCAGCCGCTTTGCGATCTCCACTTCGTGCAGTCCACTGTCGATGAACCATCGGTAGATGTCGTTGACGACTTGAATCTCGTGTGCGGGCCCCGGGACTAGGATGACTCGGTCAGTCTGCAGGCTCTTCTGCTCCCCACGCGCGAGCTCGCTCTTCACGTTGCCGAGTTGGTCGATGAGCACTCTGCGAAGCCCGTAGCCAGCGGGACCGCCTTGACGATAGCCCAGTTCAATTAGCCGACACTGGCCGGCGAAGACCTTGGCCGAGAGTTCCCGGCTGTACTCGCCAGCCATGGCGCGCTTGACGCCCTTTACGATTGTGGAAACTGGAGACCCATCGTTCTCGAATTGTTCCGCGCAGTAGCAGACTTGAATACCCGCTCGGCGGCACATGTACTCGTAGTACGCGCTCTCGTCCGCATCTTGGAACCTACCCCAGCGACTAACGTCGTACACGAGAATTACGTTGAAGTCGGCGTCGCCGCTTTCAACGTCCTTCAGCAGACGCTGCAGCGCTTCCCGCCCATCAATCCGCAGACCGCTCTTGCCCTCATCCGCGTAGGTCCGGACGATTTCTATTCCCCGCCGGAGCGCGTATTCCTGGATCTTGTCGGCTTGGTTCTCCGTCGAGTACTGCTGATGCTCGGTGGACATGCGTACGTATTGAGCAGCTCGGTACTGGCTGCTCGCGACACGGTCTTCCGGTAGAACTTCGGGTTGCATGACTGCTTTTGTCCAGTTGTGCCGCGGCGGCCCGCGCAATTTCGGCGCAGGCGCGCTTGCTTGTCCGCCACCTTCTGAGCCGTCGATAGCTCACGTGGCGTCACATTAGGGCTCCGGCGACTGCGCAGCCATGCAGTCCTCTGTTTGCAGGGGTTCATGGTTGCATGTGCCGGGTAAAGGCTTCTGACCTGCCCGGTTTCTCCGAGACGTTGATTTCCAGAGAAGATGGCTCCATCCC
>CAMPJJ010000021.1 GCA_946886855.1 uncultured Roseateles sp. | reverse complement strand
ACCAAGGACGCCGGCCGCATCGCGGGCCTGGACGTCAAGCGCATCATCAACGAGCCCACCGCCGCGGCCCTGGCCTTCGGCCTGGACAAGCACGGCGCCGGCGACCGCAAGATCGCGGTCTTCGACCTGGGCGGCGGCACCTTCGACATCTCGATCATCGAGATCGCGGACGTGGACGGCGAGAAGCAGTTCGAAGTGCTGTCGACCAACGGCGACACCTTCCTGGGCGGCGAGGACTTCGACCAGCGCATCATCGACTACATCATCGCGGAGTTCAAAAAGGAACAGGGCGTCGACCTGACCAAGGACGTGCTGGCCCTGCAGCGCCTGAAGGAAGCCGCCGAGAAGGCCAAGATCGAGCTGTCGAACTCGTCGCAGACCGACGTGAACCTGCCGTACATCACGGCCGACGCCACCGGTCCGAAGCATCTGAACATCAAGCTGACCCGCGCCAAGCTGGAGTCGCTGGTGGACGAGCTGATCGAGCGCACGATCGCCCCCTGCCGCACCGCGATCAAGGACGCGGGCGTCTCGGTCGGCGAGATCGACGACGTCATCCTGGTCGGCGGCATGTCGCGCATGCCCAAGGTGCAGGAGAAGGTCAAGGAGTTCTTCGGCAAGGAACCGCGCAAGGACGTGAACCCCGATGAGGCCGTGGCCGTCGGCGCCGCGATCCAGGGCCAGGTCCTGGGCGGCGAACGCACCGACGTGCTGCTGCTGGACGTCACCCCGCTGAGCCTGGGCATCGAGACCCTGGGCGGCGTGATGACGAAGATGATCAAGAAGAACACGACCATCCCGACCAAGTTCAGCCAGACCTTCTCGACCGCCGAGGACAGCCAGCCCGCCGTGACCATCAAGGTCTACCAGGGCGAGCGCGAACTGGCGCAGGCCAACAAGAGCCTGGGCGAGTTCAACCTCGAAGGCATCCCGCCGGCGCCGCGCGGCACGCCGCAGATCGAGGTGAGCTTCGACATCGACGCCAACGGCATCCTGCACGTCGGCGCCAAGGACAAGGGCACCGGCAAGGAAAACAAGATCACGATCAAGGCGAACTCGGGCCTGTCCGAGGCCGAGATCGAGAAGATGGTGAAGGACGCCGAGGCCAACGCCGCCGAGGACAAGAAGAAGGTCGATCTGGTGCAGGCCAAGAACCAGGCCGACGGCCTGGTCCACTCGGTGCAGAAGTCGCTGGGCGAGCACGGCGACAAGCTGGACGCCGGCGAGAAGGAAAAGATCGAGACCGCGATCAAGGACCTGGAAGAAGCCATCAAGGGCGAGGACAAGGCCGACATCGAGGCCAAGACCGAAGCGCTGATGACCGCCAGCCAGAAGCTGGGCGAGAAGGTCTACGCCGAGGCGCAGGCAGCCCAGGCCGCGGCCGGTGCGGCCGGTGGCGGGGCGGGCGCGGCTGGGGCCCAGCAAGCGGACGCCGCGGGCGCGCAAGCCTCCGCCAAGCCGGCCGACGACAACGTCGTGGACGCGGAGTTCAAGGAAGTCAAGGACTCCAAGTGAGCCGACCCTGCCGACCCCCGTCGGCAGGGATGACGGCAACCGCTGTCGATTGACAGCCGCCGCGCGGGGCCGCCAGCCCCGCGCGGCGTTCCGGTTTGAGGCCTGCAGGAAGATCCATGGCAAAGCGTGACTATTACGAAGTCCTGGGCGTCGCCAAGAACGCCAGCGAAGAGGACATCAAGAAGGCGTATCGCAAGCTTGCGATGAAGTACCACCCTGACCGCAATCAGGGCGAAGGCGCCAAGGAGGCCGAGGACAAGTTCAAGGAAACCAAGGAAGCCTACGAGATGCTGTCGGACGGCCAGAAGCGGGCCGCCTACGACCAGTACGGCCACGCGGGCGTGGACCCGAACCAGGGCTTCCGCGGCGGTCCCGGCGCGGAAGGCTTCGGCGGCTTCGCGGAGGCCTTCGGCGACATCTTCGGCGACCTGTTCGGGCAGCAGGGCGGCGGCGGCCGTCGCCAGGGCGGCGGCCAGCAGGTCTACCGCGGCAGCGACCTCAGCTACGCGATGGAGATCACGCTGGAGGAAGCCGCGCGCGGCAAGGAGACGCAGATCCGCATCCCGTCCTGGGAAGGCTGCGAGACCTGCCACGGCAGCGGCGCAAAACCCGGCACCAGCGCCAAGACCTGCGGCTCCTGCGGCGGCAGCGGCACGGTGCACATGCGCCAGGGCTTCTTCAGCATCCAGCAGACCTGCCCGCACTGCCACGGCACCGGCAAGATCATTCCCGAGCCCTGCACCACCTGCAACGGCGCCGGCAAGATCAAGAAGACCAAGACGCTGGAAGTCAAGATCCCGGCCGGCATCAACGAAGGCATGCGCATCCGCTCGGCCGGCAACGGCGAACCGGGCGTGAACGGCGGTCCGTCGGGCGATCTCTACATCGAGATCCGGATCAAGCAGCACGACATCTTCGAGCGCGACGGCGACGACCTGCACTGCACGATGCCGGTGTCGATCACGACCGCGGCGCTGGGCGGCTCGATCGAGGTGCCGACCCTGGGCGGCAAGGCCGAGATCGAACTGCCCGAGGGCACGCAGCACGGCAAGACCTTCCGCCTGCGCGGCAAGGGCATCAAGGGCGTGCGCTCGAGTTATCCGGGCGACCTCTACTGCCACATCAGCATCGAGACGCCGGTCAAGCTCACCGAGCACCAGCGCAAGCTGCTGAAGGACCTCGACAAGAGCCTGCGCGACGGCGGTGAGCGCCACTCGCCGAACGCGAAGAGCTGGACCGATCGGGTCAAGGACCTCTTCAAGTAAATCGCCAACAGCGACACGCAACCCCTCGCCACGATTCGCGAATCGGGCCGCTCACCCACGCAAACCCGGGGGATGGGCGGCAGTCGCCGGACGGACAATCGGTCCGTGGTTGACGACATTCGCACAAATCCTTGGGATGCTGCCGGCCCGCTCTCTTCGGAGGCGGGCCTTTTCACTTGCGCGCGCGGCGTTGCCGCGCTTCGGCCATGACGCTCGCCGGCACGCTCGGCACGCTCGGGAAAACGCAGGCGCTGGTGATCGACAGCAATGCGAACTCGCGCAGCCTGATGACCGCGCAGTTGCGCGAGCTCGGCGTCGGCCATGTGCGACAGGCCACCCGCGTGCGCGATGCCCGCGTGATCCTGGAGACGCAGCCCTACGACATCGTCCTGTGCGACTACTACTTCGACGGCTCCGAGCTGTCGGGCCAGGACCTGCTGGACGAGCTCCGGCGCGAGCAGCTGCTGCCCTACTCCACCGTCTTCGTGATGGTGACGGGCGAGGCCTCCTACGCGAAGGTGGCGGAAGCCGCCGAGGCCGCGCTGGACGCCTACCTCGTCAAGCCCTACACCAGCGCGGCGCTTGCCGACCGGCTGGCCAACGCGCGGCACCGCAAGCTGGAGCTCAAGGGCATCTTCGACGCCATCGACGCGAAGGATTTCGACCGCGCCGCGGACCTGTGCCTGGAGCGTTTCCAGCGCAAGGCCACGTACTGGCTGTACGCCGCCCGGATCGGCGCGGAGCTGCTGCTGCGCCTGGAGCGCCACACCGAAGCGCGTGAGCTCTACGAGGCCATCATCGCCGCGCGCACCGTGCCTTGGGCGCGGTTGGGCGTGGCGCGGACCGAGGTCGCCAGCGGCAACCTGAGCGCCGCGCGCCGCACGCTGGAGACGCTGATCGGCGACATGCCCGACCAGGCCGACAGCTACGACCTCATGGGGCGCGTGCAGATGGAGCAAGGCGAGATCGGCGCCGCGCTCGCGACCTACCGCACCGCCGCGACGCTGACGCCCGGCTGCCTGCTGCGGCAGCAGCATTGCGGCACGCTGGCCTTCTACGCGGGGCAGCGCGACGAGGCGCTCAAGATGCTCGAGCGCAGCGTGGCGCAGGGCTTGCGCTCGAAGCTGTTCGATGCGCACAGCCTGGCGCTGATCGCGCTGATGCGCTTCGACGCGAAGGACAGCAAGGGCCTCAAGTACGCGACGGATGCGCTGATGCAGGCCATGGAGCGCGCGCCGCGCGACCAGCGCCTGCAGGGCTTCGACGTGTTGATGCAGGGCCTGCGCCTGTTGATGGAACGCAAACTGGCGGATGCGCTGCTGCTGGCGCGCAGGTTCGCGCGGCGCGCCACCGACGAGGACTTCGACCTCGAGGCCGCCAGCCTGCTGGTCGCGCTGTGGGTGCGCATGGCGCGACAGGACATCGAACTCAGCGAGATGGAGACGCTCATGAGCCAGCTCGGTCTGCGCTTCTGCAGCTCCAAATCGGCGACCGAAGTCCTGATCAGCATGGCCGAAGGCCACGAACCCAGCACGCAGCGCCTGCGCGACGCGAATGCGCGGGTGTTCGCGATCTCGGAGACGGCGATGCGCCATGCCATGCGCGGCGACGCGCAGACCGGCGTGCAGCTGCTGGTCGAGCAAGGCACGCAGACGCTGAACGCCAAGCTGATCGACATGGCGGCGCTGGTGCTCAAGCGTTACCGGGACCGCATGAGCGATCCCGGCGCGCTGGAACCCCGGATCGAGGACCTGCAGCGCCGCTTCGTGCAGGCCAGTGGCCAGGGACTGAAGGCCGCCCGGGGCGGCGGCATGGCCTTGCGAGGATGAAGGCAGCGCCCGTGCCGAGCAGGCGCGAGGCTCGGGAATGCCCCGGAGGGAGGCTTCAGTGGGCCTTCAGGGGAGCTTCAGGTACGACAACTAAAAGGGCGGGTTTGCTTCTGCCGGCCTGACACAACAAGATGCCGTTTTCCGATTCTTCGACCGCGCGGACCCGCGAGGTCGGCGCCTTGCAAGCGCGTTCACCGCTGGCATTGACGTGGCTGACCGCCCTGTGGGTCGGTGTCCTGGGCAACTGGCCGCTGTGGCAGCGGATGTGGGGCATGCCGGACTACGCCGGCGCGTCGGGCAAGCTGTTCGTCATCGTCTTCGCCGGCATCGTGATCATGGTGCTGGCCGCCGTCTTCAGCCTGCTGGCCTGGCGCGTGGCGGTGAAGCCGCTGCTGACGCTGATCCTCCTGATGACAGCGCCGCTGGCCTACTTCATCGGCAGCTACGGCGTGATCATCGACAGCACGATGATCACCAACGCGCTGCAGACCGACGTGCGCGAAACGCGCGACCTGATCGGTTGGGGGCTGGCGGCCCATGTGCTGGTGATCGCGCTGATCCCGCTGGTCTGGATCTGGCGCCAGCGCCTGACGGACAAGCGCTGGTTCAAGCGCCTGGGATGGAACCTCGCGAGCGTGGCCGTGGCGCTGGCGCTGGGCGTCGGTCTCGCGGCGACGCGGACGGCGGACCTGGCCTCCACGCTGCGCAACAACAAGGCGCTGACCAAGATGGTCAGTCCGATCAACGCGATCTGGGCAAGTGCCGCGCTGGCCGCGCAGAAGCAGAAGAAGCCCAAGGGGCCGCTGGAGGTCGTCGCCGCCGATGCGAAGCTCACGCCGCGCGCCGCGGGCGCCCGGCCGCCGCTGGTGCTGCTGGTGGTCGGCGAGACGGCGCGCTCCGAGAACTTCCAGCTCAACGGCTACGGCAGACCGACCAATCCCGAGCTGTCGACCCAGCCGGTGCTCAGCTATCGCGAGGTCGCCTCCTGCGGCACGTCGACGGCGGCTTCGCTGCCGTGCATGTTCTCGCAGCTCGGCCGCGAGGCGTACGTCGATCATCCCGGCAACCAGCAGACCTTGCTGGACGTGCTGCAGCGCGCCGGCCTGGCGGTGCTGTGGCTGGACAACCAGTCGGGTTGCAAGGGGATCTGCGACCGCGTGCCGAATGCGCAGGCGATCAATCCCGCCCGGCCGGATCACCCGATTCCCGCGGGCCTGTGCCGCGCGGACGGCGAGTGCCTCGACGAGGTGATGCTGCACGACCTGGACGCGCGCATCGCCGCGCTGGATCCGCAACGCGTGGCGCGCGGCGTCGTGCTGGTGCTGCACCAGATGGGCAGCCACGGTCCCGCCTATTACCTGCGCACGCCGGACGACCGCAAGCCTTTCCAGCCCGAGTGCCGCAGCAACGCGCTGCAGCAGTGCGAGCTGGACCAGGTCCGCAACGCCTACGACAACACGATCGCCTACACCGATCACGTGCTGGCGAAGGCGATCGACTGGCTGGGCACGCAGGAGCAGCGCTTCGACCCGAGCCTGCTGTACGTGTCGGACCACGGCGAGTCGCTGGGCGAGAACAACCTGTTCCTGCACGGCATGCCCTACGCGCTGGCGCCCAAGCAGCAGAAGCACGTGCCGCTGATCCTGTGGCTGCCGGAACAGACGCGGCAATCACAGAAACTCGACAGCGCGTGCCTGACGCAGCGTCGCGATACGCCGATGTCGCATGACGGGCTGTATCACACGGTGCTCAGCCTCAGCGGCGTGAAGACCTCGGTCTATCGCAAGGAGTGGGACTGGGTGGGTGCTTGCCGGCGTGGATGATTCCTGATGCCGGCCGCCCTCAGGTCCTGGTGACGAGCTGACCACATCCGCTGGCCAAGGATCGGCCAGGGTCAGGTCTTGCCTCCCTTCAGAACAGCGACTGCTGCCCCACCACCTTGGACGGCGGGCGGAACTCGCTGAAGTCGAACTGGTGCCGCTCGCGGCCCAGGCCCAGCCGCTTCGAAGCCTTGCGCAAGCGCTGCTGCAGCAGCTCGGCCCAGATCCCCTCCCCGGTGAAGCGCGTGCCGAAGCGCGGATCGTTGTCCTTGCCGCCGCGCATCTCGCGAAGCCGCGCCATGATGCGTGCCGCCTTGTCCGGCTGATGCAGCCGCAGCCAGTCGTGGAACAGCGGCGCCACCTCCCAGGGCAGCCGCAAGGGAATGCTGAAGGCCTTGGTCGCACCGGCCTCGGCGGCGGCTTCGAGGATGCGCTCCAGTTCCGGTTCGTTGAGGAACGGGATCACCGGCGACACGCTCACCCCCACCGGCACGCCCGCCTCCGCCAGCGCCCTGATCGTCTGCAGCCGCCGCTGCGGCGAGGCGGCGCGCGGCTCCAGGATCCGCGACAGCGCCGGATCCAGCGAGGTCACCGACAGGTAGACCGAGACCTGCCGCCGCAGCGCCATCGGCACGATCAGGTCCAGGTCGCGCTCGATGCCGCTGGACTTGGTCACCACCGAGAACGGATGCCGCGCCTCCGTCAGCACCTCCACGACGGCGCGCGTGATGCCCAGCTTGCGCTCGATCGGCTGGTAGGCGTCGGTGGCGGTGCCCAGCACCAGCGGCGCGGGCTTGTACGCGGTCGATGCCAGCGTCTCCCGCAGCCGAGCGGCGGCGTTGACCTTGGCGATGATCTTGGTCTCGAAGTCCAGGCCCGGCGACAGGTTCAGGTAGCTGTGCGTCGGCCGCGCGAAGCAGTAGATGCAGCCGTGCTCGCAACCCCGGTACGGATTGATCGACAGGTCGAAGCCGATGTCGGGCGACTGGTTGCCGCTGACGATCTTCTTCGCGTGCTCCTCGATGATCTCGGTCTTCGGGGCGACGTGTTCCTCCAGCGCCTCCTGGTCCAGCGTGCCCCAGCCGTCGTCGTACTGCTCGCGCTCGCGCGACTCGAAGCGGTGCGGCATCGCCCAGGCGCTGCCCCGCCCCTTCAGCGCATCGGCCTGGAGGTACAGCGGTGGAGCAGCGATCTTGGTGTCTTGCGGCATACTGTCAATTTATACAGCATTGCCACAGAATGCCAGTGCCCATGGACATCCCGGGCACCCGCACCCGCACCCGCACTCACGCCCACGCCCACGCCCACACCTCCCGGCGCCGCGCCGCTCTCATTCCGACGCCAGGCGCGCCGGCGTCAAACTGCCTGTCGGGCCGGTGACGATCAGCATCACGCCGAGCAGCGCCGCCACCGCGCCCAGCACGTACACGGCAGCGAAGCCGAAGCGACCCGCCACCAGGCCCGCCGTCGGACCGGCCAGGCCATAGGCGATGTCGAGGAACGCCGCGAATGCGCCGATCGCGCTGCCACGGCTGGCCGGCGGCACGCGCTTGAGCGCCTCGACGCCGAGCGCCGGATAGATCAGCGCGCAACCCAGGCCGGTCACGAAGGCCCCCGCCAGCGCGACGCCCTCCCCCGGCGCCGCCCAGACCAGGCCCAGCCCGATCGCCTCCACGGTCAAGGACCACAGCGCCACGCGCCGGCCGCCGATCCTGTCGGGCAGGTGCCCGAGCAGCAGCCTCACCGCGGTGAAGCCGACGCCGAAGCAGCTCATCACGATGCCGGCATGCGACCACCCGCGCGCCGCGAAGTACAGCGACGCGAACGCGGTCAGTCCGGCCAGCCCGACGCCCTGCAGCGTCAGCCCGAGTCCCTGTCGCCAGATCTGCCCCACCACGCGCCGGAGTGGCAGTCGCGGGCCACCCGCCATGCGGTAGGTCGGCGTCGCCAGCGCGACCGCCCAGGCGGCCAGCGGCGCGGCCATGCACGCAAGCATCACAGCGCCCGGGCCTTGGCCGCGGTAGAGCCACATCCCCACCGGCGCACCGATGGCGAGGGCACCGAACATCGCGATGCCGGTCCACGACATCGACAGGCCCGCGCGCTGCGGCCCCACGGACGCGATGGACCACGACACGCAGCCGGTCACGAACTGGCTCTCGCCGACACCGGCCACCAGCCGCCCGGCGACGACGAGGGCCAAGGCCGTCGCGGACGACCACCCGGGCAGCGCGGCGACCAGGTACAGCAGGCCCGCGACGGCGCAGCCGAGCGCGCCCTGCAACGCCGAGCGCCGCCCGCCCTGCCCGTCGACGAGGCGCCCGGCATAGCCGCGCGTCAGCACCGTGGCGACGAACTGCAGGCCGATGACCAGCCCGACGGTCAGCGCGTCGAAGCCGAGCCGCTCATGGATGAAGAGCGGGAGCACCGGCAGCGGCAGGCCGACGGCGAGGTAACCGCAGAACAGCGCCGCGATGACGCCGGGGGCGGGACGCTTCCGCGCGGACGTGGACGTGGACGTGGACGTGGACGTGGGTGTGGACGTGGGTGGGGACGTGGGTGTGGGCGAAGCGATGGCGGACATGGGAGCTCCCGAGTTGGAAGGGCCGATCAGGCCGCCGTCTTGAACAGGTCGACGCGATGCCCGCTGGCGTCGAGCAGGAAGTCGCGCGAGGCGGCCGCATCGGCGGCCAGCTTCGCCAGATCGACGTCGATCAGCCGCCCGCCGCGCTTGCGGAAATGGCCGCCGACCACGACCGTGTCCACATCGGCGCGCTCCACCGCCTGCACGATGGTGGCGATCGCGTTCGTCACCGGGAACACCGCCGCGCCCTGCGTGCGGACCATGATCAGGTCGGCGGCCTTGCCCGGCGTCAACGATCCCACGCGGTCCTCCAGACCCGCGGCCCGCGCGCCGTTGACGGTGGCGGCGCGCAGCACCGCCTCGACGCCGATCGGCGCGGGCACGCCGGCCTCGCCGCGGAACCGGCGGTAGCGCATCGCGGCGCGCTGCTGGTGGAACAGCGCGTGCATCTCGCCGAACAGATCGCTGCCGAAGGCGGTGTCGAGATCGATGCCCAGCGCCGGCGTCAGACCGTGATCGACGGCCACCTGGTAGGCGAAGGTCTCGTCGTCGAAACCGAACAGCGCGTCCGAGCGCGGATTCACGGTGATGTTCACGCCGGCCTCGGCGAACAGCCGCCATGTCGCCGCAGGAACACGCGTGCAGTGGTTGAAGAGGTTGTGCGGGCCGAGCACGCCGGGCTTCGCGAACTCGGGACCGAGCTGCGCGAGGTCGCCGATGAACTCGGTCAGGATGCGCATGTCCAGGCCCCGCGCGACCTCCCACCAGTCCAGCTTCAACTGACCGAAGAGGCCGACCTTCACGCGGCTGTCGCTGGCGTTCCAACGGGCCGCCAGCCGGGCCAGGTCGGCCGGCAGATGCGCCGACGACGCGCCCGGGTCCATCGCCGGACCCACCATGTGCAGCGCGCGGATGCCTGAGAGGTCCAGCGCGTCGAGCGCCGCATCGGTGTGCTCGGGGCTGCGCGCGCTGTGGCAGGCGTCGACGAGGGTCGTGATGCCGGCGTCCAGCGAGGCGGCCGCCGTCAGTCTCGTGCTGATGAACAGGTCCCGCGGGCGCACGTGCGCGCCGAGCTTGTTGGCGACCACGTCGATGTAGGCGAAGAGATCGTCGACGTCGGGCATCAGCCGGCGCATCACGCCCAGCCAGGCGTGGTGGTGGGCGTCGACCAGGCCGGGCATCACGATGCTGCCGGCGGCGTCGATGACCTCGGCGTCGCCGGCCGGCAGGGCGGCGCCGACGGCGGCGATGCGGCCGTCGCGCACCAGCACGTCGCCGACGGCCAGGTTGGGCAGCGCGGGATCCATCGTGATGACGGTGCCGGCCTTGAAGAGGATGTCGCGATCGGTCATGGGAAGCTCCGTTGGAGGAATCGTTGGACGATTCGTTGGGGGCATCGGGCATCGGGAATCGGGAATCGATTCGGGATTGAGGCAACGGGGCGAATGATGCGAACCGGACGATCTTTGATAAAGGTAGAGTCGCTCAAATGATCTTTGCTGAAATTCAAAAATGAGCCGCGGCTGCAATGACGGCGGCACAACGGAGGACGGTCCATGAAGAACGGACGATGAAGGGCGGGCGATGAAGGGCGGGCAATGAGGGATCGGACATGAGCGTCGACGGACGGCTGCTCGCCGGCATGAGCGTGCTGGCCGCGGTGGTGGAGTCGGGCAGCTTCAGCAAGGCCGGCGAGGTGCTGGGGATGTCGGCCTCGGGCGTGAGCCGGGCGGTGTCACGGCTGGAGGAGCGACTGGGCGTGCGCCTGCTCGACCGCACGACGCGCTCGCTGCACCTCACCGGCGAAGGCGCGCGCCTGTACGAGCATGCGGTGCCGCACCTGGAAGGCATCGAGGAGGCGGCGAACGTCGTCTCCGGCGCGGCGGTCAGCGTGCGCGGGGCATTGCGGGTGTGCCTGAATCCGCTGTTCGCGCGCTACGTGCTCGCGCCCGCCCTGCCCCGGCTGCAGGCGCTGTATCCGGACCTGACGCTGACGATGGTGCAGTTCCCCGGCAGCGGGGACCTGGTCGCGGAAGGCGTCGATGTCGCCGTGCGTTTCGGGCCGCAGCCGGCGTCGACGATGACCTCGCGCAAGCTCCTGGAGAACCGCGTGCTGACGGTGGCGGCACCGTCCTACCTCGACCGGCGCGGGCGTCCGCGCAAGCCCGCCGAGCTGGCGAAGCACGACTGCCTCCAGTACATCGATCCGCAGCGCGGCCGGCCCTTCGAATGGATCTTCGTGCGCGGCAAGGGACGCGCGAAGGACCAGCTGACGGTGGCCACATCGGGCTCGCTGACGATGACCGATGCCGACGCGATGGTGCAGGCCTGCGTCGCGGGAGCGGGCGTGGCGCAGGTGCTGGCGCTGAGCGTCGAGCACCTGATCGCGGACGGCACGCTGGTCGAGCTGTTTCCCGACTGGCCCGGCGAGACCTTCCCGCTCCACATCGTGCGGCCGTCGCGGCGATTGCCGCCGGCCTCGGTGGAAGCTTTCATGGCGTTCTGCATCACGCTGTGCGCGACGCCGGGATCGACGGCCTGAGCTTCCATAATCGTCCCCATGGATGCCCTCAACGACCTGCTGCGCAACGCCCTCCACGAGATGGGCCGCGGCCGCTACGCCGCGGCGGTCGCGCTGCTGGAGCCGCATGCGCAGGTCGCGTCGAACGAGCTGCAACGCTACCTCGGTGAATCGCTGCGGCGCAGCGGACGGATGCAGGATGCGATCGGTCCGCTGATGCAGGCGCTCGCGCTGAAGATCGACGACGTCGATGCCTATCTGCAGCTGGCCTTCGCGTTGCAGTCGCTGCAGATGAAGGCCGAGGCGGCGGAATGCTTCCGCACGGTCGCTGCGCTGCGGCCCGACAGCGTGATGGCCCAGGCCTACCAGGCCCATGGCGATCAGCAGTGCGCGCGCTGGTCGGACTTCGACGAGAACCTGCGATCACTGCATGCCGTGATCCGCGCCAAGCCCGACGACGCCGCCGATGAATTCGGCGTGCCCTTCGCGCTGGCCACGCTCCCGCACACGGCGCAAGACCTCCTGAAGGTCGCGCGACTGAGCACGCGTTTCCTGAGCCGCGGCATCGCGCCCCTGCCGCCGGCGAAGGCCGTCGCCAAGCCGAAGTTGCGCATCGGCTACCTGTCGTCGGACTTCCACGCCCATGCGACCGCCGCACTGATGGTCGAAGTCCTCGAGCACCGCGATCGTGAGCGCTTCGAGGTGCTGCTGTTCTCGCACGGGCCGGATGATGGTTCCGCGCTGCAGCAGCGGATCCGCGCGGCCTGCGAGCGCTTCATCGACGTCGGCGACCTCGATCCCGCCGGCATCGCCGCGCGCATGCGCGCGGAGGGCATCGACATCGCCGTCGACCTGAAGGGCCACACCGCCGGCAGCCGATTCACCGCGCTGGCCGCGCGTCCAGCGCCGGTGCAGGTCGCGTGGCTCGGTTTCCCCGGCACCTGTGGCGCGGACTTCATCGACTACGTCATCGGCGACGCGATCGTGACGCCGCTCGGTGATGCGCCGTGCTATGCCGAGCGCATCGCCCAGTTGCCGCGCGCCTACCAGCCCGGCGACGCGACGCGGCGCATCGACGCGACGTCGCGCGCGGAACTCGGCCTGCCCGACGATGCGATCGTGCTGCTTTCGGCGAACGTGGTGCTGAAGATCACCCCCACGGTCTTCGACGCGTGGATGGCGATCCTGCACCGCCTGCCGCAAGCGCTGCTGTGGCAGCTCAGCGGCGGCGAGCAGGCCGATGCGCGACTGCGCGCCGAGGCCGCCGCGCGCGGCATCGCGCCGGAGCGGCTCGTCTTCATGCCGCCGGTGGGGATGGCCGAACACTGGAACCGGCTGGCGGCGGCGGACGTCGCGCTCGACACCTGGCCGTGCAACGGGCACACGACGACCAGCGATGCGCTTGCCGCGGGCGTGCCGGTGGTGACGCTGCGCGGCGACGGCTTCGCGTCGCGCGTGGCGGAAAGCCTGCTCGTGCAGGCGGGCCTGTCCGCCCTTGTCTGCGAGACGCCGCTGGCCTACGTCGACCAGGTCTGCGCGCTCGCCGGCCGGTCCGATCTGGCGGGAGGAGCGAAGCCGGCGGTTCCCGCCTGGATCGATTCACCGGCCTTCGCGCGCGACCTGGAGACGCTCTATGAGCGCATGTGGGCGCGCGCCGTGGCGGGCCTGCCGCCCGACGCCTTGCCGGCCCCCCAGGCCCACGGCGCCTGAACGCCGGCATCACCGAGCCCGCCTGACGCCGCGCCGGGGTTGACGTCCGTCCGATGGCTTCCGGTCCCGAAAGATGACCAGGCGGCAGTGACCTGGGCCTTGGGGTCCGTACGAAAACAGGGGGGATCGTGCCGATGTCTAATGCGCTTGTCACACCCCCACATCGACCCTCGCCATGCCATTGACCCTTCATCGACTCGTGATCGGGCTGCTCCTGGTGGCCGGCTCATGCCTTGCCGTCGCACAGGACAAGGGCTGTGCCGCAGGACGCGACGGGAAACTCGTGTGTCCCGCGCCGGACTCCACCTGCATCAATGACCGCAATGGCGCGGTGGTGTGCTCGACGCCCGGCGGCGGCATCGAGGTGGACCGTTATGGCCTGCCGCTCTGCGGACCCGGCTACTGCACGAAGGACTCGCGCGGGGAGGTGTTCTGCTCGAACACGGTGCGCGGCGCGGCTTCTTCGGATCTGTATGGCGTTCCCGCCTGCGCGGGTCGCTGCGTGGCGGCCAGTCCCAGCGCCTGCGTGAGACCCGTTCCAGCCAAGTAGCGGCGGCATGCCCTCCCAACGGGCGGGGCCAGGCCGGGCCGGGCCGCGATCGTTCCGGTCGAGAGCGACCTGTCCGGCTCAACGCGCAGTGATCAGTACTCGTCGCCGCCGGGGCTGACGTAGCCGGGCGCCAGGTTCTCGAACTTCGTGTTCTGACGCGCGAAGGCCAGCTTCACCGTGCCCACCGGGCCGTTCCGCTGCTTGGCGATGATGATCTCCGCCACACCCGGCTCCTTGCACTCGTCCTTGGTGTAGTACTCGTCGCGGTAGATGAACATGATGATGTCCGCGTCCTGCTCGATGGCGCCCGACTCGCGCAGGTCGGACATCATCGGCCGCTTGTCCGGCCGCGTTTCCACCGAGCGGTTCAGCTGCGACAACGCGATCACCGGGCAACGCAGTTCCTTGGCCAGCGCCTTCAGGCCCCGCGAGATTTCGCCGACCACGGTCGCGCGGTTCTCCTCGCTGCCGCCGCCGTTGCCGCTCATCAGCTGCAGGTAGTCGATGATGATCAGGCCGATCTGGCCCGAGATGCGCGCCTGGCGCCGGGCTCTGGAGCGCACTTCGCTGGGCGACAGGCCCGGGCTCTCGTCGATGTAGATCGGCGCGTTGCCGAGCTTGTCGACGGCCTCGGCCAGGCGGCCCCA
This sequence comes from uncultured Roseateles sp., assembly GCA_946886855.1. The sequence continues at coordinate 51,220 of CAMPJJ010000021.1, read as the reverse complement.
TTCGTCGTCCTTCAGGCGGCCGGTGCGCAGGTTGCTCTGGTCGATGCGGCCGATCGAACCGACCATCCGCAAGGCCAGCTGCGCGGCGCCCATTTCCATCGAGTAGATGATGACCGGCAGGCCCTCGTTGATCGCCACGGCTTCGCCGATGTTGATCGCGAACGCAGTCTTGCCCATGGACGGCCGCGCCGCCAGGATGATCAGGTCGCCGCGCTGCAGGCCCGCCGTCATGCGGTCCAGGTCGTAGAAGCCGGTGCGCACGCCGGTGACGTCCTCGGCGCCCTGCTCCGCCAGCTCGTTGACGCGGTCCATCAGCTCGACCATCAGGCGGTCCATGCTCTGGAAGCCGGTGCCGCCGCGCGAGCCTTCCTCGTTGATGCGGAAGATCTTGCCTTCGGCCTCGTCCAGGATCTCGTTGACCGCGCGGCCGGCGGGATTCAGCGCCGCCGTCGCGATCTCGTCCGAGGTCGCGACCAGCTTGCGCAGGATCGCGCGCTCGCGAACGATCTCGGCGTAGCGGCGCAGGTTGGCGGCGCTCGGCACGCCCTGCGCCAACGCGTTCAGGTAGGCCAGCCCGCCGCACTCGTCGGCCTTGCCGACCGAGGTCAGTTCCTCGAACACCGTCACCACGTCCGCCGGCTTGCCGCCGTTGATCAGCTTGCCGATCGCGGCGTAGACCTGCTTGTGCTCGTAGCGGTAGAAGTCCGAGTCGCTGAGCGTGTCCGCCGCCTTGTCCCAGGCGGTGTTGTCGATCAACAGGCCGCCGAGCACGCTCTGCTCGGCTTCCACCGAATTGGGCGGCACGCGCAGTCGCGCGATCTCGCTGTCGCTGGCACTGGATCCGGGCGTGGTGAAGATCGCGGACATTGTGGACAAGCCTGTGGATGAGCTTTTGATAGCTTGTGGAGCGAGCGGGATAACTCAACCCCCGGAAAAGCAGAAAGCCGACGGCTTCTCAGCTGTCGGCTTTCTCTTGTTCTGCCCCGATCTTTGCTGGACCCATCGGCCTTCGCAAGTCGGGGCATGCCCGAAGGGCGCGCGAAGCGCCCACCGGGTGTGTCGAGCGATTACTCGACTTCGGCGATGACCTTCACGGTCACTTCCACCACCACGTCGGTGTGCGGAGCGACACTGATCGGGAACTCGCCGACGGTCTTCAGCGGACCGTTGGGCAGACGCACCTGCGACTTGACGATGGCCGTGCCGGCCTTGGTCAGCGCGTCAGCGATGTCGGCGTTGGTCACGGAACCGAACAGGCGACCGTCGACGCCGGCCTTCTGCGCGATCGTCACGGTGATGCCGTTGATCTTCTCGCCCAGGGCTTGCGCGGCGGCAAACTTCTCGGCGGCGACCTTCTCGAGTTCGGCGCGCTTGGCTTCGAATTCCTTGATCGCCGATTCCGTGGCGCGGCGCGCCTGGCGGGTCGGGATCAGGAAGTTGCGGGCGTAGCCGTCCTTGACCTTGACGACGTCGCCGAGGTTACCCAGGTTGGCCACTTTTTCCAGCAGGATGACTTGCATGGGTGGACTCCTTAGACCTTGTGCTGGTCGCTGTACGGCAGCAGGGCCAGGAAGCGGGCGCGCTTGATGCACACCGACAGCTGACGCTGGAAGAAGGCGCGCGTGCCGGTCAGGCGGGCGGGCACGATCTTGCCGTTTTCACCGATGAAGTCGCGCAGGACGTCGACGTCCTTGTAGTCGATCTGCTCGACACCGGCGACGGTGAAGCGGCAGAAACGCTTGCGGCGGAACAGCAGCGATTGTTGATTGCGCTTGGGCTTGCGGTCCTTAGAGAACCGACCTTTACCACGTGGCGGGGGCATAGTGAACTCCTGCTATCTATCCAGATGTAAACGATCTGCGCGACCGGGTTCGTCCCGTTCAGTCCGCGAAGCCGGTGATGTGAAACACCGTGCCCCGCCCCTGCCGCTGTGCCGAGAGAAATCCGGTGAACACCGTCTTCTCCGTCAGGCCCAGCGCCTGGACCCGTTTCACGACATCACCGATCGCCACCGCCTTGATCTCCAGCGCGACTTTGCGCGGAGAACCGGCTTCGTCGACCATGGACTCATGCTTGAGCATCAGGTCCAGGGCCGGGAGCCCGGCGGGGGTGTATCGGATCGCCGCGGTTTCGAGGATCTGCGCCTGCAATACCAATCGGTTCATGCGTGCGGAGCGGATCGACTCAACGGATCAGAATGTCGGAACGTCAGTTGTCGCGCTTGTCAGCTCAGGCGGACGCTTCTTGCGGGGCCTTGCGGGCTTCTTCGCGCTCGACGGCCTTCATCATCACCGACGGGTTCGTCTCGGCCTTGTCCTTGACGACGGTCAGGTGACGCAGCACGGCGTCGTTGAAGCGGAAGCCGGTCTCGATTTCAGCCAGGATTTCCTTGCTGCACTCGATGTTCAGGCACAGGTAATGCGCCTTGGCCAGCTTCTGGATCATGTAGGCCAGCTGACGGCGGCCCCAGTCTTCCACGCGATGAACCTTGCCACCACCGTTGGTGACCAGGCCCTTGTAGCGTTCCAGCATCGCCGGAACTTGTTCGCTTTGATCCGGATGGATCAGCAGAACGATCTCATAGTGACGCATGTGTACTCCTTGTGGGTTTCAACGACCGCCGGCACCGACATCGGGTGATGTCCTGCCCTTGGCCTGAAAGCCGGACCCCAGCGTCTACTCCTGGGCCCGGCAAGGGGAATCGCGGATTCTAGACGACTTTGGCCCTCCCCGTCCACCAGGCGTCCTTCCTCCGTCCGGATGAGTACCGGAAGGCGTCAGCCTCAGGGCGCGGCGCCGGTGACGCGGGCCTGCAAGGCGCGCGCCGTGGCCGAGGGCGGCGGGGTCAGCAGGCTCACGACCACCAGCGCCGCAATGCCCGCCGGCAGTCCGAACAGTGCCGCCGCCATCGGCTGGATGCCCCACCACAGTTGCGGGTCGCCCCCGACGCCGAGCGCCTGGCGCAGGCCCGCATGCGCGTTCACCATGTAGTACAGCGTCATGCCGAGCCCGGCGAGCATGCCGGCGGCGGCGCCCTGCTTGTTGGCGCGTTGCCAGAAGATGCCAGCGACCAGCGCCGGCACCAGGGTCGAGCCCGACAGCGAGAACGCCGACGACACCAGCAGCAGGATGTCGGCCGGCTTCTGCGCGGCCACGGCCGCGGCCGTGAGCGCGGTCGCCAGCAGCAGCGCCTTGGAGATCGTCACCCGCTGCGTCATCGACGCGCGCGGGTTCATGACCCGGTAGTAGACGTCGTGCGAGAGCGCGCTGGAGATCGTCAGCAGCAGCCCGTCCGCCGTCGACAGCGCCGCCGCCAGCGCGCCGGCGGCCACCATCGCGGAGAGCACGTACGGCAGGCCCGCGAGTTCCGGCGTCATCAGCATGACGATGTCGCCGCCCAGGCGCAGTTCGCCCAGCTGCAGGATGCCGTCCTGGTTGATGTCCTGGATGTTCAGCAGACCAGGATCGACGCGCATCCACTGCTTCATCCATCCCGGCAATTCCGCGATGGGCGAGCCGACCAGGTGATGCAGGACTTCGTGCTTGAGCATCACCGCCAGCGCCGGGGCGAACAGGTAGAGCAGCGCGATGAAGAACAGCGTCCACGCGACCGAGCGGCGGGCCTCCGCCACCGTGGGCACCGTGTAGTAGCGGGTGAGGATGTGCGGCAGTCCGGCGGTGCCGACCATCAGCACGAGCACGAGCGCCAGGAAGTTGCGGCGCGCCAGCGTGTAGGCCTCCTGCTCGGCCGGCGTGCCGTCGGGATCGCCGGCGAAGGGCCGCGCATGCAGCGGCATGCCGGCGAGCGGCTCGGCGCGCTGGCGATTCGCCGCGGCGGCGCGTTGCCACAGATCGCGCGCCTCCGCCTCGGTGCGCGGCAGCGCGGCCCGGACCTTCTCCGCCGCCTGGATCTGCGCGAGCGGCGCCTCCTCGAACTTCAGCTGCGCGATCACCTGCGAGACGCGCTGGCGTTCCTCGTCGAGCGAATGCGGCAGTCCCGCGACGAGATGCTCGAAGTCCCTGGCGCGCTGCTCGTAGAGCCCGCGCACCTGCAGTTCCTTCGGGTCGTGCAGCAACTGCTGTTCGCGGACGCTGATCTCGCGGACCTCGGTGCCGGCGGTGAACTGCGGCAAGGGCGACCCCGTCTGCATCGTCGACAGCCACATCACCGGCACCACATAGGCCACGATCATGATGATGTACTGCGCCACCTGGGTCCAGGTGACGGCGCGCATGCCGCCGAGGAAGGAACACACCAGCACGCCGCCCAGCCCGACGAACAGGCCGATCTCGAAAGTCAGTCCCGTCAGGCGCGTCGTGATCAGGCCGATCGCGTAGATCTGCGCCACCAGGTAGATGAAGGACACCAGCACCGCGGCGGCGGCCCCCATCACGCGCAGTCCGCGGCTCTCGAAACGTGCGCCAAGGAAGTCCGGCACCGTGAAACCGCCGAAGCGGCGCAGGTAGGGCGCCAGCAGCAGCGCCACGAGGCAGAAGCCGCCGGTCCAGCCCAGCACGAACGCCAGCCCGCCGTAACCCGCCAGGTACAGGCTGCCGGCCATGCCCAGGAAGCTCGCCGCACTCATCCAGTCGGCGCCGGCGGCCATGCCGTTGTAGAACGCCGGGACGCGGCGGCCGGCGACGTAATACTCGACCGGGTCGGTGGTGCGGCTGAACACGCCGATGCCGGCATAGATCAGCACCGTCAGCAGCAGGAACGAGAAGCCCAGCCACTGCTTGGGCATCCCCATCCGCTCCAGCACGCCCAGGAGCCCCACCAGCAGGATGAAACCGACCGTGTAGGCCCCGTAGATGCGGTGAAGCCGGCGACGGAACGCGGCGTCTGGCGGAGGAGTGGACATGGGGGCGGATCATCGCCCTTTCGATGACCGCCGCCCATCCACAGCTTCCCCAAAAGCAGAAACGGCGCCGAAGGCGCCGTCCTGGGGGTCACTGAGGTCGATCAGCGCTTGGCAAGACGCTGCCAGGTCTCGATCACCGTGTCGGGGTTCAGGGACAGGGAGGCAATGCCCTCGGCAGCCAGCCATTCGGCGAAGTCCGCATGGTCGCTGGGGCCCTGGCCGCAGATGCCGATGTACTTGCCCGTGGCGCGGCAGGCCGCGATCGCGCGCGAGATCAAGGCCTTGACCGCCGGGTCACGTTCATCGAAGTCGCCCGACAGCAGCTCCAGACCGGAGTCGCGGTCCAGGCCCAGCGTCAGCTGGGTCAGGTCGTTCGAGCCGATCGACATGCCGTCGAAATGCTCCAGGAACTGCTCGGCCAGGATGGCGTTGCTCGGGACCTCGCACATCATGATGACGCGCAGCCCGTCCTGGCCGCCGTTCGCCGCGCGCTTCAGGCCGCGTTCCGCCAGCATCTCCACGACCTTCTGCGCCTGCTTCACCGTGCGCACGAAGGGCACCATGATCTCGACGTTGGTCAGGCCCATGTCGTTGCGCACGCGCTTGAGCGCCTCGCATTCCATCGCGAACGCGTCCTGGAATTCGCCCGAGATGTAGCGCGACGCGCCGCGGAAGCCCAGCATCGGGTTCTCTTCGTCCGGCTCGTAGCGCGAGCCGCCGATCAGCTTGCGGTACTCGTTGCTCTTGAAGTCGGACAGACGCACGATGACCGGCTGCGGCCAGAAGGCCGCGGCGATGGTCGCGATGCCCTCGGCCAGCTTGTCGACGTAGAAGGCGCGCGGCGAGGCATGACCCCGGGCCACCGACTCGACCGCCTTCTTCAGGTCGTTGTCGATGTTCGGATAGTCGAGGATCGCCTTCGGGTGGACGCCGATGTTGTTGTTGATGATGAACTCGAGACGGGCCAGGCCGACACCGCTGTTGGGCATCTGCGCGAAGTTGAACGCCAGCTGCGGATTGCCGACGTTCATCATGATCTTCACCGGGCTGTAAGGCATCTCGCCGCGGTGGACTTCGCTGACCTCGGTCTCGAGCAGACCGTCGTAGATGAAGCCGGTGTCGCCCTCGGAGCAGACCACCGTCACCAGTTGGCCGTCGTTGAGCTTGTCGGTCGCGTCGCCGCAGCCGACCACCGCCGGAATGCCCAGTTCGCGCGCGATGATGGCCGCGTGGCAGGTCCGGCCGCCGCGGTTGGTCACGATCGCGCTGGCGCGCTTCATGACTGGCTCCCAGTTGGGGTCGGTCATGTCGGTGACCAGGACGTCGCCGGGCTGCACGCGCTCCATCTCGGCCACGCTGTCGACCAGGCGCACCGGGCCCGTGCCGATCTTCTGCCCGATCGCGCGGCCCTCGACGACCACCGTGCCGGTGCCCTTGAGCTTGAAGCGCTGCTCGACCTGGCCTTCGGCCTGGCTCTTCACCGTTTCCGGACGCGCCTGCAGGATGTAGAGCTGGCCGTCGTTGCCGTCCTTGCCCCATTCGATGTCCATCGGACGGCCGTAATGCTGCTCGATGATCACCGCGTACTTGGCCAGCTGCACGACGTCCTCGTCGGTCAGCGAGTAGCGGTTGCGCTGCTCGACCTCGACATCGACGGTCTTGACCAGCTTGCCGCTCGCCGCCTTCTCCTCGGGCGTCGAGAAGGTCATCTGGATCAGCTTGGAGCCCAGGTTGCGACGGATCAGCGCGAATTTGCCGCGCTGCAGCGCGGGCTTGTGGACGTAGAACTCGTCCGGGTTCACGGCGCCCTGCACCACCGTCTCTCCGAGGCCGTAGCTGGAGGTGATGAAGACGACGTCCTTGAAGCCGGACTCGGTGTCGATGGTGAACATGACGCCGGCGGCGCCGAGGTCGGAACGCACCATGCGCTGCACGCCCGCCGACAGGGCCACGTCGCTGTGCGCGAAGCCCTTGTGCACGCGGTAGCTGATCGCGCGGTCGTTGTAGAGCGACGCGAACACTTCCTTCATCTTGTGCAGCACGTCCTCGATGCCGACGACGTTCAGGAAGGTCTCCTGCTGGCCGGCGAAGGAGGCGTCGGGCAGGTCTTCCGCAGTGGCGGACGAACGGACGGCGAAGGAGGCGTCCGGGTTGTCCGCCGTCAGCGCGGCGAACGAGGCGCGGATCGCCGCTTCCAGTTCGGCCGGGAACGGCTGGGCTTCCAGCCAGCCGCGGATCTCGGCGCCCGCCGCGGCCAGGGCGCGCACGTCGTCGGTGTTGAGGTCGGCCAGGCGCTTCTGGATGCGGACATCCAGGCCTTCATGCTTGAGGAAGTCGCGGAAGGCGTGCGCCGTGGTGGCGAAGCCGCCGGGCACGCGCACGCCGGTTTCGGCCAGCTGCGAGATCATTTCGCCGAGCGAGGCGTTCTTGCCGCCCACCGACTCGACGTCGGTCATCCTCAGTTTCTCGAAGGGTACGACCAGGGCGGTCGCCTCGAAGCGTGCATCAGACATGGGAAAACTCCGTGATGTTGAGAAACCGGGGCTCCCCGCGCGCTCCCGAGCAGGCCGAGCGCGTCGGCGGCTTCGAGGGAGACAGGCATGACGCGGCGCACGACAGATGTTGTCGATGTTTGTGGGCGTCGTGATGTGACAGTCATTGCGACGGTCATGCGTCGTTCATGCGATGGGCAGGGGCAAGTTGCGGACGATTCTAGTGGGTCGCGGATCTATGATGTAAGCCCCCGTTCAGGGTCGGACCGAGACCCGACGATCGCCGGACTTCCCGCATCGGCATGCGGCATGCCCGGTCCGGCGAAAGCTCCCGGCCCCCAAGACCGGCACGAACCAAAGGCCCGACATGACCCAGCACACCGTCTACTTCGTCTCGGATGGCACCGGCATCACCGCCGAAACCTTCGGTAACTCCATCCTGGCGCAGTTCTCGGTGAAGGCCCGGCACGTGCGCCGCCCGTTCATCGACAGCGGCGAGAAGGCCCGTCAACTGGTGCAGGAGATCAACGAGACCGGCGAGCGCGAAGGCGTGCGTCCCATCGTGTTCGCCACGCTGGTGAACCGCGAGGTGCTCAACGTGGTGCGCCAGGAGTGTCAAGGCCTGGTGATGGACATGTTCGGCACCTTCATCGCGCCGCTGGAGGACGAGTTCCGGATCAAGTCCAGCCACCGCGTCGGCCGTTTCTCCGACGTCGCGAAGAGCCAGGAGTACCACGACCGGATCGAGGCGATCAACTTCTCGCTGGCGCACGACGACGGACAGTCGGCGCGCAACCTCGATTCGGCCGACGTGATCCTGGTGGGGGTCAGTCGTTGCGGCAAGACGCCGACCTCGCTCTACCTGGCGATGCAGCACGGCATCAAGGCGGCCAACTACCCGCTGATCCCCGAGGACTTCGACCGCGGCCACCTGCCCTCGCTGCTGATCCCGCACAAGAAGAAGTGCTTCGGCCTGACGATCGATCCGGAGCGCCTGGCGCAGGTGCGCAACGAGCGCCGCCCGGGCAGCAAGTACGCCGACCTCATGAACTGCCATTACGAGGTCCGCGAAGCCGAGACGATGATGAAGAAGGCCGGCATCAACTGGCTGTCGTCGACGCACAAGTCGATCGAGGAAATCGCCACGACGATCCTGCGCGACATCCGTCCTGATCGTCTGATGTATTGAGGCCCCCCGCGACCGATGCCAGCGAGCGCGCTCGCCCTGGTCGTCGCGGCCGCGCTGATCCATGCGCTGTGGAACTTCGCCGCCAAGAAGGCGCAGGGCAATCATCATTTCGCCTGCATGACCGCCCTGGGCGTCAGCCTGCTGTGGCTGCCCGTGGTCGTGGTCGTCGGCTTCGACGAACTGCCGGACTGGGGCTGGCAGGCATGGACCGCCACCATCGTCAGCGCGATCGTGCACCTGGCCTATTTCAACGCACTGCTCGCGGGTTACCGGGCGGCGGACATGACCGTCGTCTACCCCGTCGCGCGAGGCAGCGGCCCCTTGCTCTCGTCGCTGGTCGCCGTGCTGCTGCTGGGCGAGCACCTCGGGCTGGGCGGCGGCCTTGGCCTGGCGGGTGTCGTCGGCGGCATCCTGCTGATGGCGGCGGGACCGACGTTCTTCTCTCAAGGCGCGAATCACGATCCGGACCTGCACCGCAAGCGCAAGCTGGGCATCGCCTGGGGCGCGCTCACCGGCGCGACGATCGCCGCCTACAGCGTCATCGACGGCTATGCGGTGAAGGTGCTGGCGCTGTCGCCGATCCTGTACGACTACCTCTGCAACCTGCTGCGCGTACCGGTCAGCCTGCCCGCCGTGCTGCGGGATCGCGCCGGTTTCGGCCCCGCCCTGCGCAAGCAATGGCGGCATGCGCTGGTGGTGGCCGTCGGCGCGCCAACGGCCTACATCCTGGTGCTGTATGCGATGAAGCTGGCGCCGCTGTCGCGCGTCGCGCCGGCGCGGGAGCTGTCGATGCTGTTCGCCGCGCTGATCGGCGGTCAGTTGCTCGGTGAAGGCGAGCGCGGATGGCGCATCGCCGGCGCGGCGTTCATTGCGCTGGGCGTCGGGGCGCTCGCGATGGCGCGTTGAATCGGAAACGTGTCACGCCTGGCCCCAGGCTTCCAGCTTCTTCATCCAAGCGTCGAAGAGCGGGCACTCCGAGCGCATCGGCGTCAAGCCAATCTCCAACGCCGCCAGCGTGCCGTACAAGGGCTTCTGATACCCAGGGACGAGTGCTTCGATACGCTTCGATGGCGCCGTCTGCGGCGAGTCGTTGATCTCTTCAGGCGATCCGAATTGATCCCGGATGCCCTGGAAATGAGGGATGAGGTCCGGTCGGCTGATGCCCCGCCCAAAGTCGGTCGGACTGCTGAACAGCAGACCTTCGAATTCATGCATGACGACGAACGGGATGAAGCGCCCCTTCGTGGCATTGACCCCCAACTCGGCGTCCACCTCACCGAGGAGGGCCTTCTCGACCATGGACGATTTGAAGACGAACGAGGCCTCGTTGGCCTGCTCCCGACCTGGCCATGCGCCTGAGCCGGTCGCAGGCAGCGCATAAAAGTCAACGAACGTGGCGGACGCCGCACCTGCGTCCTGCTGCAAGTGACGCACGATGTCCTTCTTCACCGCCTGCCAGGCCCGGATCCCGCCACGTCGATTCCGCTGTCGCGCGTTACCGATCAGGCGCGCCGACACCAGCGTGAATCCGTGTTCATAGAGATGGGGCGCGATGAGCTCGTTGACGAAGGTCTCTTCCGTCTCGCCCTCGACGTGGATGAGCAGTCGCGACATCGGTCCGTTCCTATTTTTGTTCCGACGAGGGACGGCCCCCTAGTTCGTTCTTTTCCCAAAGCTGGCCCAGGCTGTAGTCCTCGAGCCAGCCATCGAGCGTGTCGACATCCAGCCGGCGGAGTTGCGTTCCACCGTCCACCCGATCAGCGACCAACACATCGGCCGGATCGAAATGATCCAACAGCAACGGGGACTGCGTCGACAGGATCACCTGCGTGCCTGTCGCCGACTGCTTCACCAGCGACGCGAGCATCGACACGGCGAATGGATGCAGGCCGAGTTCTGGCTCATCCACCAGGATCACGGAAGGGCGCAAGGAGACCGGTTGCAGAAACAGTGTGGCCAGCGCGATGAAGCGGATCGTCCCGTCTGACAGACTTGACGCGTCAAAGTAGTCGTCGGTACCGACGTGTCGCCATTCGAGTCTGATCTTGTCTGGATTCAGCTTCTGCGGCCCCAGTTGGAAATCTTCGAAGAACGGCGCCACGCGCCTCACGCTCTTGCGGATCAACTCGTACGACTCGTTGTGCTTCTCTTTGAGGAAGTACAGGAAGGCGGGCAGGTTCGATCCGTCGGGACGCAAGTACACGTTGTCGTTCAGATCGGCCGTCTGCTTCATCGGCGACGTGCTGCTCGTGTCATGGAAGTGGTAGACGCGCCATCGATCGAAGTGCTCCCGCACGTAAGCGCCGATCTGCGTGCACTTCTCTGAACTGATGCCCGCCTCATGACCAACGCGCGGGACCGGCTCGCTGTAGGGTCGATCGAATCCCCGGCTCTTGTCCCAGAAGTAGACCGTCTCACCCAACGGTGCGAGTTCATCGGCACTCGTCGACATCAGCGACAGGCTGTACTGGTTGCGTTCGTCTGCAAACGACACGTGGATCGACAGCGCTGGCGTCTTTTTTGCGCCGAAGTGCAGGACTCGATTCGCCCCACCCGCCTTGACCGTATATGTCTCCAGATGTCCCGCCTTCAACTCGTGCAGGAACGAGAACACCCCGATGAAATTTGACTTGCCCGAGCCGTTCGCGCCGATGACGACGTTGATGGCCCCGAGCTTCAGCTTCTCGATCGAAGCGATGCTCTTGAAACCTTTGACGCTGATCCAGTCGAGTTCAGGCATGGCGGACAGAGTTCAGATGACCGCGCGAAGCGGTAAGGTCAGTATGCGCGAAATCCAGAGCCATCCAGCCCTGCGACCGCGTCAGACCCAACGACGTCTGGCAGATTCGTACAGGCAGATCGAGGCCGCGCTGGCCACGTTCAAGGACTCTTCCCCGCCGGGCTGCGGGATGCCGACACGCAGCGCGCAGCGCTGCATCAGCGCCTCCGCAACGCCCTGCCCTTCGTGGCCCATGACCCAGGCGCAGGGGTTCGGCAGGTCGGCCTGGTGCAGCATCGCATCGGCGTGCGAGCTCGTCGCCAGCAGCGGGACCTGGAGCGCATCGAGATCGTCGACGCTCAGTCCTTCCACCAGATGCAGCCCGAAGTGCGCGCCCATGCCGGCGCGCAGCACCTTCGGCGACCACAGCGCCGCCGTGCCCTTCAGCGCCAGCACCTGACGGAAGCCCAGCGCCGCGGCGCTGCGCAGGATCGTGCCGACGTTGCCCGCATCCTGCAGGCGGTCCAGCACGACGGAATCAGCCTTCGCCTCGATGCGCGGCTGCGTCGGCAGCGGCAGTTCGATACCGATCTGCGCCGGCGATTCCAGGCCCGACACCGTCTTGAACAATTCCGGCGACACGACGAGCACCTTGGGCGCGACGTCGGCGAGCGCATGCAGCGCCTCGTCCGCCGCGGCCACGTCCGTGATCAGCGCCAGCGACGGCTTCACGCCACGCTGCACCGCGGCGCGCACGAGGTGGTCCCCTTCGAGCCAGACGCCGCCCAGCTTCCGATAGGCGCCGCCGTCCTGCGCCAGCTTGCGCAGGCGCTGCAGGGTCGGGTTGTCGCGCGCGGTGATCGACTGCCAGCTCATCCGGGCCTCATTTCCTCGTTCAGCGCGGGCTCGGCCTTCAACACGGGCGCGATGTTCGCCAGACCCGGATCGCCCAGGTCCAGCGTCCGCACCGGCGCGAAGCTCTGGCGATGCCACACGGTCGCCCCATGCACGCGCAGCGCGTCCAGGTGCTCGCGCGTGCCGTACCCCTTGTGGCTGTCGAAGCCGTACTCAGGATGCTGCGCGTGCATCTGCAGGCAGAAGCGGTCGCGATGCACCTTGGCCAGGATGGACGCGGCCGAGATCGCCGGCACGAGCGCGTCGCCCTTGACGATGGCCTCGGCCGGAATGCGCAGCACCGGCAGCCGGTTGCCGTCGACCTGCACGTGCGCGGGCTTGAGCCGCAGGCCCTCGACCGCGCGGCGCATCGCCAGCATCGTCGCCTGCAGGATGTTGATGCGGTCGATCTCCTCGACCGTCGCCTCCGCGATGCAAAAGCACAGGGCCTTGGCGCGGATCTCGTCGAAGAGTTGCTCGCGCTTCTTCTCGCTGAGCACCTTCGAGTCGTTCAATCCCTTGATCGGATTCTGGTCGTCGAGGATCACCGCCGCGGCGACCACCGGGCCGGCCAAGGGACCGCGGCCCGCTTCGTCCACACCGCAGAGCAGGCCCTCGCGGACCCATTCGAGTCCCAGTTGCGTCGGCGGCTCAAGCGCCGAGGATTTTCGCGATCGCATCGCCGGCCCTTTGCGCGGTGTTGCAGCGCAACTGTTGGTGGATCTCGAGGAAGCGTTCGCGCAGCCGGGCCCGGCGCGGCGCGTCGTCCAGCCAGGCCAGGCCCTCGCGGGCGATGCGCTCGCCGGTGCACTCGTCCTGCAGGCACTCGGGCACCAGCGTCTCGCGCGCGAGCACATTGGGCAGGCCCACCCAGGGGAGCAACGCCTTGCCCTTCATCCGCCACGCGTTGAACCAGTGCAGCTTGTAGGCGATCACCATCGGCCGCTTGAGCAGCGCCGCTTCCAGCGTCGCGGTGCCGCTGGCGACCAGCGTCAGGTCGCAGGCGGCCAGCGCGTCCTGCGCGCGGCCGTCGACCAGCGTCATCGGCAGGCCCTGGCCGTGCTGCGCCATCAGCGCTTCGACCATGGGACGCAGCCCCGGCGCGATCGGGATGACGAAACGCAGCGCCGGCCGCGCCTGGTGCATGCGGCGGGCCGCCTCCAGCAGCGGCGGACCGATGTAGTCCAGTTCACTGCGACGGCTGCCGGGCAGGAGGGCGACGAGGGTGTCGCCCTCCCCGAAGCCCAGGTCGCGGCGCGCGTCCTCGCGCGGCGGCTCGAACGGGATCTGGTCCGCCAGCGGGTGACCGACGTAGGTCGACGGGATGCCCGCCTTCTCCAGGATCGCGGGCTCGAACGGGAACAGGCACAGCACGTGATCCGCGCTGCGCTTGATCGTCTGCACGCGGTCCGCGCGCCAGGCCCAGATCGACGGGCAGACGAAGTGGACCGTCTTGATGCCGGCCTCGCGCAGCCGGTGCTCCAGACCGAAGTTGAAGTCGGGCGCGTCGACGCCGACGAAGACCGACGGCCGCTCGGCGATCAGGCGATCGCCGAGCTGGCGGCGGATCGCCAGCAGTTCGCGGAGGTTCTTGATGGCATCCCAGTAGCCGAAGATCGACAGCTTGTGGCTGGGCCACCAGGCGTCGAAACCCTGGGTCTGCATCTTCGGGCCGCCGATGCCGGCCGAGCTCAAGTCAGGCCAGCGCGCCTTCAGGCCCTGCAGCAGCAGGCTGGCGAGCAGATCGCCGGAGGCCTCGCCGGCCACCAGGCCCAGTCGAGGATCCGTGGAACTCATGTCGGTCGTCCGGGCCGATCAGCGGACAAGGCCGCGCTTGGCGCCTGCCAGGAAGTCCAGCATCGCCTGGATGTCGCGGATCGACTCCGCGTCCTGGCCCTGCTTGAGCGCTTCGATGTTGGCGACGGACTGCTCCAGCGTCGTACCGTCGCGGAACAGCAGCTTGTGCAGCTGACGGATCACGCCGATGCGGTCGTTGCTGAAGCCGCGGCGGCGCAGACCGGTCAGGTTGACCGCGCGCACGCCCAGCGGGTTGCCGTCGACCGTCATGTAGGGCGCGACGTCCTGCGCCACATGGCCCTGGAAACCGATCATCGCGTGGGCGCCGACATGCACGAACTGATGGACACCGGTCAGGCCGCCGATCGTGGCCCAGTCGCCGACATGCACGTGCCCGGCCAGCGTCGCGTTGTTGGCCAGCACGCAGTGGTCGCCGACGATCACGTCGTGCGCCAGGTGCACGTAGGCCATGATCCAGTTGTCGGAGCCGACGCGCGTGACGCCCTGCTCCTTGAACGTACCGGTGTTGAAGGTGCAGAACTCGCGGATCGTGTTGCGGTCGCCGATGACGAGCTCCGTCACCTCGCCGCCATGGCTCATGTCCTGCGGCATCGCGCCGATGGACGCGAACTGGTAGATGACGTTGTCGCGACCGATCGTGGTCTTGCCCTCGATCACGGTGTGCGGACCGACGCGTGTCCCCGCGCCGATGCGCACCTCGGGGCCGATCACCGCGTACGGGCCGACCTGGACGGAGTCGTCGAGCTGCGCCCGCGGGTCGATGAGGGCGGTGGGATGGATCTGGGCCATGGGCGTCCGGATTCAGCGGCTGTTCAGCGGAAGACTCGGTGCGGGCTCAGCAGTCGAGCTTGCGCATGGTGCACATCAGGCCGGCCTCGGCCACGATGTCGGTGCCGACCAGCGCCTTGGCGCCGAACTTGTAGATGCCGGCCTTGGCGCGGTCCAGCGTGACCTCGAGGATCAACTGGTCGCCCGGCTCGACCGGACGCTTGAAGCGCGCGCCGTCGATGCCGGCGAAGTACACGACGTGGTTCTCGTCGAGCGTGAAGTCGTAGCTCTCGACCGCCAGCAGCGTCGCGGCCTGCGCCAGCGCTTCCAGGATCAGGACGCCCGGCATCACCGGACGGTGCGGGAAGTGGCCCTGGAAGAACGGCTCGTTGATGCTGACGTTCTTGATCGCGCGGATGCGCACGCCCTTCTCCACTTCCAGGACGCGGTCGACCAGCAGGATGGGGTAGCGGTGCGGCAGCTTCTCGAGGATGCCGTGGATGTCGATGCGGGTCTCAGTCATGTCGTCTTCTTTTCCAGGGCACGCACGCGCTGGCGCAGCTCATAGAGCCCGCGCAGGGCGGCGGCGTTCTTCTGCCACGATGCGGCGTCCTCGAAGGGCCACATGCCGGCGTAGGCGCCGGGCTTGTCGATGCTGTTGCTGATGTTGGCCGTCGGGCCGATCTGCACGCCGTCAGTGATCCGGATGTGTCCGTTGATCCGCGC
Source organism: uncultured Roseateles sp. (assembly GCA_946886855.1). Next base: position 35,752 of record CAMPJJ010000021.1, on the reverse strand, counting down.
CGCGCCGGCCACGATGCAGTTGGCGCCGATCTCGGCGCTGCCGGCGATCGCCGTCGCGCCGGCGATCGCCGTGCCCTTGCCGATCTTCACGTTGTGCGCGATCTGGACCAGGTTGTCGATGATGACGCCGTCGGCGATCACCGTGTCGCCCAGCGCGCCGCGGTCCACGCAGGTGTTGGCGCCGATCTCGACGCCGTCGCCGATGCGCACCGCGCCGAGCTGCTCGATCTTGACCCACTCGACGCCGGGCGCGCCGTCGGACCGCTTCGTCGGCGCGAAGCCGAAACCATCCGCTCCGATGACCACGCCGCTGTGCAGCATGGAACGCTCGCCGATCACGCAGTCATGGCCGAACACCACGTGCGGCGCCAACCGCGTGTGCGCGCCGATGCGGGCGTCCTGCTCGACGATCGTGTGCGCGCCGATGCGCACGCCGTCGCCCAGCACCGCGCCGGATTCGATCACCGCATGCGGGCCGACCTCGACGTCCCGGCCGATCACCGCGTCCGCCGCGACCGTGGCCGTCGGATGGATGGCCGGCGTGGCGCGCGGCTTGCGCATGTTCGCGGCCCACCACTGGGTGAGGCGCGCGAAGTAGAGATAGGGATCCGGGGCCACGATGCAGCACGCGACCGTGCCGGCGCCCTGCCGGGCCGCGGCGGCGTCCGCCAGCTTGGGCGACACGATCACGCAGGCCGCCTGCGTCGTCGCCAGCTGCGCCTCGTACTTGGGATTCGAGAGGAAGGAGATCGCGTCCGCGCCGGCATCTTCCAGCGGCGCGATCGCACGGATCGCCGTCCCGGACGCACCAAGAAGATCGCCGCCCAAGGCGGCGATCAGATCGGAGACCAGAACCTGCTTCTTGGTCACTTCGGGCGTCACTGCTGAAGTCACTTCTGACCGTTGAGCGCGTCGATCACCTTCTTCGTGATGTCCACGCGGGGGCTGGCATGAATCGCGTCCTGAACGATCAGATCGTACTTCTCCTGCTCGAAGATCTGCTTGATGACCTTGTTGGCCTTCTCGATCACGGCGGAGAGTTCCTCGTTCTTGCGCTGGGCGACGTCCTCGTTGAACTCGCGGCGCTTGCGCTGCAGGTCGCGGTCCTGCTCGATGAGTTCGCGCTGGCGGCGACCGCGCTCGGCCTCGCTCAGGGCCGGGCTGTCCTTGTCGAGCTTCTCGGCCGCGCCGCGCAGCTTGGTCTCCAGTTCCACCAGCGCCTTCTCGCGCCGGCTGAACTCGGCCTGCAGCTTGGTTTCCGCCGCCTTGGCCAAATTGGTTTCGCGCAGGATCCGCTCGCTGTTGACGTAGCCGATCTTGACTTCCTGGGCTTGCGCGCCCAGGCTCGCCGCGCCCGCCAGGAGGACGGTGGCGACGATCTGCGACAGCTTGCTCTTCATCAGAATGCAGTCCCGATCTGGAATTGGAATCGCTCGATTCTATCCGTGGGCTTCTTGCGGATCGGCGAACCGTAGCTGAGCCGCAGCGGACCCATCGGCGACAGCCAGCTGATCCCCGCGCCCGCCGAGGCGCGCACGTCCTTGAACGCGAGCTTCTCGTCCTGGCCCCACACGTTGCCCGCGTCCAGGAACGCGAACAGACGGAAGCTCTTGTCGTTGCCCGAACCCGGCACCGGCACGTAGAACTCGGTATTCAGGTTGAACTTGCGGTTGCCGCCCGTGTACGAACCGGTCACGTCGACCGGGCCCAGCGTGCCGGGCTCGAACACCCGCACCGAGCCCAGGCCACCGCCGTAGAAGTTCTTGAAGATCGGATACGGCCGGCCGCTCAGGCCCTTGCCGTAGGCGAATTCGCCGTTGACCATCAGCGAGAACTTGCGGCCCAGCGGGAAGAACTCCTGGTACTGCAGGTTGGCGATCGTGTAACGCGAATCGCCGACCGGGCTCAGTTCCAGGTTCACGCGCTTCATCGCGCCGGCGGTCGGCGTGATGACGGAGTCGCGGTTGTCCTTCTTCCAGCCGATCGTCAGCGGGATCGACATCGCCGACGAGCCGAACTGCTCGCGGAACAGCCAGTAGCTGTTGGGCAGGCCGGTCCGCGTCGTGATGCGCGTGGTTTCGTAGCCGATGCCGAAGAAGACGGTGTCGTCCTCGGAGAACGGCACGCCGAACTTGACCGAGCCGCCGTACGAGGCGAACTCGTATTCCTCGCCCAGGTTGTTGATCGGCTTGACCGTCCGGTAGAACACGTCGATCGCGCGGGACACGCCGTCGACGGTGAAGTACGGGTCCACCGTCGTGACGCCCAGCGAGCGCCCGGTACTGGCGGTGTTCACCTGGATGCCCAGGTAGTTGCCCGAGCCGAACACGTTCTCCTGCGAGATCGAGCCCGACAGGGACAGCTTGCTGGCGCTCGAGTAGCCGGCGCCGATCTGGATGTTGCCGGTCGGACGCTCGGTCACCGTCAGCGTGACGTCGACCTGGTCGGGCGAACCCGGCACCTCGGTCGTGTCGATGGTGACGTCCTTGAAGTAGCCCAGGCGCTCGACGCGGTCGCGCGAGGCCTTGATGCGGGCGCCGTCGTACCAGGAGGATTCGAACTGGCGGAACTCGCGGCGGATGACTTCGTCCCGCGTGCGGGTGTTGCCCGAGATCAGCACGCGGCGCACGTAGACGCGGCGCTGCGGCTCGCCGACCAGCGTCACCGTCACCTGGCCGGTGGCGCGGTCGATTTCCGGGCGGCTCTCGACACGCGCGAAGGCGTAGCCGAAGGTGCCGTAGAGGTCCTGGAAATTGCGCGTGGTCTGCGCCACCGCCTCGCCGTTGTACGGCTGGCCGGGCTTGAGCGCGACCAGGCGCTTGAACTCCTCGTCGCGACCCATGAAGTCGCCTTCGAGCTTGATCCCGTTGACCGTGTAGGGCTGACCTTCGTTGATCGTGATCGCGATGCTGATGCTCTGCTTGTCCGGCGAGATCGTGACCTGCGTGGACTCGACGTTGAACTCGAGGTAGCCGCGGTTCAGGTAGTACGAGCGGATCGTTTCCAGGTCCGCATTCAGCTTGGCACGCGAGTAGCGGTCGGTCTTCGTGTACCAGGTCAGCCAGCCGGACGTGGTCTGTTCGAGCAGGCCCGTCAGCGTGCTTTCGCTGAAGACCTTGTTGCCCAGGATGCGGATCTCCGCGATCTTCGCCGGCTCGCCTTCGGTCACCGAGAAGCTGACGTTGACGCGGTTGCGTTCGATCGGGGTGATGGTCGTCGTGACCTCGGCGCCGTACAGCGAGCGGGTCAGGTATTGACGCTTCAGTTCCTGCTCGGCGCGGTCGGCCAGGGCCTTGTCGAAGGGCTTGCCTTCGCCGATGCCGACGTCCTTCAGCGATTTGGTCAGCGCCTCGGTGTCGAATTCCTTGAGCCCGACGAAACCGACGTTGGCGATGATCGGACGTTCCTCGATCACGATGACGACGGCATCGGTGTCGAGGTTGATGCGGACGTCCTTGAACAGGCCGGTCGCGAACAGCGCGCGCAGCGCGGCGGCGCCCTTCTCATCGTTGTAGGTGTCGCCGATGCGGAACGGCAGCGCCGCGAACACCGTGCCCGGGTCGGTCCGTTGCAGGCCTTCGACGCGGATGTCCTTGAGTACGAACGGTTCGGCGGCCCAGGCGGAACCGGCTTGCAGCGCGGTGGCCAGCACCGCCAGTTGAATCACGTGGGGGCGCAGGGCGTCGGGCAGGAATCGGGGCATGCGGAAGCTTCAGTGCAGACCCAGCGTGCGGGTCAGATCGTTGAAAAGGGCCAGGCTCATCATCAGCAGCACGACGGCAATGCCTGCGCGTTGCAGCTGCTTGTGCCACCACTCAGAGACAGGGCGGCCGCTCAAACCCTCGAAAAGATAATACATCAGGTGTCCGCCATCGAGCATCGGCAGCGGCAGCAGGTTCAGCACCCCGAGGCTCACGCTGACGGCGGCGAGGAAGCTCAGGAACGCCGTCAGTCCGAGGCTCGCCGACTGGTCCGCCGCCTTGGCGATCGTGATGGGTCCGCTGAGGTTCTTTACCGAGGCTTCACCGATCAACATGCGCCCGAGCGTCTTCACGGTCAGCGCGCTGAGCTCCCAGGTGCGGGTCAGGCCTTGCCGCACCGATTCGACGGGGCCGTAGTGCACCATGACGCTGGCCGGCCGGGCGTCGAAGCCCGCGCCGATGCGGGCCACGCGCTGGTCGCCGTTGATCTCGACGCGCGGCGTGACCACGCGCTCCAGGGGCTGGCCGTCGCGACGCACGACCACGCGCAGCGGCTCCGGCTGTCCATCGACGATGGCGCGACGCACGCGCTGGATGAACCAGGCGACGTCCGGCACCGGCTCGTCGTTGACGCGCAGCACCCGATCGCCGGGCAGCAGTCCCGCCGCCTGCGCGGGCTCGCCGTCGACCATGCGACCCAGCACCGGCTCGACGAACACGCCGCCCAGCCCGATGAGGCCCATCGTCCTCTCGTCGAAGTCGCGGCTCTCCAGCGTGTCGGTCCCCAGGCGCACCGTGCGGCGGCCATGACCGCCGGCGTCGCTGACGCTGATCAGCAGCGGCTGCCTGTCCGCAACGGCCTGCGCCAGTTGCCAGCCGAAGTCGGGCATCGAGCGGACGTCTTCCCAGTCCTGGCCGTCGTGCGACCAGGCTTGCACCCAGTCGCCGGCGCGCAAGCCCGCGCGTTCGGCCAGTCCGCCCGCCGCCGGCGAACCGAGCAGCGCCTTCGGCTCCTCTCGACCGATCCAGCCCACGACCGCGAACAGCACCACGGCCAGGATCAGGTTGGCGGCCGGCCCCGCGGCGACGATGGCCGCGCGCTGCCACAGCGTCTTGCGGTTGAAGGCCTGCGATTGCTGGTCGGGCGCCACCGGGCCGTCGCTCTCGTCGAGCATGCGGACATAGCCGCCGAGCGGGATCGCGCTGAGCGTGAACTCGGTGCTGTCCGGCGTCTTGCGCCGGCGCAGCAGCACCCGGCCGAAGCCGACCGAGAAACGCAGCACCTTGACGCCGCAGGCGCGCGCGACCCGGTAGTGACCCCATTCGTGGATCACGATCAGGATGCCCAGCGTGACGAGGAAGTAGAGGACCTGGGAAAGCATCGCGGACGTCCTGGATCGAAGGCTGGGGCGGGGCGGCGGTCGTCGACCGGAGGATCAGACCGCCGCGGCAAGCGCCGCGATCTGCTGTCGCGCGCGCCGGCGGGCGCGCTCGTCGAGCACCAGCAGGCCCTCGACGCTGTCGACCTCGCCGGCTTCGGGATTCACGGATTCGAGCACCTCGCGGTTGACACGGCAGATGTGATCGAAGCGCAATCGGTGATCGAGGAAGGCAGCGACCGCCTCCTCGTTCGCCGCGTTCAGCACCGCAGTGCTGCCCTCGGCCGCGCGCAGCGCCTGCCACGACAGGTGCAGGCCGGGGAAGCGGCGCTCGTCGGCCTCCTCGAAGGCGAGGCTCGGTGTCTTCAGCAGGTCCAGCACGCCCGCGCCGGACACGATGCGCTCGGGGAAAGCCAGCGCGTAAGCGATGGGCACGCGCATGTCGGGCGTGCCCAACTGGGCCAGCACCGAGTGGTCACGGCACACGACCATCGAGTGCACGATGCTCTGCGGGTGGATCAGCACCTTGATCTGTTCGGGCTTCAGGTCGAAGAGCCAGCGCGCCTCGATGACCTCGAGCGCCTTGTTCATCATCGTCGCCGAGTCGACCGAGATCTTGCGACCCATCACCCAGTTCGGATGGGCGCAGGCCTGCTCCGGCGTCACGTCGGCGAGCGAGGCCGGATCGCGTTGCCGGAACGGGCCGCCGGACGCGGTCAGCACGATGTGATCGATGCGCTGCGGCCAGGTCGAGCGGTCCTCGGGCAGGCACTGGAAGATCGCCGAGTGCTCCGAGTCCACCGGCAGCAGCGTCGCGCCGCCTTCCTTGACCGCGCGCATGAACAGCGCGCCGCCGAGCACGATGGCCTCCTTGTTCGCGAGCAGCAGGCGCTTGCCCGCGCGCGCCGCGGCCATCGCCGGCGGCAGACCGGCGGCGCCGACGATCGCGGCCATCACCGCGTCGACGTCCGGATGCGCGGCAACCTCGCTCAACGCGGCCATGCTGTCGAGCACCTCGGTGCGGGAGCCCGCCGCGCGCAGCTTCGTGCGCAGCTGCGCGGCGAGCGCGGCGTCGGGCAGCACGGCGAAGCGCGGCTGGAATTGCACGCACTGCGCGGCCAGCTCGTCGACGCGGCTCATCGCCGACAGGGCGAAGACCCGGTAGCGGTCCGGATGGCGCGCGATCACGTCCAGCGTGTTGGTGCCGATGGATCCGGTGGAACCCAGCACGCAGACCTGCTGCGGGCGGTGGAGGTGATCGGTCATCGCGAGGGGATCCGGAGACTCAGAGGGAGGTCAGCGCCAGCGCCAGCGGCAGCACCGGCAGCAGCGCGTCGACGCGGTCCAGGACGCCGCCATGGCCGGGCAGCAGCTGGCTGCTGTCCTTGGCGCCCGCGGCCCGTTTGACCAGGGATTCGAACAGATCGCCGACGACGCTCATCGCCGACAGGAAGACCAGGGCCAGCAGCGACACGACGCCGAGGCGCTTCACCAGCACCGTGTACAGCGAGGCCGAGTCCACGGGGACACGCACGTCGATGACGTGGACCCAGACGAAGCCCAGCACGATCACGCCGACGAGGCCGCCGATTGCGCCCTCCCAGCTCTTGCCGGGACTGATCGCCGGTGCGAGCTTGCGCTTGCCGAAGGCCTTGCCGGCGAAGTACGCCGCGATGTCGGCCATCCAGACCAGGCACATCGCCGACAGCAGGAAGTTGATGCCGCGCTGGCGCGCGACGATCAGCGCGAGCCACGCGGCCCACAGCAGCACGGCGCCGAGCACCAGCCTCAGCACCGGCGACAGCTTCGGCCAGCCGGCCACACCGGCCGCGAGTGCGCGCACGCCGCCGAGCACCCAGATGCCGCCGGCGAGCCACCAGCACCAGGCCGGCACGTTGAAACCGACCAGGTAGAAGGTGGCCGCGCACGCGGCCGCGAGCACGGCGCCGAAGGCCAGCGCCGGGGCGCCCGGCCGGCCGTTCAGCCGCGACCACTCCCAACCGGCCGCCGCGATCATCACCAGCGTCAGCAGCGCGAACCAGATGGGATTCGACGCGAACAGCGCCGGCAGCAGGATGGCCAACAGCACCAGGGCCGTGATCACGCGCTGAATCAGCATCTCAAGCCTCCTGGGCGACGCCCGGAACGTTCACCCCGCCGAAGCGGCGATCGCGCACCCGGAACGCGGCGATCGCCTCGTCCAGTTGCGCCTCGCCGAACTCCGGCCACAGGCAGTCGGAGAACACGAACTCGGTGTACGCGGTCTGCCACAGCATGAAGTTGCTGATGCGCAGTTCGCCGCCGGTGCGGATGAACAGGTCGGGGTCGGGGGCATAGCTCATCGCCATGAACTCGGACAGCCGCGCCTCGGTCAGCTCGGCAGGCGGCACCCCCGCCTCCATCGCCTTGCGGCAGGCCTGGACGATGTCCCAGCGGCCGCCGTAGTTGAAGGCGACGTTCAGCGTCAGCTTGGTGTTGTGGGCGGTGGAGCCTTCGGCCTCGGCCCAGGCGGCCCGGAGCTTGTCGGACACCGCCTCGCGGTCGCCGACGATGCGGATGCGCACGCCCATCGCGCCCATGCGGGCCAGGTAGCGCGACACGGCCGCCAGCACCAGGCCCATCAGGCCGGACACCTCGTCGCTGGGACGTTTCCAGTTCTCGCTGGAGAAGGCGAAGACGGTGAGGTACTCGATCTCGCGATCGATGCAGGCCTGGACCACCCGCACCAGGGCGTCGACGCCCTGCTTGTGGCCGAAGAAACGCGGGAGGAAGCGCTTCTTCGCCCAACGACCGTTGCCATCCATGACGATGGCCACATGGCGGGGCACTCCCGCCTTGCTGTCGGCGCTCACGAGGATGCGACGATCAGACGGCCATGATCTCGGCTTCCTTGGCCGAGAGCAGCTTGTCGATGTCCGAGACGACGCGGTCGGTCAGCTTCTGGATCTCTTCCTGGCTGCGACGCTCGTCGTCCTCGGTGATGACCTTGTCCTTGGCCGCCTTCTTCGCCTGCTCGTTGGCGTCGCGGCGCAGGTTGCGCACGGCCACCTTGGCGTCTTCGGCGGCACCCTTGGAGACCTTGACCAGGTCGCGGCGGCGTTCTTCCGACAGCGGCGGCATCGGCACGCGGATCAGGTCGCCCATGGACGACGGGTTCAGGCCCAGGTCCGATTCGCGGATGGCCTTCTCGATCTTCTGGCTCATGCCCTTTTCCCAGGGCTGCACGCTGACCGTGCGGGCGTCCAGCAGCGTGACGTTGGCCACCTGCGAGATGGGGACCATCGAGCCGTAATAGTCCACGTGCACCTGGTCCAGCAGCCCCGGGTGGGCGCGACCGGTGCGGATCTTCTGCAGTTCGTTCTTGAAGGCCTCAACGGACTTGGCCATCTTGGCTTCGACGTTCTTCTTGATGTCGGCGATGCTCATGTTCTTTTCCTCGATCAGGGGGACGGCGTGGTCTCTAACGCGCCAGTCCGGTCAGACGTGCACCAGCGTGCCCTCGTCCTCACCCAGCACGACGCGCTTGAGCGCGCCCGGCTTGAAGATCGAGAACACCCGGATCGGCAGCTTCTGGTCGCGGCACAGCGCGAAGGCGGTCGCGTCCAGCACCTGCAGATTCTTGCCGATGGCCTCGTCGAAGCTGATGCGCGAGTAGCGCGTGGCCGTCGGATCCTTCTTGGGGTCGGCGGTATAGACGCCGTCGACCTTGGTCGCCTTCAGCACGATCTCGGCGCCGATCTCGGCACCGCGCAGCGCGGCGGCCGTGTCGGTCGTGAAGAAGGGGTTGCCGGTGCCGGCGGCGAAGACGACGACCTTGCCCTCTTCCAGGTACTGCAGCGCCTTGGGACGCACGTAGGGCTCGACGACCTGCTCGATCGCGATGGCCGACATGACGCGCGCGGTCATGCCCTCCTGGCGCATCGTGTCGGCCAGGGCCAGCGAGTTCATCACCGTCGCCAGCATGCCCATGTAGTCGGCCGTCGCGCGGTCCATGCCGACCGCGCCGCCCGCCACGCCGCGGAAGATGTTGCCGCCGCCGATGACGACCGCGACCTCGACGCCGAGCTTCGTCACTTCCTGGATCTCTTGCACCATGCGCACGATGGTGGCGCGATTGATGCCGTAGGAGTCGTCGCCCATCAGGGCTTCACCGGAAAGCTTGAGCAGGATGCGTTTGTGGGCGGGCATTGTTACCTCGTCAGTACAGCCGATGGAGGGAGTGTCGTGCGTGCGCCTGCATGCGCAAGCGCACAAGTGTAAAGGGCGCCAGAGGCGCCCTTTTTGAGTCGCGACGCTTATTGCTGCTTGCTTGCAGCCGCCACCTGGGCAGCCACTTCGGCGGCAAAGTCGTCGACCTTCTTCTCGATGCCTTCGCCCACCACGTACAGGGTGAAGGACTTCACCGCGGTGGCCTTGTCCTTGAGCATCTGCGCGACGGTCTGCTTGCCATCGGCGGCCTTCACGAAGACCTGGTCCTGCAGCGAGACTTCCTTCAGGAACTTCTGCACCGAGCCTTCGACCATCTTGGCGACGATTTCGGCCGGCTTGCCGGACTCGGCGGCCTTCTCGGCGGCGATCTTGCGTTCCTTCTCGACCAGCTCGGCCGGCACTTCGGCGGACGACAGCGCGGCCGGCTTCATCGCGGCGACGTGCATCGCGACGTCCTTGGCGGCGACTTCGTCACCGTCGAACTCGACCATCACGCCGATGCGGGTGCCGTGCAGGTACGAGGCCAGCTTGGCGCCTTCATAGCGCTTGAAGCGGCGGATCGTCATGTTCTCGCCGATCTTGCCGATCAGGCCGGCGCGCACGTCCTCGACCGTCGGGCCGAAGCCTTCCTGCGACAGCGGCAGGGCGGACAGGGCGGCGATGTCGGCGGGGTTGCTGTCGACGATCAGGCCGGCCAGCGCGTTCACGAAGGCCAGGAAGGCATCGTTCTTGGACACGAAGTCGGTTTCGCAGTTGACTTCGATCAGCGCGCCGGCGTTGCCCTTCACGGCCGCGGCGACGACGCCTTCGGCGGTGACGCGCGAGGCGGCCTTGCCGGCCTTGCTGCCCAGCTTGACGCGCAGGATCTCTTCGGCGCGGGTCATGTCGCCGTCGGCTTCGGTCAGCGCCTTCTTGCACTCCATCATCGGGGAGTCGGTGCGGGCGCGCAGCTCGGCGACCATGCTTGCGGTAATTGCTGCCATTTCAATCTCCGTATGTCGCGGCCCGGAACGCTCCGGCACCGCTGAAATCTGAATCTGCTTGGACTTTACTTGGACGAAGGGGGCTGAATCAGCCCCCTTGTCAGAACCCGTCGCGGGTCAGGGCCTGGATCAGGCGCCTTCGTTCACTTCGACGAACTCGTCGCCTTCAGCGGCGACGGCCGTGACGACTTCGTTCGACGAGTTGGCGCGGCCTTCCAGGACAGCGTCGGCGACCGCCTTGGCGTACAGGGCGACAGCCTTGGCCGAGTCGTCGTTGCCGGGAATGACGTAATCGATGCCGATGGGCGAGTGGTTCGTGTCCACGACGCCGATGACCGGGATGCCCAGCTTCTTGGCTTCCTGCACGGCAATCTTGTGGTAGCCGACGTCGATGACGAACAGGGCGTCCGGCAGCGCGACCATGTCCTGGATGCCGCCGATGTTCTTGTCCAGCTTGTTGATGTCGCGCGTGAACATCAGGGCTTCCTTCTTGATCGCGGGCTGGGTGCCGGCGTCGATCTGGGCCTGCATGTCCTTGAGCTTCTTCAGCGAAGTCTTGACCGTCTTGAAGTTGGTCAGCGTGCCGCCCAGCCAACGCTGGTTGACGCTCGGGACGCCGGCGCGCTCAGCTTCGGCGGCGACGATGTCGCGGGCCTGGCGCTTGGTGCCGACCATCAGGATCGTGCCGCGCTTGGCAGACAGCTGGCGCACGAACTTCAGGGCTTCCTCGAACGCGGGCAGCGTCTTCTCGAGGTTGATGATGTGGATCTTGTTGCGATGGCCGTAGATATACGGGGCCATCTTGGGATTCCAGAAGCGGGTTTGGTGACCGAAATGGACGCCGGCTTCCAGCATCTCACGCATCGTGACGGACATAAGTAACTCCGAAGGTTGGTTCTAGAATCCGGCACGAATTGCCACGTCTGAAAGACGTTGCAACACCTCGATTCGCCGGATCCGCGAATTTGCGATGAGCGACAGAGGCACGACCCATGGCCGGCCCTGCTGCACACCGCGTTCCCACCGGACTCCAGCCCCAACGGCTGGTGCATCCGGGAAAACCCATCGAGTATAACCCGTTTTTGCATGCCGACCGACCTGACCGAGGCGCTCGCCTCGCTGCGCCTGGGCCGCCATTCGGCGCGCGCCCTGCTGAACGACAACCTGGCGCAGGCCGACAGCGCCGCGTGTGCGCACGTCTTCCTGCGGCGCTTCGATGACGAGGCGCGCCGGGCCGCAGAGGCCTCGGATGCCGCGGCCGATCGCGGCGAGCCGCGCCCTCCGCTGGGCGGTCTGGCGGTGTCCGTGAAGGACCTCTTCGATGTCGCCGGGCATCCGACGACGGCCGCCTCCGCCGCGATGGACGATGCTCGCCCCGCCGGGCGAGACGCCCCCGCCGTCGCCCGGCTGCGCGCCGCCGGCGCCGCGCTGATCGGCCATACGAACCTCAGCGAATTCGCCTTCTCCGGCGTCGGCATCAATCCGCATCACGGCACGCCCCGGAATCCGGCGACACACGCCATCGACGGTCGGGACCGCATTCCCGGCGGATCCACCTCCGGCGGCGCGGTCAGCGTCGCAACCGGCGCCGCCTGGGCGGCGCTCGGCTCGGACACCGGCGGGTCGCTGCGCATTCCCGCCGCGCTGCAGGGGCTGGTCGGCTTCAAGGGCACAGCACGGTCGGTGCCGCTCGAGGGCTGCCTGCCCTTGGCGCCCTCGCTGGACACGGCCGGCGCGATCACGCGCTCGGTGCGGGACGCCGCGTTGCTGCATGCGGTGCTGAGCGGCGACGCCGTCGAACTCGATGGACGGCCGCTGTCGGCCTGGCGCTTCGCGATCACGCCGACCTTCATGCAGGACGACCTCGAACCGGCGGTGGCGGACGCCTTCGAGCGCGCCCTCGCGACCCTGCGCGCCGCCGGCGCACGCATCGACGTCCGCGCGCTGCCCGCCCTCCCCCGTGTGGCGGAACTGCAAACGCAAGGCGGCCTCACCGCGGCCGAAGCGTGGGCGTGGCACCATGCGCGCCTCGCCGAACGCGCCGACCGCTACGACCCGCGCGTCGCGCTGCGCATCCGCCGCGGCGAGGCCATCCGCCCTGCCGCCTATGAGGCGCTGCGCGACGCCCGCCAGCGCTGGATCCACGACATGGCGGCGGAGATGTCCGACATCGACGCCTTCCTCAGCCCCACCGTTCCCCTCCAAGCTCCGGAGATCGCCCCCTTGCTGACCAGCGACGACCTGTTCTTTGCCACCAACGCGCGCCTGCTGCGCAACACCGCCGTCGTGAACCTGCTCGACGGCTGCGCGATCTCGATCCCGTGCGAACCCCCCGGCGAGCTGCCGGTCGGCCTGATGCTCTGGGCGCCCGCAGGGCGCGATCGCGCCGTGCTGAGCGCCGCGTCGCGCGTCGAGGCGGCCCTCAAGCCCAGGCTCACGGCGGCGCCCGCCGCGGGGACCCTCTGAGATGCGGGTCGCCATCATCGGAGCCGGTCTGGCCGGCGTCACCAGCGCGTACGAACTTGCGCTGCGGGGCCACGAGGTCCATGTCTTCGAACGCGATACCAGCGTCGCCACCGGCGCGAGCTTCGCGCCGCCCGGCCTGATCGCGCCAGGCCTGATGGCCGCGCGGCCGGACGCGCCGCTGGCTTGGCGCGGCAAGCCGGGCCAGCTCGGCTGGAAGTTCGCGCATTGGCGCGCCGGTCGCGCACGCGGCCCGCAGGCGATGCCGGAAGCGCTGCATGCGCTGGCGCAACGCGGGCAAGCCGTGATGGCGGTGTGGCGGCGCGAGTTGAAGATGGACGTCGAGCGCGAAGCCGGCGTGCTGCTGCTGTGGCGGACCGCCAAGGACTACAAGGCCGCGGCCCCGCTGCTGGCACGGCTGCAGGAGCGGCAGGTTCCGCACCGGGAGCTCGACGCCCAAGGCTGTCGCGCCCAGGAACCCGGACTCAACGCCGAGACCGCGCTGCACGGCGGGATCCTGCTGCCGCAGGACGAAGCGGCCAACGCGCGCCAGTTCAGCCAGGCGCTGAAGCTGGAAGCGCAACGGCTGGGCGTCCGGTGGAACTTCAACACCGACGTGCTCCGCATCGAGCCCGGCAACCAGCCGGCCGTCCATGGGGCGGCCAGCGAGCCGCTGCGCGTCGATGCGGTGCTCGTCTGCGCCGGCAAGGGCGCCGCGCCGCTGCTTGCCGCGCAGGGGCTGAGGCTGCCGTGGGGCACGATCCACACCCACACGCTGACCGCGCCGCTGCGCATGCTGGAAGCGCACCCGGACCTGGGGCCGCGCGCGACCGTCATCGACATGGGTCTGGGCGTCAGCCTCACGCGACTCGGCCAGCGCGTGCGCGTCGGCGGCGCGAATGAGTTGGGGGGCTCGTCGTCGCAGCCGGACGGCCAGTCGATGGGCGCGCTGCACCAGGCCGCGCACGACTGGTTCCCGGGCGCGCTGCTCGCCGGCGGTCAGCAGCGCTGGAAGACCTCGCGCCTGATGCTGCCCGACGAGTTGCCGCTGATCGGCGAATCCGGCCTGCCCGGCGTGTGGCTGAACATCGGTCATGGCGAGCACGGCTGGACCATGGCCGGCGCCGCGGCACAACTGCTCGCCGCTCGGCTGGCGAAGCAGGATCCCGGCATCGACGCCGCGCTGCTGGAGCCGGGGCGACTCAAGTGAACTGAGTCCTGCAACCTGCAACCTGCAACCTGCAACCTGCAACCTGCTACCCACGACCCACGACCCACGACCGGGATAGAGTCGGTGGCATGCTGCCGGTGCTGCCCACCTCCCACGATCGCTCCCTGCATGACGCGCCGTCGAGCCGGCGCATCGAGTCGGCCGCGCTCTCACAACATCCACCGCATGCGCTGATCGAGCGCGCGGGTCTGGCGGTCACCCGACTCGCGCTGGCGCTCCATCCCTTCGGCGGCCACGTGGCCGTGTTCGCCGGCCCTGGCAACAATGGCGGGGACGGCCTCATCGCCGCGCGCCACCTCGCCGCACGGGGATGGGCGGTCGATGTGCTCCTGGTTGGATCGGAACCCCGGCCAGGCAGCGACGCCGCGCATGCGCTGGATGCCGCCAGGCAGGCGGGCCTGCGCTTGCGTGCCGACCTGCAGCACATGCCCCGGCGACCCGACCTGGTCATCGACGCCCTCCTCGGCCTCGGCGCCAGCCGGGCACCCGAAGGTGCGTTGGCCTCGGCCATCCAGGCCATCGACGGGCTGCGCCATGCCGGCGCCACCGTGCTGGCCGTCGACATCCCCAGCGGCATCGACGTGCGCACCGGCCAGCCATGGGGCGCCGACGTGGTCCGGGCCGATCACACCTTGACCTTCCTGACGCTGAAGGCAGGCCTATTTACCGGCGAAGGACGCGCGCTCGCGGGACGCGTCTGGTTCGACGATCTCGGCGCGCGGGCCGATGACGCCGACGACGACGCCGATGAGGCCAACGACGGCGACGATGGCGACCGCGTCGGACTGCTCTTCGGCACCAGCCGCATCGAACACTGGCAGCGCACGTTCGCGCGCTCGGCATCGAGCCACAAGGGCCGCCACGGCGACGTCGTCGTGATCGGCGGCGCGCCGACGATGCGCGGTGCCGCCTGGCTCGCCGCGGCGTCGGCACTCGCCGCCGGCGCGGGTCGGGTGTACGCGGCGCTGCCCGACGACGACGGTCAGCCGTGGCCGGCCCGGCCGGAGCTGATGCATTGGCCCGCCGCGCGCTGGAGCGCGTCACCCGACACCTGGAGAGACGTCGTCGCCGTGTGCGGCTGCGGCGGCGGGACGGCGATCGCGCTGGCCTTGTCCACGGTGTTGCACGGCGCGACGCGCGTGGTGCTCGATGCCGACGCCTTGAACCTCGTCGCCACCGACGAGACGCTGCAACGCGCGCTGCGTCGGCGCGCCGCGCGCGGCTGGCCGACGATCCTCACGCCGCATCCGCTGGAAGCGGCGCGGCTGCTGGGGCTGCCCTCCGCCGCGGCCGTGCAGACCGATCGCCTGGCTGCCGCGACGCAGTTGGCGACGCGCTTCGCGGCAACCGTCGTGCTCAAGGGGTCGGGCAGCATCGTGGCGACCCCCGATCGACACCTGTCGATCAGCGGCACCGGCTCGTCGGCGCTGGCGACCGCCGGCACCGGCGACGTGCTGGCCGGCTGGATCGGCGGACTCTGGGCGCAATCGCCCGGCATTGCCGCTCACGAGCTCGCCTGTGCCGCCGTGGCCTGGCACGGCACGGCGGCCGAGGGCCATGCCGG
The DNA here is from genome assembly GCA_946886855.1 of uncultured Roseateles sp. The sequence goes on along the minus strand of CAMPJJ010000021.1, from coordinate 20,222 downwards.
CCCGCTGCTCGCCGCCGACCTGATCAACGCAATGGCCGCGCTGCACAGCCCTTCCGCCTGAACAGCGGCGACCGCACTCGCCAGAAAGACGAAGGGCCTGGCATGGCCAGACCCTTCGTCATCGGAGGCTCGATCGGCAGCGATCGAGTCCGTCAGGCAGCGTTCATGCGCCGCGCTTGCGTCGCGTCGTCTTGGCTGCGGGTGCGCCGCTGCCCTTCGCCGCCACGGACTTCGCCGCGCTGCGCGCCGTGCGCTTGGCCGCCTGGACGGGATGCGTCGCCGTGCCCTTCGTCGCCCGCTCCGACTTGCGACGCTCAGCCTTCAGCACGCGGTCGGCCTGCTCGATGCGTTCGAGCGCGTCGACCGCCGTCGGCGGATCGGGCTGCGGGTGCGGCATCGGCTCGACCGTCGCCGCCGGGGCGGCGGCGGCCTCGCGGCGCGCACGCTGCTCGGCGCGCTTGTCCTGCTTCCTCGCGGCGCCCTTGCCGTCGCCGCCGCGCCGATCGCCGAACTTGTCGCGATGGGCGCCACGCAGCAGGCGCTGCTCGTCCCCTTCCCGCACCATCCGGAAATCGATCTTGCGGCCGTCCAGGTCGACACGGCTGACCTGCACCTGAACGCGCGCGCCGGTGGCGTAACGGATGCCGGTGCGCTCGCCGCGGAGCTCCTGGCGGACCTCGTCGAAACGGAAGTACTCGCCGCCCAGCTCGGTGATGTGGATCAGGCCCTCGACATACAGCGCGTCCAGCTGCACGAACAGACCGAAGCTCGTCACCGCGCTCACCGTGCCGGCGAATTCCTCGCCCAGGTGGTCGCGCATGAAGCGGCACTTCAGCCAGGCCTCGACGTCGCGTGAGGCTTCGTCGGCGCGGCGCTCGTTCGCGCTGCAGTGCGCGCCGACGACTTCCCAGCGCTCCGCCTCGGTCGAGGCGGAGGCCGGGCTCGGCGCCTTCGACGCCGGCTTGCCCGGCCGCTTGGGCATCGGATTCGCCGCCGTCATCTTGTGCGCGTCGAGCGCGTACTTCTTCGAGCCGAGCAGCGCCTTGATCACGCGGTGCACCAACAGGTCCGGGTAGCGCCGGATCGGGCTGGTGAAGTGCGTGTAGGCCTGGTACGCAAGCCCGAAGTGCCCCGCGTTGGCCGGCGTGTAGATCGCCTGCTGCATCGAGCGCAGCAGCATGGTGTGGATCTGCTGCGCGTCGGGCCGGTCCTTGGTGGCCTGCGCGATCGCCTGGAACTCGCCCGGCGACGGATCGTCGCTGATGCCCATGCCGATGCCCAGCGCGCGCAGGTAGGCCTGCAGCGTGCCGCGCTTCTCGGGCGTCGGGCCCTCGTGGACGCGGTACAGCGACGCATGCTTGCCGCCCGCGATGAAGTCCGCCGCGCAGACGTTGGCGGCGAGCATCGCCTCCTCGATCAGGCGGTGCGCCTCGTTGCGGGTGCGCGGCACGATCTTCTCGATGCGGCCGTTGTCGTCGCAGACGATCTGGGTCTCGGTGGTTTCGAAGTCGATCGCGCCGCGCTTCGCGCGTTGCGACAGCAGCGCGCGGTAGACCTCGTGCAGATGCAGCAGGTGCGGCACCAGCGTCTTGCGCTTGTGCGCCTCGGGACCATGCGTATTGCCGAGAATCGCCGCCACTTCGGTGTAGGTGAAGCGCGCATGCGAGTTGATCACCGCCGGATAGAACTGGTAGGCATGCACCTCGCCGGCCTCGCTGACCAGCATGTCGCAGACCATGGACAGGCGGTCCTGCTCCGGGTTCAGCGAGCACAAGCCGTTGGACAGCTTCTCCGGCAGCATCGGGATGACGCGTCTGGGGAAGTAGACCGAGGTGGCGCGTTCGTAGGCGTCGCGATCGAGCGCCTCACCGGGCTTCACGTAGTGGCTGACGTCGGCGATCGCGACCAGCAGGCGCCAGCCCTGGAACGCCGTCTTGCCCCGCCCCTGCTTGTGCGGTTCGCAGTAGACGGCATCGTCGAAGTCGCGGGCATCCTCGCCGTCGATCGTCACCAGCGCCACGTCGCGCAGGTCGATGCGGTGCTTCATGTCGACCGCGCGGACCTTGTCGGGCAGCTTGGCCGCCTGCGCCAGCGTGTCGGCGCTGAAGGCGTGCGGGACCTCGTACTTGCGCACGGCGATCTCGATCTCCATGCCGGGGTCGTCGATCTCGCCCAGCACCTCGGTCACGCGACCGACCGGCTGCGAATACAGCGAGGGCGGTTCGGTGAGCTCGACGGCGACGATCTGTCCCGCAGTCGCATTGGCGATCGCGTTCTTCGGGACCAGGATGTCCTGGCCGTAGCGCTTGTCTTCAGGGGCGACGAGCCAGATGCCGGACTCGAGCAGCAGCCGGCCGATGATCGGCTTCTTGCGACGCTCGAGGATCTCGAGCACGCGACCTTCGGGACGGTTGCGCTTGTCGTGGCGCACGATGCGCACCCGCAGGCGGTCGCCGTGCATGACGGCGTGCATCTCCTGCGAGGACAGATAAACGTCCGGTTGACCATCGTCGGGCATCAGGAAACCGTGCCCGTCGCGGTGGCCCTGCACCGTGCCTTCGATCTCCCCCATCAGCTGAGCGCTCTGGGCGCTCGGGGAGCTTGCATTCTTGAAGTTTTTGATAGTAGAATCCTTGTCTTTCCTGAAACGCAGAAGCTGTTTTGCGTGTCGAGAAACCGAGGGCTCAAGAATACTTCAAGAAGTGGCTTGAGCTGGTTTCCCGGGATGCTGGCTTCTGACCTTGCCCAGGTGGCGGAATTGGTAGACGCACTAGTTTCAGGTACTAGCGGGTAACTCCGTGGAGGTTCGAGTCCTCTCCTGGGCACCATATTCGAAAAGCCGGCTTCCAGCCGGCTTTTCTCATTCTGACGCCCAGGAAGTGATGTCCGGGGGACATCACGGGAGGGCTCGAATGGTTGGGACCGTTGGTCCCGACCGGGGTCGCGCTTGCGTGACCGAGTCCTCTCCTGCGATGACAGCGAGCCGCACGAATCAGCGAGCCGCACAAACAAAAAGGGCTGACAGTCGTCAGCCCTTCCTTCATCAGATCGCGAACTTCTTCGCCAGCGCATCGGGCCGCAGCGAATCGTAGTCTTCGAACGGCTGATGGATCCACGGGCTGGTTTCCAGCATCTCGACGTAGTAGTCCGGGGTGTATTCCGAGACGCTCTTCGTCCAGATCACGGCCGAGCGCAGCTCGCTGATCGACGGCATGCCGCGCAGCCGCTCCACCACCGCCTTCAGCGTCACACCGGAGTCCGCCAGATCGTCCACCAGCAGCACGCGTCCGGCGAGCTCGCCCTTGGGCATGGTGATGTACTTGGCGATGTCCAGACGCCCCTGGATCGTGCCGGCTTCCGCGCGGTACGAGCTCGTCGACATGATGCCCAGCGGCTTGTCGAACACGCGCGACAGCACGTCTCCGGGACGCATCCCGCCACGCGCCAGGCACAGGATCTGATCGAACTCCCAGCCGGAGGCATGCACCTTCAGGGCGAGGCGTTCGATCAACAGGTGGTATTCATCCCACGACACGTACAGATGTTTGCCGTCGTCGGTCAACATGGGGGAGGCTCCTCAGCGATGGATGGGGTCAGGTCTGGATAAGACGGGAAACGACAGGGCCCGAGCGGTCGCTCAAGCCTGGAACGGATGCTGCAGCAGGATGGTGTGCTCGCGGTCGGGACCGGTGGACACCATGGCGATCGGCGCGCCGACCACTTCCTCCACGCGCTTCAGGTAGGAGCGCGCATTGGCCGGCAGTTGGTCCCAGTCGGTGATGCCGAAGGTCGATTCGGTCCACCCGGGGAAGACTTCGTAGACCGGCTTGCAGGCGACGATCTCGTCAGCGTCCAGCGGCAGGATGTCGATCTGCTTGCCGTCGAGCTCATAGCCCACGCAGATGTTGATCTCGGCCAGGCCGTCCAGCACGTCCAGCTTGGTCAGGCACAGGCCGGAGATGCCGTTGATGATCATCGAGCGCTTCAGCGCGGCGGCGTCGAGCCAGCCGCAGCGACGGGCGCGACCGGTCACGGTGCCGCGCTCCTGGCCCACCGTCGACAGGTGGTGGCCGACCGTGCCCGGGGTCTCCCAGTCCAGTTCGGTCGGGAACGGACCCGAGCCGACGCGCGTCGCGTAGGCCTTGGTTATGCCCAGCATGTAATGCAGCATCTGCGGACCCACGCCGGCGCCGGCGGCGGCGTTGCCGGCCACGCAGTTGCTCGAGGTCACGTAGGGATAGGTGCCGTGGTCGATGTCCAGCAGCGTGCCCTGCGCGCCTTCGAACAGGATGTTCTGGCCGGCCTGATGCGCCTTGTGCAGCATGTAGCCGACGTCGGCCATCATCGGCCTGATCTGGTCGGCCAGCGACATCGCGTGGTCGAAGATCGGCTGGAACTCGAGCGCCTTGCCGTTCAGGTAGCCGGTCAGCGCGGCGTTGTGCAGGTCGATCAGTTCCCGGAGCTTCTTCGCGAAGCGGTCCGGATGCTTCAGGTCCTGCACGCGCAGCGCGCGGCGGGCGACCTTGTCCTCATAGGCCGGGCCGATGCCCTTGCCGGTCGTGCCGATCTTGCCGCTGCCGCTGCTTTCGCGCAGCGCTTCGCGGGCGCGGTCGACCTCGACGTGGAACGGCATGATCAGCGGGCAGGACTCGCTGATGTACAGGCGCGAACGGACCTCCACGCCGGCCTTCTCCAGGCGCTCGATCTCCGACAGCAGATGGGTCGGGTCCAGCACCACGCCGTTGCCGATGTAGCAGGCGACGCCGTCGCGCATGATGCCGGACGGGATCAGTTGCAGCGCCGTCTTCACGCCCTTGATGACCAGCGTGTGGCCGGCGTTGTGGCCGCCCTGGAAACGGACCACGCCTTGCGCATGGGGAGTCAGCCAGTCGACGACCTTGCCCTTGCCTTCGTCGCCCCATTGGGTGCCGACGACCACCACGTTGCGCCCGCGCGCGATCTCACTGCTTTGCATGTCGTTCATCCGATGATTTGGAGGTTGAGGGTGGAGGGGCGAATCGCGTCGCTCACAGCGACCGCAGCACCCATTGACCGCCGGACTGCACCAGCTCGCGGTCGCATTCGAATTCGTCGTTCTCTTGCTCGTGGCCCGGCAGGACGCAGACCACGGTTTCGCCCTGTTCGCGCAGACGGCGGACCGCCGCGCGCAGGTCGGGATCCTCGCCCCACGGAGCGCGCACCGCGGCGCGCAGCGACGTGGCGGGGATCAGGCCCACCAGCGTCTTCAGGTCCAGGCTGAAGCCGACGGCGGGGCGACGCCGGCCGAAGACCGCGCCGACCTCGTCGTAACGGCCGCCGCGCAGGACTGCATCGCTGCCGCCTTCCGCGTACAGCGCGAAGCGCACGCCGCTGTAGTAGCCGAAGCCCGGCAGATCCGCCAGGTCGACGCCGATGCGCACGTCGGGATACGCCGCGCCCAGGTGGCGGATCAGCCACTCGAGGTCGTCGAGCGCAGCCGTCACCAACGCGTTGGCCGGCAACGCACGGCGCGCGTCGGCCAGCACCTCGACGCCGCCGTACAGGCGCAGCAAGGTCTGAAGCGCAGCGACGACGGCAACCGGCAGTTCGTTCGAGAACGCGGCCACGCCGGCCGCGTCCTTGGCGGCCATCGCAGCCACCAGGGCATTCAGACGGTCCTCGCCCAGCGCGTGCTCGCCGAGCACGCCGCGCACCAGGCGTGCGTCGCCCAGGTCCAGCACCAGCCGCGTGACGCCGGCGCGCTGCATCGCGTCGATGGCGAGTTCCTGCGCTTCAAGATCGGCTTCGAGGCCGGCATGGCCGTAGATCTCGACACCGAACTGCAGCGGCTCGCGCGTCGCGGTCAACCCTTCGGCGCGCGTATGCAGCACCGGACCGCAGTAGCACAGCCGCGTCACGCCGGCACGGTTCAGCAGGTGGGCGTCGATGCGGGCCACCTGCGGCGTCGTGTCCGCGCGCAGGCCCAGGCTGCGACCTGACAGTTGGTCGACGAGCTTGAAGGTCTTGAGGTCCAGCGCCTGACCGGTACCGGAAAGCAGCGAGTCGAGATGCTCCAGCAGGGGAGGCATCACCAACTCGCAACCGTAGGTCCGCGCCATGTCCAGCAGTTCGCGTCGAAGTTCTTCGATGCGGCGAGCCTGGGAGGGGAGGACGTCAGCAATGTGCTCGGGCAGCAGCCAAGCAGAGGCCATGGACGTTCAGGGAGGGGTTAAAAACGGCATTGTACCGGGGTCGCGACGCACCTCGACCGCCGGAACCCTCAGCCGAGGGTTCGGCGCGGGTTCGCCAACGATTCAGCGAGGCTTCGTGACAGGCTGCTCAGAGCAGCATCAGCAGCACACCGCCGCAGACCAGGCTCGAGAGGCCGAGGAATCGCAACTGGCCGTCGCTCATCGCCAACAGCCTGGCGAAGAGCTGGCGCCAGGCGCCGGGGTTCAGGAAGGGCATCAGCCCCTCCATGATCAGCAGCAGCGCCAGCGCTGCCAGCCACTTGTCGCCACCCATGATGAGGCCGCCCTCCCCGGCTGCCGCCGGTCAGCCCGATGACGAGAGCCGGTGGACCCGGAGGTCGCTTGGCCCGGCCCCTCCCGGAATCACTTCTTCGATGCCGGAGCCGCCGGCGCGCCGGGGCCGCCGTTGCGCATCGCGTTGAAGAAGGGGCTCGACGGGTCGAGCACCATCACGTCGCCCTTGTTCTTGAACGACCGCTGGTAGGCATCCAGCGAGCGGTAGAACTGGGCGAACTGCGGGTCACGACCGAAGGCTTCGGAGTACAGGATGGACGCCTTGGCATCGCCCTCGCCCATGATCTTCTGCGCGTCGCGGTAGGCCTCGGCGGTGATGACTTCGCGCTGCTTGTCGGCATCGGCCTTGATCTTCTCGCCCTCGGCCGCGCCGGTGGAGCGCAGCTCGTTGGCAACGCGGGCGCGCTCCGACTTCATCCGGTTGTAGACCGCTTCGGTGATGTTGGCGGCGAAGTCCACACGCTTGACGCGAACGTCGACGATCTCGATGCCGAACTGCTTGGCTTCTTCCTCGAGGCGCTTGCGCACATCCTGCATGACCTTCTCGCGCTCGGTGGCCAGCACCGCACGGACGGTCCGCTTGGTCACTTCCTCGTTCAGCGCGTTCTGCACGATCGGGCTGAGGCGCGTTTCCAGGCTGCGCAACTGCGTGCCGCTGTTGCGGATGTACTGGCGCGAATCGACGATGCGCCACTTCACCAGCCAGTCGATGACCAGGCTCTTCTTCTCAGCGGTGAAGATCGGACGCGGATCGGCGGCGTCCAGCGTCTGCACTCTGCGGTCCAGGAAGACCACGTTCTGCAGCGGCGGAGGCAGCTTGAACTTCAAGCCGGGCTCGGTGATCACTTCCTTGATCTCGCCCAGCGAATACACGACCGCGAACTGGCGCTGGTCGACGACGAACAAAGTCGAACTGGCGATCACGAACAGGATCAGCAGACCGACGACGACGGAGACGATGCGATTCATTGTTGTGGGCTCCCTCGATCAGCGGCCGTCGCGATCACGGCTGCGCATGGCGTCGCGCGAACGCGGATCGGTGCTCAAGGACGAGGCGCCGGTCGGCGTCGTCTCCGTGGGCACCACCGGCGTCGGCGCGGTCGTGGTGACCGTGCCCGATGTCTGTTGCATCAGCTTGTCCAGCGGCAGGTACAACAGGTTGGAGCCGCTCTTGGCATCCACCATCACCTTGGTGACCCGCGAATAGACCTGTTGCATCGTGTCGATGTAGAGACGGTCGCGGGTGACGGCCGGCGCCTTCTGGTACTCGGCCAGCACCGACTTGAAACGCTGCGCGTCACCGTCGGCGAACGAGACAACGCGGGCGCGGTAGGCCTCGGCGTCCTCGCGCAGGCGGGCCGCCTGGCCCTGGGCGCGCGGGATCACGTCGTTGGCGTAGGCCTCGCCTTCATTCTTCAGGCGCTCGCGGTCGGCGGTCGCGCGGAACGCGTCGTCGAAGGCGGCCTGCACCTGCTCGGGCGGCTGCACGCTGCTGAGGTTGACGTTGACGACCTCGATGCCGGTCTTCAGGCGGTCGAGCTGCGTCTGGATCGACTTCACGAGGTCGTTGGCGATCGCGTCCCGCTGCTCGTACAGCACCGCATCCGTGTTGCTGCGGCCGACGATCTCGCGCACGGCCGATTCGGACGCCTGGCTGACCGCCTCGTCGGTGTTGAAGTTCTCGAACAGGTAGTCGCGCGCGTCCTTCAACCGGTACTGCACCGTGAAACGGACGTCGATGATGTTCTCGTCCTGCGTCAGCATCGACGAATCGCGCAGACCCGTCGCCTGGCCGACCGAATTGCGGCCGATCTCGACGGTCTGCAGCTGCGTGAACGAGACGACCTCGTGCGCCTGGAACGGATACGGCAGGCGGTACTGGATGCCGGCATCCACCGTGCGGCTGTACTTGCCGAACGAGGTGATCACGCCGCGCTGACCTTCCTGCACGATGAACACGCCGCTGGCCAGCCAACCCAGCAGGACCACGCCGATGACCAGCGCCACGCCGATGCCGGCGCCACGCATGTCGGGCTGCAGGTTGCCGCCGCCATTGCCGGCCGGGCCGTTGCCGTCACTGCCGCCTCGGCCGCCGCCGAACAGGCGGGACAGCTTGCGGTTGAAGTCGCGCCACAGCTCGTCCAGATCCGGCGGACCTTCATTGCGGCCATTGCTCATCCAGAGCCCCAACCGGCGGCGCAGGCTGCCGGCTCCACCCCGCGGGTCACGTCCGCCACCGGCGACGGACATGCGATCGTCTTGATTCATACGCATCCTGATGAGGAAGTCTTGTTGCAAGTATCGGGCATTGGCGAACGGCCTCAACCTGTGCGTCCCTGCGGATGATCCTGCGGGTTCGACCGATCTTGGGGCGGGTCTTGCGGGTTCAAGTCGACCTCGTCGACATCGAGCCCGCTTGCCTGTTCCGAGTCGTCGGCGCCGTCGGCATCTTCGGCATCTTCGGCATCTTCGGCGTCGTCCCCGGCATCCGACGTGCCAGCCGCCGTCGCGAGATCCGGCTCCTGGCCGGCGTACTCGGGCACCGGCGCGGCCTGCATCAGCGACGCGACCATCGCGCGCAGCTCGTCCAGGCCTTCACCCTGCGCCGCGCTGACGAAGATCCGCGGCAGGCGCTGGCCGCCGTGCTCGCCGCCGACCCGCGTGAGCCAGTCCTGCAACTGGCGCGGCCGCTGGTTGTCCTCCAGCAGGTCGAGCTTGTTGTAGACGAGGATCTGCGGGATGTGCTGCGCGCCGATCTCGGCGAGCACCCGCTCCACCTCCTCCATCTGCTCGGTCAGCACCGGGCTGGCGGCGTCCACGACCTGCAGCAGCAGATCGGCATCGGCCGCTTCCTGCAGCGTGGCCTTGAACGCCTCCACGAGCTTGTGCGGCAGGTCGCGGATGAAGCCGACCGTGTCGGACAGCGACACGCTGGTGCCCGCCTCCTCGAGGTAGAGCGAACGGGTGGTCGTGTCGAGCGTCGCGAACAGCTGGTTCGCGGCGTAGGCCTTCGCCTTGGTCAGCGCATTGAACAGCGTGCTCTTGCCGGCGTTGGTGTAGCCCACCAGCGAGACGCGGAACACACCGTTGCGCGCGCGGGCGCGGCGCTGCGTGGCGCGTTGCTTCTGGACCTTCTTGAGGCGCTCCTTGATCGACTTGATGCGGTCGTCGATCATCCGGCGGTCCAGCTCGATCTGGCGCTCGCCGGGGCCGCCGCGCATGCCGATGCCGCCGCTCTGGCGCTCCAGATGGCTCCAGCGGCGCACGAGGCGCGTGGACAGGTACTGCAGCCGCGCGAGTTCCACCTGCAGCTTGCCCTCGAAGCTCTGCGCGCGGGCGGCGAAGATCTCCAGGATCAGCGCGGTGCGGTCGGCCACGGGCACGCCGAGGTGGCGTTCCAGGTTGCGTTGCTGGGCGGGAGAGATGGCCTGGTCGAACAGCACGGTGTGGGCGCCGAGCGCCTGCACCATCAGCTTGATCTCGTCGGCTTTTCCGGAACCGATGAACAGCGCCGCGTCGGGGGCCTTGCGCCGGGCGACGACCCGGGCGACCGGGGTGTCACCGGCCGATTCGGCCAGCAGCGCGAGTTCGTCGAGGGTGGGGTCGAAGGCCTCGCCGCGGCCCAGATCGACCCCCACCAGAATGGCGCGCGCCGCCTCGGGGGGCGGCGTCGAATGGGTGGGGTCTTGTGTGGTCAATCAGCTTCAGCTGGCGTCGTTGCTCTCGCCGGTGTGGAAGTTCACCGCACGGCCCGGAACCACCGTGGAGATGGCGTGCTTGTAGACCATCTGCGTGACCGTATTGCGCAGCAGCACCACGTACTGGTCAAAGGACTCGATGTGGCCTTGCAGTTTGATGCCGTTCACGAGGTAGATGCTCACAGGAACATGCTCCTTGCGCAGCAGGTTCAGGAAAGGGTCTTGCAAGAGTTGTCCTTTGTTGCTCACGATATGCTCCGTGTTGGAAGTGAGGTGTTGGAATGCCACACCTTATCACAGCACCGGGTTTCCCCGGACCGCGCTGTCTTCAGGTTTCGGCGAACGGGTTCTTCGAGGATCGGAGTTCGATCTTCATGGGCGTGCCCACCAGCTTGTAGTGGTCGCGGATGCGCCCTTCGAGATAGCGCTTGTAGACGTCGCTGACGCCTTCGAGCGCATTCCCGTGGATGACGACGATCGGGGGATTCATGCCGCCCTGGTGCGCGTAGCGCAGCTTCGGACGCGAGATGCCCGAGCGCTGCGGCTGTTGATGCTGCACCGCTTCCTGGATGAGGCGCGTCAGCACCGGCGTCGTCATCTTGCGATAGGCCGATGAATAGGCGTCCGCCAGCGCTTTCCACAGCGGGCCCAGGCCCTGCCGCTTCAGCGCGGAGATCTTCAGGATGGGCGCGAAGCGCAGGAAGCCGAGGCGCGTCTGGATCTGGCGCTCGATGGTTTCGCGCTGGTAGCTGTCGATCGCGTCCCACTTGTTGATCGCGATGACCACCGCCCGGCCGCTGTCCAGCGCGTAGCCGGCAATGTGCGCGTCCTGGTCGGTGACGCCCTGCGTCGCGTCGATCAGCAGCAGCACGACGTTCGCGTCGGCGATCGCCTGCAGCGTCTTGACCACCGAGAACTTCTCGATCGCCTCGAAGACCTTGCCCTTGCGGCGCAGGCCGGCGGTGTCGATCAGCTTGAACTTCTGGCCGTTGTGCTCGAAGTCGACGCTGATGGCGTCGCGCGTCGTGCCGGGCATGTCGAAGGCGACCAGCCGCTCCTCGCCGAGCCAGGTGTTGATCAGCGTGCTCTTGCCGACGTTGGGACGGCCGGCCACCGCCAGGCGGATGGCGCGTTCATCGTCGGGACCGGCGCCCTCGGCGAACTCTTCGTCCTCGGCCGGCGCCTCGAAGCTGTCCAGCACCGCCTCGAGCAGCGAGCGGATGCCCTGCCCGTGCGCGGCGGACACCGGATGCGGCTCGCCCATGCCGAGTTCATGGAACTCGGCCAGCAGCGGGCTGTCGCTCATGCCCTCGGCCTTGTTGACGGCGATGAAGACGCGCTTGTTGCACTGGCGCAGGTAGCGGCCGATGTCCTGGTCCTGGCCGGCCAGGCCGGTGCGGACGTCCAGCACGAAGATGACGGCATCCGCCTCGGCCACGGCCTGGCGGGTCTGCTTGGCCATCTCCTTGACGATGCCGGTGGTGCTGTCCGGCTCGAAGCCGCCGGTGTCGATGACGATGAACTCGCGATCGCCCAGGCGACCGTCGCCGTAATGGCGGTCGCGCGTGAGGCCGGCGAAGTCCGCGACGATGGCGTCGCGGCTCTTCGTCATCCGGTTGAACAGCGTGGACTTGCCCACGTTTGGGCGGCCCACCAGGGCGATCACAGGTTTCATATCAGTCTTGGCGCAGCGCGAACAGGCGTCCGCTGCGGGTGGCGATCAGCACCGTGCCGCCGAGCTGCACCGGCGCCGCGGCAAGGCCGGAGCTGTCGGTCTGCAGGCGCTGCACGGTCAGACCCTTGTCCTTGGACAGGAAGTGCACGTAGCCCTCGCTGTCGCCGACGATGACCGACTTGTCGGTCACCAGCGGCGCGCTGAGCTTGCGGTTCTGGAACTGGTCGGCCGTCCACACGACGTCGCCGGTGCGGGTGCCCCAGGCGGTCAGGCGGTCGGACGCGTCGCCGCCGACGACGATGGTCGAATCGGCGCCGACGCCGCGCAGGCCGGCATTGTTGCGGGTCCAGATCGTGTTGCCGCGTTCGCCATTGACGCAGGCGACAGCCGACTGGAACGCGCGGGCGCAGAAGACGTCGTTGTCACGGGCCAGCGGACCGACCAGGTCGGCGAGGCGTTCGACCTCGTTGGTGCCGCGCGGGTTGGCGACGGTCGCCTCCCACATGAGCAGGCCACGGTTGGGATCGATGCCCGCCAGGCGCGAGCCCTGCCCGACCAGCAGTGTGTTCTGGTAGGCGCCGATCACGCCGGACTGCTGCAGCGTCAGGGGCTCGCCCGGACGGCGCAGCTCCCACAGCCGGCGGCCGTCGGCCGCGTCGAAGGCGAGCACCGCACGGTCCAGCGTCAGCACGAACACGCGCTCACCGGCGACGAACGGCGACGTCACGACGGGTGTCGTCATCGCCTTGCGCCACAGGATCTTGTCGCCCTCGGTGACGACCAGCTCGTTGTCGCGGGTCACCGCCGCGGCGAAGCGGCCATCGCTGCCGACGCCGGCGGTCAGGCCCTTGCCGATGTCGGCGCGCCACAGCGTGGTGCCGTCGGCGGCGGAGATCGCGCTGATGACACCGTCCGAACCGCCGACGACGAAGCGGTCGTTGACCGCCGTGATCGTCAGCGGGAACTTGACGCTGTCGACCCGCGCCTCCCAGGCCACGCGGGCCTGCAGCGACGGCGTGATGTTCTCCAGCGGCGCCGGCTTGGGGGCTGTCGAGCTGCTGAACAGCGAGCAGGCGCCCAGCGTCGCGACGACGCCGCCCAGCAGCAGCGCGCGCGCCACCCGACCCACGGTCAGGCCGGCGTTCATTGGGATGCTCCTGCGGCGGGCTCGTCGCCGCCAACCGCCACGCCGAGGCTGGCCAGCTTCACTTCGAGCAGGCGACGATAGTCGAGCTGCTTGTCCAGACCGTCGTAGGCCTTCTTGAATTCGGTCTTGGCGACGTCGGGCTTGTTCTGCAGCAGCGCCAGGTCGCCGCGGCGATCGGCCACCAGGGCCGCGAAGTCCGGGCTCTTCACGGCATCCAGCGTCTTGCCGGCCTCATCGAACTGCTTGGCGTCCATCTGCAGCGCGGCCAGACGCAGGCGCGCCAGGTCGCGGTAGGCATCGCCCTTCGCGTTGGCGGCGGCCCAGGCCAGCGTGGCGCGGGCGTCGTCGGCCTTGTCCTTGTCCAGTTGCAGCCGGGCGGTCACCAGCGCGGCCTGCGCGGCGTAACCCGTGCCGGCGTAGTCCTGCTTCAGGGTGCCGAAGACCGCCACGCTCTTGCCCAGATCGGCGGCCTGCGCCGCGCGCTGCAGCTCGCCGAACATCGCGGCGGCCTTGGCGGCCTCGTTGCGCTGCCAGTAGTTCCAGCCGGTCCAGCCGGCGTAGGCGACCAGCACCAGCGTCAGCAGCCAGGTGATCGCATTGCCCCAGCGCTTCCAGAACGCCTTGAGCTGCTCCAGCTGTTCCTGTTCTTCGAGATCGAGATGAGACGCCATGTGCGAATGAGGGTCCGGGTTGAAATTCGAGGTCGCGATTATGCGGTGCGCAGGTCGGCTGCCCACGCAGCGACCGTGTTAAGCGGACGTGTCACCTGTTCGCCGCCGCCGCGCAAGGGCTTGAGGGCCACCTCGCCGCGGGCGAGTTCGTCCGGGCCGAACACCAGCGCGAAGCGGGCACCCGAGGCGTCGGCCTTCTTGAACTGCGCCTTGAACGAGCCGCCGCCGGCGTGCATCTGCACTGCGACGCCCTCGGCGCGCAGCGCCTCCAGCACGGGGACCGCCTGGGGCAGCACGGCCGCGTCCGGCAGGATCGCATAGACGTCCGGGGCCGAGGACGGCACCGGCAGGCCCAGTTCGTCGATCAGCAGCAGCAGGCGCTCAATGCCGAGGCCGAAGCCCACCGCCGGCGTCGGCTTCCCGCCGAGCTGCTCGAACAGGCCGTCGTAGCGACCGCCGCCGCAGACCGTGCCCTGGGAGCCGAGCTGGTCGGTCACCCATTCGAAGACGGTCAGGTTGTAGTAGTCCATGCCGCGCACCAGGCGCGTGTTGATGCGGTACTCGACGCCGGCGGCGTCGAGGATCGCGCGCACGGCATTGAAGTGCGCCAGGCTGTCCTCTCCGAGGAAATCCATCAGGTGCGGCGCCGCCTCGACGACCGCCTGCATGGCCGGGTTCTTGGTGTCCAGGATGCGCAGCGGATTGGTGTGCAGGCGGCGCTTGCCGTCCTCATCGAGCTTGTCGGCGTGCGCCTCGAAGTGGGCGATCAGCGCGGCGCGATGCGCGGCGCGTTCCTCGGGCTGCCCGAGCGAATTCAGCTCCAGGCGCACATGCTCGCCGACGACCAGACCGAGTTCCTGCCAGAGGCGGCGGACCATCAGGATGATCTCGGCGTCCACGTCCGGCCCGGCGAAGCCCAGGGCCTCGACGTCCAACTGGTTGAACTGGCGGTAGCGGCCCTTCTGCGGGCGCTCGTGCCGGAACATCGGGCCCAGCGTCCACAGGCGCAGCGGGCCGTTGTACAGCGCGTTGTGCTCGACCATCGCGCGGACGATGCCGGCGGTGGCTTCCGGGCGCAGCGTCAGCTTGTCGCCGTTCATGCTGTCGGTGAAGGAGTACATCTCCTTCTCGACGATGTCGGTGACCTCGCCCAGGCCGCGCACGAACAGCGCGGTCGGCTCGACGATCGGGGTCAGCATGTACTGGTAGCCGTAGCGCTGCAGCACGCCGCGCAGCGTGGTCTCGAACCAGCTCCACAGCTGGCTGCTCGGCAGCTTGTCCTTGCGGTCGACGCTGGCCGGGAGGATGTCGTTCATCCCCTTGACGGCCTGGATGTTCTTGCTCATGCGGTGGTGGTGCTCGCGCCGAAGCGCTTTTCAATGTAATTCTCGACCAGGGCGTGGAACTCGCCGGCGATGTTGTCGCCGCGCAGGGTCAGTGCCTTCTCGCCGTCGATGAAGACGGGCGCCGCCGGCGCCTCGCCGTTGCCCGGCAGGCTGATGCCGATGTCGGCGTGCTTGCTCTCGCCGGGGCCGTTGACGATGCAGCCCATCACCGCAACCTTCATGGTCTCGACGCCGGGGTACTTCTCGCGCCAGACCGGCATCTGCGCGCGCAGGAAGTCGTCGATCTGCTTGGCCAGTTCCTGGAAGGTCGTGCTGGTCGTGCGGCCGCAGCCGGGGCAGGCGGTGACGCTCGGGTTGAACGCACGCAGGCCCAGCGACTGCAGGATCTCCAGCGCGACCACCACTTCCTGGGTGCGCGACTCGCCGGGCTGCGGCGTCAGCGAGACGCGGATCGTGTCGCCGATGCCTTCCTGCAGCAGCACCGCCAGCGCCGTGGCCGAGGCCACCGTGCCCTTGGTGCCCATGCCGGCCTCGGTCAGGCCCAGGTGCAGCGCGTAGTCGCAGCGCCGGCTCAGCGCGCGGTAGACCGAGATCAGGTCCTGCACGCCGCTGACCTTGCAGCTGATGATGATGTTGTCGGGATTCATGCCCAGCTCGCGGGCGTACGACGCCGACGACAGCGCGGACTGGATCAGCGCCTGGTACATGACCTGCTTGGCGTCCCAGGGCGCGGCGCGCTTCGCGTTCTCGTCCATCATCTGGGCGAGCAGTTCCTGGTCCAGGCTGCCCCAGTTGACGCCGATGCGCACGACCTTGTCGTACTGCATCGCGGCCTCGATCATCTGGGCGAACTGGCGGTCCTTCTTGTCGCCCTTGCCGACGTTGCCCGGATTGATCCGGTACTTCGACAGTGCCCGCGCCATGGCGGGATGCTCGGTCAACAGGCGGTGGCCGTTGTAGTGGAAGTCGCCAACCAGCGGCACGTCGACGCCCATGCGGTCGAGCTGCTCGCGGATGTGCGGCACGGCGTCGGCGGCCTCGGCGTTGTTGACGGTGATGCGCACCAGCTCCGACCCGGCCTGCGCCAGTTCCTTGACCTGGATCGCGGTCTCGATGACGTCGACGGTGTCGGTGTTGGTCATCGACTGCACGCGCACCGGCGCGTCGCCGCCGATCGTCACCACGCGGCTGCCCCAGCGCACCTGCGCCTGGCGCGAGCGGCGCGCGGACGGCGCGGCGGCCGCGATCAGGGCGGACAGATCGTGGGCTTCGGCGTCGATGTCAGCGCTGAGGTCGGCGGTATCGGGAGTGGCTGGCTTGTCCATCTTGCGGCGCTCTTGCGAAGGGGTTACGGCTGGGTGCGGCGCCCGTCGGCTCGGGGTCGGCTGGAGGTCGATCCGGTCAGTTCAGCTCGAGTCGGGCGACGTTGTCGCGCGACCGGGCGGCGAGGTCCACCGGCTGGCCGCGGAACACCAGTTCCGTGCCGGACACGTTGCCCACGCGCAGCTTCAAAGGCGCGACGCCGTTCACGTCGACCAGATCGCCGGATCTGAGCAGGCGGGACAACAAGACCTGGCCCTTGGCGTCGACGACCTCCACCCACGACTCCGCGGTGGCGCGGACCTTCAGGGGCGAGGTGCCGGGCGCGGGGGCGCCGGCCTGAACCGGTTGACCGGGCTGCGCGACGGTCGAGGCGGTCGACGGGGTCTGAGCGCTCGTCGATGGCGTGACGACGGCGGCCGTCGCGGCGGGAGCGGTGCTGGACGGGACCGGCGAGGTCGTGGCCGGAGCCTGCGCCGACGGCTGCGACGGCTGTGTCTGCGCGGTTTGCGGCGTCAGCGGAGCCGCGTCGGAGGAACTCATTCCCGGCGCCTCGACACTCGTCGGCGGCGTGTCGGTCGCAGCCGGGGGCGTGCCCGCGACGTTGCCCGGGCCGGGCGCCGTCGCGACGGAGGACTCGGTCCCCCGCAAACGCGCCGTGAGCTGGTCGATCCAGCTCGACGGGATCACATAGACCGCCAGCGCCGCGACCAGCAGCACGCCGACGCCCAACACCGCGGGCCGCTTGAGCAAGGCGGTCGACAGCGCCGGATCCTGAGTCACCGACCGCGCGCGGAACGGCTGGTTCAAGCCCGGCGTCACACGGTCCAGCGAGGCTTCGCCGCTGCCGCTGGGCAACAGGATCAACACCTGCGCGGCGTCGAGTTTCATGACGCGACACACCGAACGCGCCAGCGCCCGGGCAAAGGTCGCGTCGGGCAGGTCCTGGTAGCGATCGGCCTCCAGGGCCTCCAGCTTCGACTGCGGCACCTTCAGCGTCGCCGCGAGCGCGGCGATATGCAAGCCCCTGGCCTCGCGCGCGCGGCGCAGCACGGCACCGGCCGAGCTGGGCGCGGACATGGAGGCAGCGAAATCGGCTGCGAGCGACGCCTCGTCGGTGGCCGTCGGAGTCATGCGATGTCCCTCATTCATCGAATCGACCGTTGTTCAATGCTTGCGTCTCGGCCGCCTGCGGATACTTGCGCCGCATCTGCTGACCGAGGTCGTCCATGTTGGACGAGTTGCCCAGGCGGCGCTCGATGCGCAGCTCCAGCCAGAGGCTGGCGGCACTGGCCTGTTCCACGTTGGTATTGACGCGGCGCACGTAGAACCGCGCCCGTTCGTACTCCCCCTGGCGGTACAGCACTTCGCCCAGGTTCAGCGCGATCGTCGGATTGCCCGGTTCGGCCTCGAAGGCCTTGGTCAGGTGGACTTGCGCCGGCACCAGCCGGCCCTCGCGCGCCTCGCAGGCGCCCCAGGCGAGCAGCGTGCGCGACGGCGTGCGATAGGTCGGGATCGCCACCGCCGCCTCGAACTGCTGGTAGGCCTCGGCGTAGCGCTGGCGCTGGCACAGGAACCAGCCGTAGTTGTGCAGCGTGTCGCCGTTGTTGCGGTCGCGGGCGATCAACTGCTTGAAGCCCTCTTCGGCCAGGCCGAACTCGCCCATCGCGGCGTAGATCAGGTTGCGCAGGTTGATCGCTTCGGGCAGGTCGGGCTTCGCGGCCATGGCCAGCTTCACCTCGTCCAGCGCCGTCTCGTACTGGCCGCGCGCGAAGTAGCCGCTGGCGAGCTCGAGCCGCACCTGCGCGCGGCGGTCGTTGTCGGTCTTGTCGCTCTCGGTGCGCGGCTGCTGTTGCTGCTGCGAACCGCTCGCGCACCCGGCCAGGGCCGCGGCGATCAACAGCACGACGGACAGGGTCCGGGCGGAACGACGCGGAAGGAGGGAGCCGGGCGACGAAGGGGTCATGGACGTGTGCCTGTGGGAGTGACGGGGGTCGAAGGCGTGGCCGACCCGGGCACGGCGCCCGAGGAGGCGCCGGAAGGCCCGGCGGAAGCCGTGCTCGATGTCGCGCCGCGCTGTACCACCACGGGCGCGCGCACCATGCGCAGATGGACCCGCGTCCGGTCCTGCACCTCCCCGGCCAGTTGGCCGCAGGCGGCGTCGATGTCGTCGCCGCGCGTCTTGCGCACGGTCGTGACGATGCCGGCCTGGATCAGCAGATCGGCGAACGCCTTCACGCGCTCGTTCGTGCTGCGCTTCAGGCCCGACGCGGGGAACGGGTTGAACGGGATCAGGTTGATCTTGCAGGGCACCTTGCCCTTGAGCAGCGCGATCAGCTCGCGGGCCTGCTCCGGAGAATCGTTCACCTCCTGCAGCATGCAGTACTCGAAGGTGATGAAGTCGCGGGGCGCCTTGTCCAGGTAGGCCTTGCAGCTCGCCAGCAGTTCCGCGATCGGGTACTTGCGGTTGAGCGGCACCAGCTGGTCGCGCAGCGGGTCACTGGGGGCGTGCAGCGAGACGGCCAGGGCCACCGGCGCGTCCTCGCGCAGGCGGTCGATCATCGGGACCACGCCCGAGGTCGACACCGTCACGCGGCGGCGCGACAGGCCGTAGCCGTGGTCGTCCAGCATCATGCGCAGCGCGGGGACCAGCGCGCCGTAGTTCTGCAGCGGCTCGCCCATGCCCATCATCACGACGTTGGAGATGATGCGTTCGTCCTTGCCCAGGCGTTGCCGCAGCGAATGCTCGGCGTACCAGAGCTGGGCGACGATCTCCCAGGTCTCGAGGTTGCGGCTGAAACCTTGATGGCCGGTCGAGCAGAAGCGGCAACCCACGGCGCAACCGGCCTGGCTGGAGATGCACAGCGTGGCCCGGTCGTCCTCGGGGATATAGACCGCCTCGACGGCGTTGCCCTGGCCGACGTCGAACAACCACTTGATGGTGCCGTCGGCGGAGACGTGTTCGGAGATCACCGGCAGCGCGGTGATGTGGGCGCGCCCGGCCAGCTTGTCGCGCAGCGACTTGGCCAGGTCGGACATCTGGGCGAAGTCCGACGCGCCCTTCTGATGGATCCAGCGGAACAGCTGGGTCGCGCGGAAGCGCTTCTCCCCCAGCTGCTCGCAGTACGCGGCCAGGCCTTGCAGATCGAATCCGAGCAGGTTGACCGTGTCCATCATGCGTTCCTCATTCTCTGGGCCTCATGGCCCGGAGGTCAGAGGCCTTGCCCGATTCAGCGGGCGTTGATTTCCAGGCCGGAGAAGAAGAAGGCCACTTCCACGGCGGCGGTCTCGGCGGCGTCCGAGCCGTGCACGGCGTTGGCGTCGATGCTGTCGGCGAAGTCGGCGCGGATGGTGCCCTTCTCGGCCTTCTTCGGATCGGTCGCGCCCATCAGGTCACGGTTCTTCAGGATGGCGCCTTCGCCTTCCAGCACCTGGATCTGCACCGGGCCGGAGATCATGAAGGTCACCAGGTCGTTGAAGAACGGGCGGGCCTTGTGCACGGCGTAGAACGCTTCGGCTTCGGCGCGCGACAGCTGCTTCTGCTTGGAGGCGATGATCTTCAGACCGGCGCCTTCGAAGCGGCTGTAGATCTGGCCGATGACGTTCTTGGCCACGGCATCGGGCTTGATGATGGAGAGGGTGCGTTCGATGGCCATGTCTTTTTCCTTGAAAATCTTGGGCTTGGCAAAGCCCGGGATTGTAATGCGTGAAGTCAAGCCCCCAAGTGACATCCCGTTATCAGACGGCCATCACCGGAAGGCAAAAAGCCGGCTTTGACCCCGGCCCGGTTCGCCCGGCGCCGCCTGGAGGGCGTCAGCCGGGCAGTCGAACAGGTCAGCGA